>NZ_JADGMP010000015.1:0-350648 GCF_015549295.1 Cupriavidus sp. IK-TO18
CCCTGCCTAAGCGCTACACCGTCCGGTTCCTCAGAAAGGACCTTAACTGAACGGCATTAACCCGACGGGTCGCTTTTTTTTGGTTCTGGCGCGCGGCCTCTTCAGACGATGCGGCAGGCTTCGTCGAACGGCAGGCGCGGCAGGCGCGGATGCAGCTTGTCGGCAACGCCGTAGCCCAGGTTGACCAGGAAGTTGACCGACCACTTGCCATCGGGGAAGAAGGCCGCGTTGACCTTGTCGGCGTCGAAACCGCCCATGGGGCCGCAATCCAGGCCCAGCGCACGTGCGGCCAGGATGAAGTAGCCGCCTTGCAGCGAGCTGTTCATCAGGGCGTCGCGGGCGATTTTCTCGTCGTTGCCGGCATACCAGGCACGCGCGTCGGCGTGCGGGAACAGGCGCGGCAGCTGGTCGTGGAAGGCCTTGTCGAAGGCGATGATCGCCGTGACCGGCGCCGAGCGGGTCTTGTCGACGTTGCCGGCCGATACGCAATCCACCAGGCGCGCCTTCTCGGCCGCGCTCTTGACGAAGACGATGCGGGCCGGGCTGCTGTTGGCGGCGGTCGGGCCGAACTTCATCGCGTCATAGACCTGGTGCAGGACGGCGTCGTCCACGTGGCGGTCCTGCCACACGTTGTGGGTGCGGGCCTCGGTGAACAGTTGCGCCAGCGCGGCTTGGTCGATCTGGGACATGCGGCTCTTCCTATGCATGAAGTGAAAGAAGCGGCGATTTTACCCAAGCGCCAGGATGTGCCGTGCCAGCGTCTTTGACCAACCCGTTCAATTCTCTTGCATGTCGCCGCGGGCCGGTGCCGGCGCGCTGCTGCGCCGTGTCAGCCATAGCACGCCGGCCAGGATCAGCCCGCCGCCGAGCGCCTGCGTGCCGCCCATGTGCTCGCCCAGCAGCAACGCCGCCAGCAGCACCGTGACCACCGGCTCGAGCGTCGACAGCATCGAAGCCTGCGCCGCGCCAAGCCGCTGCAGCCCGGCGAAGAAGGTCAGGATCGCCAGCACCGTCGACAGCAGCGCAATCGCCGCCAGCGCCAGCCAGCCGCCTGCGCTCGCCGGGAACTGCGGCGGCACACCCGCGCCAAGACGCAGCAGCCCGACCGCACCGTAGACCAGCGCGGCCGCGCTGCAGATCACCGTGGTGGTGGCGATCGGGTTGACACCGGCGGTCACGCGCGCGCCGACGATGATGTAGACGGAATAGATCACCGCCGCCGCCAGCCCCAGCGCGATGCCCAGCGGCGAACCCTCGCCGCCGCCGACCGTCAGCCCGGCCCCCACCGAGCACAGCACCAGCGCGATCACGGCCGCCGTGGTCAGCCGCTCTTTCAGGAACACCGCGGCCAGGATCGTCACAAACAGCGGGTACAGGTACAGCAGCAGCGCCACCAGGCTGGCCTGCGCATGGTTCAGCGCACTGAAAAAGCAGAACGACTGGCCCACATAGCCAATGCCGCCCATCGCCGCCAGCGCCAGCACGCGCCGCCACGGCGGCAGGCCGATGCCGCGCGTGCGCATCACCCACGCCAGCGCCCCCGCCGCCAGCACGAAACGTACGAGCAGCAGGCCATAGACGTCGGCACCGGCCGCATAGGCAAAGCGCGCAAAGATCGCCATGGCGCCGAAGGCGCTGGCCGACACCGCGATCAGCAGCACCCCGGTGAGCTTGGCGCGGGCCTGTTCGTGGGCGGTGGCGGAGGCGGTCATGAAGATGGCGGGAAGTCGGCGATACCGCATTCTACTTGGCGCCGCCGGCGCGCCAGCGCTCGCCGCGCCCCTCGTTTACAATGGCGCCACCATGTTTAATCCCTCACGAGAAGAAGTCCGCCGTTTCTTCTGCGAAGCCTGGCAGAAGCAGATCGCGGGCAGCGTGCTGACGCCGCTGGAAGTCATTGCCGTCGACTGGATCGGCGAGCATCCCGAGTACCACGACCTGCTGCGCGACACCGAAGGCGCGCTGACGCAGGACTACACCCCCGAGCAAGGCCAGACCAACCCGTTCCTGCACCTGGCGATGCACCTGTCGATCTCGGAACAGGTTTCCGTCGACCAGCCACGCGGCATTCGCGAGGCTTATGAGGCGCTTGTACGCCGACTCGATTCGCCGCACGAAGCCCAGCACCAAGTGATGGAATGCCTGGGCGAGATGCTGTGGCAGGCACAGCGCAGCGGCCTGCCGCCGGACGGCGAACAATACGTCGACAGCGTGCGCCGGCGCGCGATGCGCTGAGCCCGCCACGCTAGCCGGTTGCTGGCAGCCTGCTAGCCGTCTGCAACGGTTGCGTACATTTCGTCACAACCCGCTTTCTATCGCGTGGTAGGCTTTGCGGGTTCCGAAATTTCCCGATGCCGCAGCGCGCCGTTCCAGCCGCGCCCGCGGTGCCCAGCATCATGTCCCGATTGACCCTGCCCCGCCGGCTGGCGCCTGCCAGCCGCGCCGTCGCCCCCCTTTGCCTGTCACTGGCGCTGGCTTTTCCTCTGGCCGCCCACGCCGGCGTGGCGCTGCTGCAGCCGCCACGCGTGATCGACGGCAACCAGCCCCTGACGCTGACGCTGGTGGTCAGCGCCGACGGCGCGACGCGCCGTTACCGGATCCCCGATACGCTGGAAGTGACCGCGTCGAGCGAAATGCAGGCGCCGGTACGCCTCGTACTGTGGCGGGAGGTCTCCGCGCCGCCCATGGTCAACCTGCGCCGCGGCGAGCACCGCGCCATCCGCTACAGCGCGACCCTGCCGCCGCAGCTGCGCGGCCAGGTGCGGCTGGATGCGACCGGCATCGACGCCGCGCCGGTGGTGGTCACTCTGAACCGGCTGCCGCAGCCGGGCGAGGCCACCACCGCCGCCCCGCCCGCGGTAGCCGCTACGGCCGGGGCCGCTGGCGAAGCCGCGGAGACGGTCCCGGTTCCGATCACGCCGGTGACCAGCGCAAGCGCCACCGCCCCGGCGCCCGCGGACCTGCGCGACAGCGCGCGCCTGTCGTTCTACGACCCGATGTACTTCATCGTCGGCGCGCACGATGGCGCCAACGCGAAGTTCCAGTTCAGCTTCAAGTACCGGATCTTCGAGGGCGAGGATCCGGCATCGAAGAGCCTGTTCGACAACCTCTACCTCGGCTTCACCCAGTTCTCGCTATGGGACCTGTCTGAGCAGTCCAAGCCGTTCCGCGACACCAACTACCGGCCGAGCCTGTTTTACTACCTGTCGGATACCGGCGTGCGCAACCGGGCCATCAGCCGGCTGTCGCTGGCGGCCGGCGTGGAGCACGAGTCCAACGGCCGCAGCGGCGACGAGTCGCGCAGCATCAACACCGTGTTCGTCAAGCCGACGTTCTACATCGGCGACCAGAACGACTGGCACTGGCGCGTCGCGCCCAAGCTCTATGCCTACGTGGAAAAGGGCGACAACCCTGACATCGCCCACTACCGCGGCTATATGGACCTGGGCATCGCGTATGGGCGCCCGGATTCATGGGAGTTTTCCGCCACGCTGCGCAAGGGCACGCGCAAGTGGTACGGCAGCGTCGATGCGCAGGTCACCTATCCGCTGGCGCGGCTGCTGCCGGGTACCGCGGGTTACCTGATGGCGGGTTACTTCGTCGGCTATGGCGAAAGCCTGCTCGACTACAACCACAAGCTGCCCTGGCAGTTCCGCATCGGCTACGCGCTGTCGCGCTGAAGGCCTGATGCCGCCTGGCTGGCCGGTTCACCCCGCCAGCGGTTTGCCGCCCGCCTTCAGCCGGGCATTGGCGACCGCAGCGGCAAACTGGCCGTGGCCATGCCAGCCGGTGGCACGGCCGAGCTTCTTGCCGTTCTGGAAGAACATGAACACCGGGATGCCGTGCAGGCCGAAGCGCTTGCCCAGTGCGGGGTGCTCATAGACATTGGCATGGAGCCAGTGCAGGCCGAGTGCCCGGATCGGCTCGGGATTGGCGAGCATGGCTTTCTTTGCCATCTCGCAATTGAAGCAATCCACGCCCCAGAAGAACACGCACACCAGCGCATCGCCGGCCTGCGCAATCGCGGCGTCGATGCCGGCGTCGTCGACCTGGCGCATGCCAAAGGCCTCGAAGGCGCGATGGTCGAGGTGGGCTGCCGCGGCCTGGTCCGCGGACGGCTCGCCGGCCGGCGATTCGCTTGACATGATTCGCTCCCGCAAAGGCAAGAAAGCAAAACGCCCGGGCCTGGACGGCACCGGGCGCAGCCTCAGCCGCTAAGCAGTCCGGCTTACTTCGGTGCCGCCACCGTCACCAGCGCCGGGCGCAACACGCGGTCGGCAATGGTATAGCCGCGCTGCAGCACGGTGACGACGGTGTTGGGTTCCTGGTCGGCCGGCACCATCGAAATGGCCTGGTGGCGGTGCGGGTCGAACTTCTCCCCGACCGGGTTCAGTTCCACGATCTTGCCGCGCTCGAACGCGGCTGCCAGCTGGCGCGCAGTCAGTTCGACGCCTTCGCGCAGCTTGGCAATATCGCCGGAACCGTCAGCCAGCGCGGCCTGCAGGCTGTCCATCACCGGCAGCAGGTTGTCGGCGAAGTTCTCGATGGCGAATTTGTGGGCCTTGGCAACGTCTTCCTGCGCCCGGCGGCGGATGTTTTCGCCCTCGGCGACCGCGCGCATGTACAGGTCGTAGTGTTCACGCGCCTTGGCTTCCAGGGCGGCCAGCTGGGCCGCCACATCCTCCACGGCGGCAGCCTCCGGCGCGGCGTTCTCCTGCGCGGCAGGGGCGCTGGCTTCGTCGTTGGGCGTCGGGTTGGATGGCGTCTGCTTCTGTTCTTCCATGTCGATCCGTATCAATGCATTGGCGCGGCCGTCCGTGGGTACGGCCGCGGTGGGTCAATCGGCGTGTTTAGCGGGCAATTGGTGGCGTCGCGCCGGATTTCAAGAGTGGCGCCGGCGAGACGCGGAAACAAGCGGTTACAAAGGCGTGAGTTATGCAATTGACGCCTTATTGCCTTGCTGCACTGCACTCACTAACATTCTCTTACGAAAAATGACAAAAATGCCGGGGGCCTGGAGATGGTTCATTTTTGTGCCTCTTCCGAAAGGTTGGCCATGCATAAGCTGCCAGTCGTGACGCTCTGCCTCGTGGCCGCCCTGGCGGTCATGACCGCCTTTATCTGCCTGTCCGACGCCTTCTCGCCGCGCGATACCGAGTATGGCAGTGGCAAGGCGGTGTTCAAGCACTACATCGTTCCTATCATCAGCCAGGAAGTCTCGCAGGAATAAGCGCCAGCGCAACTTTCCGGCACACACGCTCGCACCGCGGCGGCCCCGGCATTGTGCCGGCGCCGCCGCGTGTCGTTCCTGCCAGCCTCAGTGCCGGAAGTCATCGATGCGGCGGCGGTCGCGCTTGGTCGGGCGCCCCTGCAACTGCGCGGCGGGCTCCGGCTGCAGGCGGCGCCGCTCGGCCTCGGCCTGCCGGCGCGCCTGGCTGTCGGCACTCTCTTCATACAGCGTCTGCGCCACCGGTGCCGGTCCGCGCGCCGGGGCAATGCCCTTCACCTGGAGTTCCCAGCGCTGCTGGTGCGCTTCGAGCGCGACCTTGTCGCCGGGCCGCACTTCACGCGAGTTCTTGACCAGTTGGCCGTTGACGGTCACCTTGCCCCGCTCCACCGCCTCGGCCGCAAGCGAGCGCGTCTTGAAAAAGCGCGCGCACCATAGCCATTTGTCGATGCGCTGGCGCGCATCCGCTTCAAAATCCACGTTCATGCTGCGGCTCCCCGGGTCTGCGCACGCGAGCGACGCGCTTCCAGCTCATGCGGGTGCGGCGTGTTGAGCGGCCATCCCTGCAGGTGCTGCAGGGCAATCTCCGCCATCGCCGCCACCCACGGCGCCGCGTCGTTCATGCAAGGAATAAAGTGGAAATCCTTGCCGCCCGCGACCTTGAACTCGGTCTGCCCTTCCATCGCGATTTCCTCGAGCGTCTCGATGCAGTCCGCCGGGAAACCCGGGCAGAACACATCGACCCGGCCGGCGCCAACCTTGCCCAGCTCCGCCAGCGTCGGGGCCGTGTACGGCTGCAGCCACTCCGCCTTGCCAAAACGAGACTGGAACGTCACCTGATATTGCCCCGGCTGCAAGCCCAGCGCGTCGCCCAACAGCCGGCCGGTCTTCAGGCACTCGCAGTGATACGGGTCGCCCAGCTCGAGCGTGCGCCGCGGCACGCCGTGGAACGACAGGATCAGCTTGTCGCCGTGCGCAAAATCGGGCATGCCGTGCCGTGACCAGTAGGCCCCGACCTGCTGGTGCAGCGCCGAGATATAAGCGGGATGGTCATGGAAATGTTTGACCAGCCGCAGCTCGGGCTGGTTGCGCCATTGTCCCAGCACGCGGAACACTTCGTCGAAGGCGGTTGCGGTAGTGGTGCCGGAGTACTGCGGATACATCGGCAGCACCAGCACCTGCTCGCAGCCCTGGCGGCGCAGCGCTTCCATCACCGAGGCGATCGAGGGGTTGCCGTAGCGCATGGCGCACGCCACCGTCACCTCGTGGCCGTTCTGGTTCAGCAGCCGCTGCAGCGCATGGGCCTGGCGCTCGCTGTAGACCAGCAGCGGCGAGCCGGTCATATGCGCCTCGCGCAGCCAGATCGACTCGTACTTCAACGCCGACGCACGCGAACGCAGCGGCAGGATCACGCCATGCAGCAGCGGCAGCCAGGCGGCACGCGGGATCTCGACCACGCGCGGGTCGGACAGGAATTCCTTCAGGTAGCGCCCCACCGCCCTGGGCGTGGGCGCATCGGGGGTACCCAGGTTGACCAGCAGGATCGCCGTGCGCGGCGCCTGCCCGTGCTGGTAAACCGGTTCGGGTGAAAACGTCATGTCGCTTCCGGGTTGGCGCGCGGCCGGCAACGCGCCATGGCGGCGCGCCAGCGCAGGTGGCGCTCGGTAGGAATGGGGCAGCTTGTCAGACCGGCCAGCCGCGTCACTGGTTCTGGCTCAGCGCGCTGGACAGCAGCCGCGCGGTGATGTCTACGATCGGGATCACGCGCTCGTATGCCATGCGTGTCGGGCCGATCACGCCGAGGGTGCCGACGATCTGCCCGTCGACCTCGTACGGCGCGGTGATGACCGCCATGTCTTCCAGCGGCACCAGCTGGCTCTCGCCGCCGATGAAGATCTGCACGCCCTGGGCGTGGCTGGAGACATCGAGCAGCTGCAGCAGGCTGGTCTTGTGCTCGAACACGTCGAACAGCCGGCGCAGCTTGTCCATGCTGGAAGACAGGTCTTCCACTTCGAGCAGCTTGCGTTCGCCGCTGATATAGACGTGGTCGTCTTCCTCGTCGTCGGCCACGCTGCCGGCCTCGACCGCCGCCTGCATCAGCTGCGACATGTCGCGGCGCAGGTCCTGCAGCTCGACGCGCAGGTGGCTGCGCACGGCGTCGAAGCTCATGCCGGTGTAGTGCGAGTTGAAGTAGTTGGCGGCCTCGATCAGTTGGGCCGGGGTATACGACAGCTCGGTCTGGATGATCCGGTTCTGCACGTCGCCCTCGGGGCTGACGATGATCAGCAGGATGCGCTTGTCGGACAGGCGCATGAATTCGATCTGCCGGAACGCCTGCGCGCGCCGGGGCGTCATCACCACGCCGGCGAAGTGCGACAGGTTGGACAGCGTGCGCGCTGCCGCCGTGATCATGCGCTGCGGACCCAGCTGCTGGGCGCCGAGCTGGCCCTGGATCTGGCCGGTCAGCTCGGCCAGTTCGGTGTTGCGCTCCAGCGGCTTGGCCGTCAGCATGGAATCGACGAACAGCCGGTACCCGCGCGGCGTCGGGATGCGGCCGGCCGACGTGTGCGGGCTGGCGATAAAGCCCATTTCCTCCAGGTCGGACATCACATTGCGAATGGTCGCGGGTGACAGGTCCAGCCCCGAGAATTTCGACAGGGTGCGGGACCCGACCGGCTGGCCTTCGGCGATGTAGCGCTCGATCAGGGTCTTGAGCAGCGTTTTGGAACGTTCATCCATGATGTCCCGATTTTACGCAAGTTTTAGACCTTCTGGCGCCCCGCCTGGGTTGCGGCGCCGGCGCCTGCTGGCAACGGCAGCGGCGGTATGGTCTAATCCCGGCATGTCCGCCCCCCCGAGAGCCAGCGCCTTGCGCACTTCGTTCAACACCGTCGCCCTGGTGGGCCGCTACTCGACTGCCGGCATCGAAGGACCGCTGGAGGAGATCGCCTCTTATATCCTGCGCAACGGCCAGGATGTGGTGTTCGAGCGCGAGACCGCGCTGGCCACCGGGCTGACCGCCTACCCTGCCCTGTCGGCCGAGGAAATCGGCCAGCACGCCGACGTGGCGGTGGTGCTGGGCGGCGACGGCACGCTGCTGGGCATTGCCCGCCAGCTGGCCGGGTACGACGTGCCACTGATCGGGGTCAACCACGGGCGGCTCGGCTTCATGACCGACATCGCGCTGGAAGACGTGCACACGGTGCTGCCCGACATGCTCGACGGCCGCTACGAGGCCGAGAACCGGCTGCTGCTCGAATCCCGCGTGGTGCGCGACGACAGCGTCATTTTTTCGGCGCTGGCGCTGAACGACGTGGTGGTGAACCGCTCAGGCATTTCCGGCATGGTCGAGCTGGCGGTGTCCGTTGACGGCAACTTTATGTACAACCAGCGTTCGGACGGCCTGATCGTGTCGACCGCGACCGGCTCGACCGCCTACGCGCTGTCCGCCGGCGGCCCGATCCTGCACCCGACGCTGTCGGGCGTGGTGCTGGTGCCGATCGCCCCGCACGCGCTGTCGAACCGCCCGATCGTGCTGCCGCACGATGCCGAGGTCACCATCGAAGTGGCCAGCGCGCGCGACGCCAGCGTCAATTTCGACATGCAGTCGCTGACCTCGCTGCTGCCCGGCGACCGCATCGTGGTGCGGCGCTCGGAGAAGAGCATCAACCTGCTGCACCCGGTGGGCTACAACTACTACGCCACGCTGCGCAAGAAGCTGCACTGGCACGAATACCCGTCCGAAGACAACCGCCTCTGAGCCGCCCCCAGAGCCCGAGCTAGCCACCCCGATCCTACGCCAGCCCGACTTTCCGGACCGATCTCACTTTCGCCACGATCCGCCACGATGCTGCGCAGCCTGTCCATCCGCGATTTCGTCATCGTCGACACGCTCGACCTCGATTTCACCCCTGGCTTCACCGTCTTTACCGGCGAGACCGGCGCCGGCAAGTCGATCCTGATCGACGCCCTGGCCCTGGTGCTGGGCGAGCGGGCCGACGCCGGCATCGTGCGCGAAGGCGCCGCACGCGCCAGCATCAGCGCCACCTTCACGACCCACCCGGCGCTCGACGCCTGGCTGGCCGAGCGCGAGCTCAATGCCGAAGACGATGACGGCGCCGGCGCGGTGCTGCTGCGGCGTACGGTCGATGCCGGCGGCCGCAGCAAGGCCTTTATCAACGGCGCCGCGGCCACGCTGGCGCAGCTGCGCGAAGTGGGCGACCAGCTGGTCGACATCCACGGGCAGCACGCGCACCAGCTGCTGCTGCGCCCGGACGCGCAGCGCCTGCTGTTCGACGCCCACGCCGGGCTGACCCAGCAGGCCGGCGCGGTGGCCGAGGCCTGGCGCGCGTGGCGCGCCTGCGTGCGCCAGCGCGAGGCGGTCGAGCACCAGTCGCGCGAGATGCAGCTCGAGCGCGAGCGGCTGGAGTGGCAGGTCGGCGAGCTCGACAAGCTCAACCCGCAGCCGGGCGAATGGGAAGAGATCCAGGCCGAGTACAACCGCCTGTCGCATGCCGCCGGCCTGATCGACGGCAGCCGCGCGGCGCTGGAGGCGCTGTCCGAAGCCGACGGCTCGGTGCTATCGGCGCTGAACACCATCGTGCACCGGCTGCAGCAGCTGGCCGACGTCGACCCGGCGCTGCGCGACGTGCTGGCCGCGCTCGAGCCGGCCCAGGTGCAGGCCGAGGAAGCCGCGCATTCGCTGACCCGCTACGTCGACCGGCTCGAGCTGGATCCCGAACGGCTGCAGGCCGTCGAGGAACGCATGCAGGCGCTGCACGCCACCGCGCGCAAGTACCGCCTGCCTCCCGAGCAGCTGCCCGATGAGCTGCTGGCGCGCCGCCAGCAGCTCGACGACCTGCAGGCCGCGCAGGACCTGAACAAGGTGATGGCGCGCGAAGCCGCCGCCAAGGCCGCCTACCTGACGCTGGCGCAGCACCTCAGCCATGCGCGCTCGCAAGCGGCGCAGGCGCTGTCGGCCGCGGTCACCGAGGCCATGCAGGGCCTGTCGATGGCGGGCGGCAGCTTTGTCGCCGCGCTGAACACGCTGGAAGACGGCCAGAGCTACGGCCTGGAGCAGGTCGAGTTCCTGGTGGCCGGCCATGCCGGCGTCAGCGCGCGGCCGCTGGCGCGGGTCGCGTCCGGCGGCGAACTGGCGCGCATCAGCCTGGCGATCTCGGTGATTACCAGCGAGGCTTCGCCCACGCCGACGCTGATCTTCGACGAAGTCGACACCGGCATCGGCGGCGCCGTCGCCGAAGTCGTCGGCCGGCGCCTGCAGGAACTGGGCCGCGCGCGCCAGGTGCTGTGCGTGACCCACCTGCCGCAGGTCGCCGCGCAGGCCGGCACGCACCTGCTGGTCAGCAAGGAAACCACCGATGGCGGTGATGGCTCGGTCACGCGCTCGGTTACGCGCTCGGTTACGCGCTCACGCATCCGCGTGCTCGACCCGGCCGGGCGCGTGGTCGAGACCGCGCGCATGCTGGGCGGCGCAACCGTCACCGCGACCACGTTGCAGCATGCCGAAGAGATGCTGGCGCAAGGCGCCGAAGCCCAGGCCGGCGCCCCGGTGCGCGGCACGGCCAAGGAAAGCCGGCGCGGCCGCCGCGCCGCCGGCTGATGCCCCGGCATCGTCGCCCACATCGCCCACGTCGCCCCCACATCGCGCTTGCATCGGCGCACCCGAACCAACTTTCACAGGAGCCTCACCATGACCCGCCACGCGCCGCCGGCAGGCCGCCGCCACCGCCCCTTGCGCGCCGTCCTGGCCCTGGCCACAGCGGCCACGGCCGCACTGCTGGCATTGTCTGGCTGCAAGGCCCAGTCGGGGCCTTACGCCCCGCCGCCGGGAAGCATCACCGACGACCGCGCGGTGGGCGACATCATGGTCAAGTTCAAGCCGCCCGCGGTCGAAATGTCCGAGGATGCCGGGAAGTTGCTGGCCGAGATCAAGGGCCCGATCCGCTATGTGGTCAAGCGCCCCATGTCGGGCGGGGTCTGGCTGGTGACGGCGATCTCCAAATCGGCGGATGCCACCATCGACCAGGCGGTTGATACGCTGCGCGCCATCCCGCGTGTCGAGACCGCCGAGCCGGACCGGATGATCCAGCCAAACCGCACCATGCCGACCAGCCGGGATATGCCCAAGAGCTGAGTTGCCCGCGGAGTCCGTCCGGAAGCGGCGGGTTCTAAACCTTCGGTATCCCTTGCGCAACCGGCGCGGATCGTATTCCCTACATTCGATCCCCCTGCGCGCCCGATGACGTGCGGGGTGCCTCTGGAGGAATACATGCTGCATCCCGCGCAGTCCGTCTTCCGTCACTGCTTCGCGTTGCCCCACTGGCGGGCAGCCCTGATCACCATCGCTGCGCTTTGTGGCGCAGCACCGGTCGCCGCAGGCGCCGCGCCCTCCTCGACTTCAGCCGCGGCCCCGGCCTACACCGGCCAGATCATCGTGCGCTGGCGCGATGGCACCACCTCCACCGTGAGCAGCAAGGAGCCGGCCGCATCAGCGACGAGTCCGCTGCAGCAACTGCGCGAGCGCACCGGCATCGCCGCCACGCTGCGCCGCCCCATGGGCGGCAACATGGACCTGCTGCAGGTGCCGGACGAACTCGCCTCCGACCCGGAAGCCGCCGCCGCCCGCCTGCGCCAGGACCCGCGCGTGGCCGATGCCGTGCCGGACCGCTGGCTGCACCTGCACGATACCCTGCCCAACGACCCGCAATTCTCCGCCAACCAGCCTTACCTGATGGGCACCGGCACCGCCGTCGGCGGCGTCAACCTGCCGCGCGCCTGGGACCGCACGCGTGGCAGCGGCGGCATCGTGATCGCGGTGGTCGATACCGGCGTGCTGCGACACCCCGACCTGGCCTCCCGGCTTCTGCCGGGCTTTGACTTCATCAGCAGCGCCATCGTCTCCAATGACGGCGACGACGGGCGCGACAGCGACGCTACCGATCCCGGCGACAATGTCCCGGCCGGCTTCACCTGCCCCGGCAGTTCAACACCGACCACCGAGGCCACGTCCAACAGCTGGCACGGCACGCGCGTGGCCAGCGTGATGGGCGCGGTCACCAACAACGGCGAAGGCATTGCCGGCGTCGACTGGAGCGCCCCCATCCTGCCGGTGCGGGTGTCGGGACGCTGCGGCGCGCTGCTGTCCGATACGGTCGACGGCATGCGCTGGGCGGGCGGCCTGCCGGTGCCGAATGTGCCGGCCAATCCAACCCCGGCGCGGGTGGTCAATATCAGCCTTGGCGGCGGCACCTGCAGCAGCATCGAGCAGCAGGCGGTCAACGACCTGAACGCGCGCGGCGTGGTGGTGGTGGCGGCGGCGGGCAACAACCGCAGCGCGGTCGAAGCGCCGGCCGATTGCAGCGGTGTGATCGCCGTCACGGCCCACGCCAACGACGGCGAGAACGCCACCTATGCCAACATCGGCCCGCAGGTGGCGATCAGCGCGCCGGGCGGCGGCTGCGGCAATTCGCGCGTGCAGAACGGGGCATGCACCACCACGCTTTCGGTAATCCGCACGCTGGGCAACAACGGCACCACCTCGATCGGGGCCTACACGATATCGTCGTCGCAGGGCACCAGCTTCGCGGCACCGATGGTGTCTGGCGTGGTGGCGATGATGTTCGCGCTGAACGGGTCGCTGACGCCGGCGCAAGTGACCGCGGCGTTGAAGGCCTCGGCGCGGCCGCATCCATCCGGCACCTTCTGCACCACCAATCCAGGCGTGTGCGGCGCCGGGCTGCTGGATGCCGACAACGCGCTGGCCGCGGCGGTGTCGGCCCCGCCGGCGGCCGCCGCGCCGGCACCGTCCGGCGGTGGCGGTGGCGGCGCGGTGCCACGCTGGCTCGCGCTCGCGCTGGCCGGCACCGGCCTGCTCGGCTTCGCGCTGCGCCGGCGCGCATAAAGCTTGCCCTGCCAGCTTGCCCTGCCGCGGATGCGGCTCAGTCGCCGTCGGCGCTGCGCAGCGGCCGCCGCGCCAGCCACCACTCCTGCACGACCCAGCACAGCAGTCCGGCCACCGCGCCGGCTGCGTGCGCGGCGCGCACCACGCCGAACCCCCATGACGGGTCAAAGATCACCGGCGCCAGCCACGATTGCTCCAGCCACACCTTGGCCAGCACGCCCAGGCACAGCAGTACGCCGAGCACGCGCGACAACCCGGGCGCGCGCAACAGGCTGAGCCCGCCCCACAGCGCCAGCCCGTGCAAGGCGCCGGACAAGCCGCCATACCAGCCGACCGATGGCACGCGCAGCAGCGCGGCCTGCACGGCAAGGCCGCACGCCAGCAACACCAGCAGCATGGCGCGCGCCCGCGCCGCACGCCCGGCCAGCGCCAGCAGCCCCGCGGCCGCAAGTGCGTTGGCCAGCCAGTGCATCGCGCCCAGGTGCACCCACATGGCGGTGGCCAGCCGCCACCACTGGCCGTCGAGCCGTACTGCATCGCGCAGATAGAGGCCGTGGGCGTGCCACCACGGCAGGAAGGTGAAGCAGGCCGACAGCGCCCACACCAGCGCGCTCGCCGCCAGCAGCCCCGGCCACGAGGCACCGGCGGGACGGCCCGGGGCCGCCGCGGCGGGCGTGGCCTTCGTGGCCATGGTGGCCTCAGTCCTCACCGAACACGGCCTGCCACAGCGTGCGCACCTGCGCCCTCTGTCCGGCGACCGATTCCGCCGCCAAGCGCGCGTGCGCCTGGCCGTCGAGCCGCAACTGGTGCTGGCGCGCGCGGAACAGCCGGTAGGCGTCGCCCACCGCCACGGCCAGCGCGGCATCGATCAGCCCGAGCGCGCCGGCCTCGCGCAGCAGCGCGATATTGCCCGCGTTGCGCGTCAGCTGCGGATGCGCGCGGCTGTGCAGCAGCACCAGGTACTGCACCGTGAACTCGATGTCGACCATGCCGCCGCGGTCGTGCTTGAGGTCGAACAGGCTGGTGGGATTGGGATGGCCCTCGGCCACCTTGCGGCGCATCTGCACGATCTCGCCGCGCAGCACCGCGGCATCGCGCTCCTGGCGCAGCACCTCGTCGCGCAGCGCCTCGAAGCGCTCGCCGATGGCCGCATCGCCGGCACAGAAGCGCGCGCGCGTGAGCGCCTGGTGTTCCCAGACCCATGCGGTGTTGTCGCCCTCGCGCAGCTGGTAGCGGCGGAAGGCGTCGAAGCCGGTGACCAGCAGGCCGGCCGCGCCGTTGGGGCGCAGCCGCGTATCGACGTCGAACAGCGCACCCGCCGCGGTATGGCTGGTGAGCCAGGTGATCAGCCGGCGCGCGAAGGCGGCGTAGACATCGGGCGCCCTCTCGTGCTCGTCGTCATACAGGAAGATGATATCGAGGTCCGAGGCATAGCCCAGCTCCTTGCCGCCGAGCCGGCCGTAGGCGATCACCGCGAAGCGCGGCGTGTCGCAATGGCGCGTGGCGAGCTGGCGCCACACCGTCTGCAGCGTGGCATCGAGCATGGCGTCGGCCAGGTCCGACAGCCGGTCGGCCACCTGTTCCACCGTCAGCATGCCCTGCAGGTCTTGCAGCAGTACGCGGAAGGTCTCGGCGTGGTGCTCGCGGCGCAGGATGTCCATCTGGTGCTCGACCTGCCCTTCGGCGGCCAGCAGCCGCTCGTGCAGGCGCTTGCGGAACGCGGCCCAGTCGGGCGCGCCGGCCAGCGCATCGCTGTCGAGGAGTTCGTCGAGCAGTTGCGGATGGCGCGTCAGGTAGGCCGCGGCCCAGCGCGAGGCATGCAGCGTCTGCGCAACGCGGTCCATCGCCTGCGGGTACTCGGACAGCAGCGACAGGTAGGAGGCGCGCCGGCTGATGGCCTCGAGAAAGTCGATAAAGCGCGCGATGGTGCTGTCGGCGTCGTCCTGGCGCGCGGCCAGGTCGAGCGCGCGGTTCACCAGCTGGTCGAAGCGGGCGCGGCTGGACTCGGACAGCGCACGGTAGCGCAGCGACGACGCGATCGCGCGCAACCGGTCGAACAGGCCGGTGCAGTCGGTGAAGCCGGCCGCCTGCAGGCGCCGGCACGGCGTGGCATCGTCGCACGCATCCTCCCCGCCCTGCGCCGGCGCGGCGGCGTCCTGCTGGTTGTCCTGCGCGCGCGCGGCGTTGTCGTCGAGCACGATGTCGGGCCACAGCGCCTCGCAGGGCGCGGCGTCGGGGTCGGAGAAGGTCGCCTCGAACTGCTGCGCCACCGGCTCCTGCAGCGCCGCCAGCCGCGCCAGCAGTTCGTTCCAGCTGGCACAGCCCATCATCCGCGCCACCGCCAGCCGCTCGTCTTCCGAGGTCGGCAGGTGATGGGTCTGGGCGTCGTCGCGGTACTGCAGGCGGTGCTCCAGCTGGCGCAGGAAGCGGTAGGCGTCGCCCAGCTGTCCGGCCTGGCCGGCGGGCAGCAGGCCGCGCTCGACCGCCACCCCCAGCACTTCCAGCGTGGGCCGCACGCGCAGCGCGGGATCCTGGCCGCCGCGGATCAGTTGGAACACCTGCGCCATGAATTCGATCTCGCGGATACCGCCGCGGCCGAGCTTGATATTGAACGAGCGCTGGCTGCCGATATTCATGCCGTGGCCCGCCAGCCCGCCGCTGCGCTTGGCGGCCTCGCTGCGGATCTGCGCATGCAGCGAGCGGATCGCCGCGATCACGCCGTAGTCCAAGTAGCGCCGGAACACGAACGGCGTGGTCAGGCGCGCCAGCAGGCCGGCGGTGCGCTGCGCGTGCGGCGTGCCGAGCGCCGACACCACGCGGCCCTTGATCCAGGCGTAGCGCTCCCACTCGCGCCCCTGCACCACCAGGTATTCCTCCAGCATGCCGAGGCTGCACGCCAGGGGGCCGGCGTCGCCATTGGGCCGCAGCCGCATGTCGACGCGGAACACGTAGCCATCGGCGGTCACCTCGGCAAGCAGGTTGATCAGGCGGCGGCCGAGGCGGATAAAATACTCATGGTTGGACAGGCTGCGCGTGCCGCCCTGCGTGTCGCCGTCTTCGTCATACAGGAAGATCAGGTCGATGTCGGACGAGACATTGAGCTCGCGCCCGCCGAGCTTGCCCATGCCGACCACCACCAGCTCCTGCACCTCGCCGCTCTGCTCGCCGACCGGGCGCCCGAAGGTAGTGGCGAGATCGGCGCCGAGCACCGCCAGGCCATGCTGGATCGCCAGTTCGGCCAGGTCGGTCATGGCGCCGGTGATTTCGCCCAGCGCGGCCAGGCCGCGCAGGTCGCGCTCGATCACCGCGCACATGACTTCGGCGCGCAGCCGGCGCAAGGTGCGCTTGGTGGCTTCCTCGGCATCGGCCGAAGGTTCGTGCAGCGCCTGCAGCCGCGCCTCCATCCACGCGCGCGTAAGCGGCTGCCCGGCCGCCGCCGCGATCACCGCGGGCAGTTCGGGGCGGGCCAGCAGCACACGCCGCGCGTAGTGCGAATACGCTGCCGAGTACAATACGTGGCCGCCACAGCCGGCCGCCTGCAGACCCTGCGGCAAGGCCTGCGCCGCAGTGACGGCAAAGGCGCCGGCGGTCATGGTCCCGGGGCCTTCGCCGGGGGCAAGCGCCGCCGCCGGATCCGCCAGGTAAGCCGGTCCCGGTGTGGCGCCCGCGCCATGTTGGTCGGAGGGATCGCCAGCGGCGGAACTCGTCGGGTCAGAGACAGTCATTCCAGTAATTTGAAATGCGAGAAAAGGTGCGGCCGGTACCGGCGGCAAAGCGGGCGAACCCGGGTCATGCCGCATCGGTTCACGCCGCGCGCGGTGCGCGCATTCTTGTTGTAGCCGGCCGGGCACCAGATTGGAGAGCGGCTAGTATTGTCGGATAATCTGCGCATGTCCAGCCGCGCCCCACAACCCGCTGACGGTGCTCCCCCCAATGGCGGCGCGGGCGGGCATATGGCCGCCGCTACGCTGCCGGCTCCGGCCAACGACACCGTCAAAAGCTCCGCTACCAGTTCCGCCAACAAATCCGCTGACAACGCCGCGAACAACCCCGCTTCGCCACCACCCGCTCATTCCTTGGCTGCTACAGGTATCGATTCCCCTGCCCTGACGCGCCCCGCGTCGGGCCTTGCGCGGCTGCGCGGCCTCGCCGGCGCCGGTGCGCGCGCGGTCGTTCGCATGGTGCGCCACCCGTTCTGGCGCGGCCTGGGACGCGCGCTGGTACGGCTGGCGCTGGTGCTGGGCGTGCTGGCGCTGGTGGCGGGCCTGCTGATCCGCTTCGTGCTATGGCCGCAGGCATCGGCCGCGCGCGAATGGCTGGAGGAACGCGGCTCGCTCGCGCTGTCGGCACAGGTCACCATCGGCGCGCTCGATACCTACTGGGACGGCTGGCACCCCGCCTTCCGCGCCCGCGACCTGCGCGCCGTGGACAATGGCAAGCGCGTGCTGCTTGCGACCGCCACGCTAGACGGCAAGCTGTCGTGGCGCTCGCTGTTCAGCATGGGCCTGCAGTTCGTCAGCCTGGGCGCCACCGGCACCGACATCCTGGTGCGCCGCACGCCCGAGGGCAAGCTGCTGGTCGGCGGCATGCAGGTCGATGCCACCGGCGGCCAGCAGGAAGACGACCGCTTCCTGGGCTGGCTGATGTCGCAGGGCCGCGTGTCGCTGTCCGACGGCAGGCTGCGCTGGCTCGACGAGAAGGCAGGCCTGCCGCAGCTCGATATCGGCGAAATCCTCCTCGACACCCGCCGCGACGGCTCGCGCCATACCGTGACGCTGGAAGCGCGCTCGCCGGCGCTGGGCCCGCGCCCGCTGGTGGTCAAGTCCACCTTCAGCAACGATTACCTGCACAGCGCCGGCAACTGGCGCTACTGGAGCGGCCAGGCCAGCTGGGACGTGGCCCAGCTGGAATTGCCGGTGCTGCAGCGCTACCTGGCCATGTTCGAGGGCGTGGCCAGCGGCACCTTCAGCACCGACGGCAGCATCGAATTCCGCCAGGGCCGCATCGTGCGCAGCCAGACCCGTCTGCGCGCCAGCAGCGTCGACCTGCAGCTGGCCGGCGCCGCCGCCCCGCTGCGGCTGGCCAATGCGCAGGCCTTTTTGCTGCACCGGACCGAACGCGACGGCAGCAACCTGCTCACCGTCGACACGCTGCTGTGGCAGCCGCAGCCGCAGCCTGCCAGCGGCCAGGCGGCTCCGGCCGACGCCAGCTGGCGCGAAGGCATGCGCAAGGTCGAGCTCGGCTGGGCTTATGCCAAGGACGGCAACCTGCGCAAGTTCACGCTGAAGGCGCCCACGCTGGACCTGAACACGGTGCGCGCGCTGGCCAGCTCGATGCCGCTGGAGACCGCGGTGCTGCGCCGGCTGCGCGCGCTGCAGCCGGCCGGGCACATCGACAACCTCAACGTCAGCTGGAGCCGCGAGCGCGCGGGCATGCTCGACCGCAGCGGTGGCA
The DNA here is from genome assembly GCF_015549295.1 of Cupriavidus sp. IK-TO18. Taxonomy (NCBI): domain Bacteria; kingdom Pseudomonadati; phylum Pseudomonadota; class Betaproteobacteria; order Burkholderiales; family Burkholderiaceae; genus Cupriavidus; species Cupriavidus sp. IK-TO18. Next base: position 18,603 of record NZ_JADGMP010000015.1, read on the forward strand.
AGCCCCACTACAGCCTGCAGGGCACGCTGCGCGACGTCTCGGTCAACGGCCAGGCGGCCGTGCCGGCCCTGGATACCAAGGGCCGTCCGCGGCTGGGCACGCCCGGTTTCTCGCACCTGTCGGGCACGTTCTCGTTCGACGACCAGCAAGGCAGTGCGCGCTTCGAAGGCAATAACGCATCGCTGGTGATGCCCGGGCTGTTCGAGGAGCCGCGCGTGCCGTTCGACCAGATCGGCGGCGACGTGCGCTGGCACCATGCCGGCGGCAAGCTGGTGGTGACGCTGGACGGCATCCGCTTTGCCAACGCGGATGCGGCGGGCTCGGTGCGCGGCACCTGGCGCGCCGGTGGCGACGGCACCTCCGGCATCGCCGACCTGAGCGGCGAGATGACCCGCGCCCAGGTCGCGCGCGTGCCGCGCTACCTGCCGCAGACCATCCCGGCGGGCACGCGGCACTACCTCGCGGGCGCGCTGATGAGCGGCGACGCGGCCGGCGTCAGCTTCGTGCTCAGGGGCGACCTGGAGCATTTCCCGTTCCACGCGCCGTTCGAGAAGGCGGGCGAGTTCCGCGTCGACGTGCCGATCGAGCGCGTCAGCTACCAGATTGCACCGCACGAGACTGGCGCGGGGGGCGCGCCGCTGTGGCCGGTGTTCACCGACATCGCCGGACAGGTCACATTTGACCGCGGCGGCATGACCTTCCTGGCACGGCGCGCCTCGGTGCACGACATCCCGGGCGTGGTGCTGCAGGACGTCAACGGCCGCATCGACGACCTCAGCGAGCATGGCCGCCTCGCCATCGACGGCGGTGCCAGCGGGCCGGTGCAGGGCTTCCTGCGCTATATCGCCGCCTCGCCGGTGCGCGAATGGACCGCGCGCGTGGCCGACGCGGCACGCGCGCATGGCAACGGCGAACTCAGGCTCAGGCTCGACATGCCGCTGGAGCACGCCAACGCGGCCAAGGTGGAGGGCCGTTTCCGCTTCCCCGGCAACGACGTGGTGCTCAGCCCGCAGCTGCCGGCATTCGGCAATGCCAGCGGCGACATCACGTTCAACGAGCACGGGTTCGGGCTGGAGAACCTGCGCGCGCGCTTCCTGGGCGGCGAAGTCAAGCTCGGCGGCGGCACCCAGCCGGAAGGGGGCACGCGCGTCACCGCGAGCGGCACCGTCTCGGCCGCGGGCCTGCGCGAGGCCGCGGCAGGCTCGGCACTGGCGCCGCTGGCGGCCAGGCTGGAAGGCAGCACCGGCTACAACACCGTGATCGCGATGCGCGAACAGGAGCTGCAGGTGCAGTTGAATTCATCGCTCAACGGCATGGCGATCGGATTGCCGGCACCGCTGGCCAAGGCGGCGGCGCACGACCTGCCGCTGCGCGTCGAGCTGCGCCCCGCGCCCGGCCGCGCCGGCATCGACGAACTGGCGCTGCAGCTGGGCAACGCCCTCAACGCACGCTACCTGTTGCGCCGCGACCAGAACGGCGGCAATGGCATCGAAGTCGTCGCCGGTGGCATTGGCGTGCAACAGGCGGCGCCCGCGCCGATGGCCGGCGTCAGCGCCGCGGCGACCTTCGACCGGCTCGACATAGACGCCTGGCGCGCGGCCTTTGCCGGAACGGCCTCCACGGGCGACGGCGGGCGCCCCTCGCCCTTCCTGCCCGGGCGCATTGCGCTGCGCGCCGGCACGCTCCATGGCATGGGCCGCACGCTCGACGACGTCGCGCTCGACGCCACGCGCGAGCGCGACGGCTGGAATGCCAGGATCGAATCGCGCCAGATCGCCGGCGCAGTGCAGTGGCAGCCGGCCGCCGGTACCGCTGGCGCCAATGCCACGGGCGCGCTGCAATTGCGACTGTCGCGCCTGAACGTGCCCGACCCCAGCGACGAGCAGAACGTGGTCGACGCCCTCGCCAGCAGCATCGACGAACTGCCCGCCATCGACCTGGTCGCCGAGCAGTTCATGCTGCGCGGCCACGACTTCGGCAAGCTGGAGGTCAAGGCGCATACCGGCACCAGCGGCACCGACCCGGTCTGGACCCTGGACAAGCTAAGGATCGAACAGCCCGATGCCACGCTGACCGGCCACGGCAGCTGGCGCGTGCCGCGCCGGCTGCGCGCCGACGGCAGTACCGAGCGCCGCACCCTGCTGTCGTTCGTCATCGACATCGGCGACGCCGGCGCCACGCTCGACCGCCTGGGGCTGCCGCACACGCTGCGCGACGGCAAGGGCAAGCTGGAAGGCCGCGTGGCCTGGCGCGGCTCGCCGCTGTCGATCGACTACCCGACGTTGTCCGGCAAGCTGTCGCTCGACCTGGAGAATGGCCAGATCCTGAGCGTCGAACCGGGCGCGGCGCGGCTGCTGGGCGTGCTCAGCCTGCAGGGGCTGCTGCGCTTTGCCACGCTGGACTTCCGCAGCCTGTCGGGGCGCGGACTGCTGTTCGACCGCATTTCGGGCTCTGGCACGATCGAGAACGGGGTCGGCACCATCCAGGATTTCGAACTCAAGAGCCCGCAGATCATCGCCAGCATGAGCGGCACCGCCAACCTGCTGCGCGAGACCCAGGACCTGCGCGTGGAGGTGGTGCCGCGCATCAATGCCACCTCGACCTCGGTGGCGGCGGCCTTTATCAACCCGGTGCTGGGCATCGGCACGCTCGCCGCGCAACTGCTGTTTGCCGACGAGTTCTCCAAGGTATTCACCCAGCACTACCGCATCACCGGCAGCTGGGCCAACCCGCAGATCGGCAAAGTGGAGGAGAATGATATGCAAGCCCCCCGCTTCCAGAACCGCGCCGAGCCCGCGCTCCCGCACTGAAGCCGCTGCCGTCCGAGAGAACTCAAGAGAGTCCAAAGAGGAAACCAACGCCCATGACCGCCCCCGCCCCGTTCCGCGTGGCCGCCGTGCAGACCGTTACCGGCACTTCGCTCGATGCCAACCTCGCGCGCGCCGAGGCGCTGATCGCCGAGGCCGCAGCCGGCGGCGCGCAGCTGGTGCTGCTGCCCGAATACTTCTGCATGATGGGCCGCTCCGAAGCGGACAAGGTGGCGGTGCGCGAGCACGACGGCGATGGCCCGGTCCAGCAGTTCCTGGCCGGCGCCGCGCGCCACCATGGCATCTGGCTGGTGGGCGGCACGCTGCCGATGTGGTGCGACGACCCGGAGCGCGTGTACAACACCTCGCTCGCCTTCGACCCGCGCGGCGAACGCGTGGCGCGGTACGACAAGATCCACCTGTTCGGCTTCACGCGCGGAGCCGAAAGCTATGACGAATCGCGCACCATCCTGGCCGGCCGCACCCCGGTCAGCTTCGATGCACCGTGCGGCCGCGTGGCCATGTCGGTGTGCTACGACCTGCGCTTTCCCGAGCTGTACCGCGGGCTGGCGTCCGGCGCGGGCACCAGCCTGATCCTGATGCCGGCCGCCTTCACCTACACCACCGGCCAGGCGCACTGGGAAATCCTGCTGCGCGCACGGGCCATTGAAAACCAGTGCTATGTGCTGGCCGCCGCACAGGGTGGCAAGCATGAGAACGGCCGCCGCACCTGGGGCCATTCGATGCTGGTCGACCCGTGGGGTGAAGTGCTGGCCATGCTGCCCGAAGGCGAAGGCGTGGTGGCCGGCACCATCGACCCCGCGCGGCTCGAAGAGGTCCGGCAAAACCTGCCGGCATTGCGTCACCGGGTGCTGTAGCATGTACGCAACCGCGGGGCCGCATGTGATCGCGCATTTGATCTCATCCGGCACCCGCACCAGGTATTTCATGCCACCGGCAATTCCATGGCTTGCCGGGGCGGCAAACAGAAGAAAGGACATCTCATGAACGCCGGCGATCTCGGAATCCGCAACCTGGCCACCGCGCAGCAACTGCTGCTGGCGCCATACGGCCTGGACGAGGCCAAGCTGCAGCGCGTGCTGGCCGATATCTTCACGCACAAGGTCGACTACGCCGACCTGTACTTCCAGTACACCCGCAACGAGGCCTGGAGCCTGGAAGAAGGCATCGTCAAGTCGGGCAGCTTCAGCATCGACCAGGGCGTGGGCGTGCGCGCCGTGTCGGGCGACAAGACCGCCTTTGCCTATTCGGACGACATCAGCCTGGCCGCGCTGTCGCAGGCGGCTGCCGCCACGCGCACCATCGGCCGCGCCGGCAACGGCCGCGTCAAGGTGGCGGGTGAACTGGCCTCGCACGCGGGCCGCAACCTGTACGCGCCCAACGACCCGCTCGATTCGATGACCGCCGCCGAAAAGGTGGCGCTGCTCGAGCGCATCGAACGCATGGCGCGCGCCAAGGACCCGCGCGTGGTGCAGGTGATGGCAGGCCTGGCCGGCGAGTACGACGTGGTGCTGGTGGCGCGCAGCGACGGCGTGATCGCCGCCGACGTGCGCCCGCTGGTGCGCGTGTCGGTGACAGTGATCGCCGAACAGGGCGGGCGCCGCGAGATCGGCTCGTCGGGCGGCGGCGGCCGCTATGCCTATGGCTATTTCACTGACGACCTGCTGCAGAAGTACGTGGAGGAAGCCGTGTCGTCGGCGCTGGTCAACCTTGACGCCCGCCCCGCCCCGGCCGGTGCCATGACCGTCGTGCTGGGCCCGGGCTGGCCCGGCGTGCTGCTGCATGAGGCGGTCGGCCATGGCCTGGAAGGCGACTTCAACCGCAAGGGCTCGTCGGCATTTTCCGGCCGCATGGGCGAACGCGTCGCGGCCAAGGGCGTGACGGTGGTTGACGACGGCACGCTGGCCAACCGCCGCGGCTCGCTCAACCTGGACGACGAAGGCAACCCGACCCAGTGCACCACGCTGATCGAGGACGGCATCCTGCGCTGCTATATGCAGGACACGCTCAACGCGCGCCTGATGAAGATGCCGGTCACCGGCAACGCGCGCCGCGAAAGCTATGCCGCGCTGCCGATGCCGCGCATGACCAACACCTACATGCTCAACGGCGACAGGGACCCGCAGGAAATCATCGCCAGCGTCAAGAAGGGCTTGTATGCGGTCAACTTCGGCGGAGGCCAGGTCGATATCACCAACGGCAAGTTCGTGTTCTCGGCGAGCGAGGCGTACATGATCGAGGATGGCAAGATCACGTACCCGGTCAAGGGCGCGACGCTGGTCGGCAACGGCCCCGAATCGCTGAAAGACGTGACCATGATCGGCAACGACATGCGCCTGGATTCCGGCGTTGGCGTCTGCGGCAAGGAAGGCCAGAGCGTGCCGGTGGGCGTGGGCCAGCCGACGCTGCGGATCGAAAATATGACGGTGGGCGGCACGGCCTGACGCCGCATCGCCACAACGAAACGGGACCCGCGGGTCCCGTTTTTCATGGTGTGTCGGGGGTGAACGGCCGCGCCTCGTACACCAGGTTGAACGGCGTCTGCGCCGCCCTGCGGAAGCTGCCGAAGCCGGCCTGCTCGGCCACGCCGCGCATGCGCGCCTCGCCTGCCTGCGCCCCCAGGCACAGCCCCACTTCCTGCGAGCGCGACGCCGGCGTGCAGATGAACGTGGAGGCGGAATAGAACACGCGCCCGACGGGATTGAGGTTGTCTTCCAGCTTGTCGTTGGCGAACGGTTCGACGATCATCCATGCGCCGTCCGGCCGCAGCGTCTCGCGCACGTGCCGTGCCGCGCCCACGGGGTCGCCCATGTCGTGCAGGCAGTCGAACACCGCCACCAGGTCGTAGTCCTTGCCGGCGTAGTCCTTGGCGCTGGCCACTTCGAAGCGCACGCGGTCGCCCACACCGGCGCGCCGCGCGGCCTCGGTGGCATGGCGTACCGAAGGCTCGTGGTAGTCAAAGCCGACAAAACGCGAGGCCGGATAGGCCTGCGCCAGGATGATGGTCGACGCGCCATGGCCGCAACCCACATCGGCCACGCTGGCCCCGCGCCTGAGCCGCGCCTCGATGCCGTCGAGCGCGGGGATCCATTCCGAGACCAGGTGCGCGGAATAGCCCGGCCGGAAAAAGCGCTCGGTGCCGTGGAACAGCGCCGGGTCGTGTTCATGCCAGCCCAGCCCGCGCCCGTTGCGGAAGATGTCGATCATCTTCGGGATAGCGCGGAACTGCGCCACCGCTATCTGGAACGCGCCTGGAATGAACGCCGTGCTGCCCTCTTGCGCCAGTGCAAAGGCCTGCTCTTCGTTCAGGCTGAATTCCGCGCTGTCGGGATCGTAGTCGACGTAGCCGCTGGCGGCCTGGGCCGACAGCCATTCGCGCAGGTAACGCACGTCGGTACGGGTTTTTTGCGCCAGCATATCGGCGGTCATCGGCTTTTCCGCCATGGCCTTGTACAGGCCCAGTTCATCGCCGACCACCACGGTGGCGGCGTGCATCACCGCGCCGATATCGTGGACGAACTTCTCCATGAAGGCATTCAGCCTCGCCTCGTCGACGCTCATGATGCACCTCCCCGTGCGCTCCCTCCCGTTCAATATAGGCGGCGGCCTCAGGCGATACAGCAGGAAGCGGCGCGCCACGACAGCTACCGTGCGGTGCCGCACGCGGCGCCGCGGACACTTGCCAACCCCGGCAAAAGGCGCTATAAAGATGCTTCGTCGCGCCGCAGGCAACCAAGGCACGCCGAACAATTGTCGACCGGCGCGCAATTTTCTGCCTTTCTGCCACGCAGTGCAGCATGAATCCAGCGCCTATCCACAAAATCGAATCAAGCTGACCTCAGCCAACATCCTTTTCCGCCATGTCCGCTAAGTTTTACTTTTACTTCTTTAGCGATCTCACACCGCTGGCGGATAGGGAGGGACGGCTGTAAGCGCCCCGAATACAAAAAAAACCGCCAGCGACCCTGGCGGTTTTTTTATACCCCATTGCTTCCCCACTCTCACGACCTCACAAGATTCACGGAGCCATCATGCTGAAGAACACCGACGACCTGCGCATTCGCGAACTCAAGGAGCTGCTGCCGCCGGCGCACCTGATCCGCGAATTTGGCTGCTCAGAAGCGGCTTCGGACGTGATCTACGGCGCGCGCCAGGCCATGCACCGCATCCTGCATGGCATGGATGACCGGCTCATCGTCATCATCGGCCCGTGCTCGATCCACGATACCCGCGCCGCGCTGGAATACGCCAAGCTGCTCAAGGTGCAGCGCGACCGCTTCGCCAACGAGCTGGAAGTGGTGATGCGCGTCTACTTCGAGAAGCCGCGCACCACGGTGGGCTGGAAGGGCCTGATCAACGACCCGCACATGGACGGCAGCTTCAAGATCAACGACGGCCTGCGCACCGCGCGCGAGCTGCTGCTGAACATCAGCGAGCTGGGCGTGCCGACCGGCACCGAGTACCTCGACATGATCAGCCCGCAATATATCGCCGACCTGGTCAGCTGGGGCGCGATCGGCGCGCGCACCACCGAGTCGCAGGTGCACCGCGAGCTGGCCTCCGGACTGTCGTGCCCGGTGGGCTTCAAGAACGGCACCGACGGCAACGTCAAGATCGCGGTGGACGCGATCAAGGCCGCGTCGCAACCGCACCATTTCCTGTCGGTGACCAAGGGCGGCCACTCTGCGATCGTGTCGACCTCGGGCAACGAGGACTGCCACGTGATCCTGCGCGGCGGCAAGGCGCCCAACTACGATGCCGCCAGCGTGCAGGAAGCGTGCGACGCCATCGCCAAGGCCGGGCTGGCCTCGCGCCTGATGATCGACGCCTCGCATGCCAACAGCAGCAAGAAGCATGAGAACCAGATCCCCGTGTGCGAAGACATCGGCCGCCAGATCGCCGGCGGCGACCAGCGCATCATCGGCGTGATGGTCGAATCGCACCTGGTGGCGGGCCGCCAGGACCACGTGCAAGGCACGCCGGTGGAAAACCTGACCTACGGCCAGTCGGTCACCGATGCGTGCATCGGCTGGGATGAATCGGTCAAGGTGCTGGAAGGCCTGGCGGAGTCGGTGCGCCAGCGCCGCCTGGTGCCGGGCAGCGGCAACTGAGCCATCAGAGGCGCGCGCCTCGCATGACCGCCGGCTACATCCGGCTGTCGTGCATGGCGCCGCCGCCGAGGTCCGCCAGTTCCGGCGTCACCTCGGCGTAGCGCCGCAGCCTGCCGCCATGGCGGGCGATAAAGGCGCTGGCATCGCTCTCGGCGCGGAAGCTCGCCAGCGTCGGCCCCATCGATCCGTGGCGCCCGCTGCCGGCGACATACACGCCGGTGGTGGCATCGAACCAGTGGCCGCGCGGCCGTTCCCAGTCAGCCCGCGCCATGTCCTGCACGAACACCGCGCGCACCGGCCTGACCTGCTCGGGCCGCAGCAGTGCGTGGAACATTTCCACTGTGTCGCAAAACCACTGCGGGCGCGCGTCGCCGGCGTAGAAGATCTGCGCCTTGGGGCCGGGATAGTCGGCCAGCAGCATGCCATCCAGCACGCAGGCGGTGGCGGATTCGATTTCCTGCGGCTGCGCGGTGCCTTCCGGCTTCTTGCCGCAGGCGGCAACGAGGACCGTGGCGCCGGCCATGGCAAGCATCAGGTGGCGGCGGCGCAAAGAGGATGGGGAACACATCAGCGGAATCTCCTGGCAGCAAGGACCAGCGGCACGGCAATCCACGCCAGCAGCGCCGCGCCGGTGGGCCAGGGGCTGGCCAGCGCCGGCGGCACGATGCTGGCAACGCCGCCGGCGCTGCGCAACTGGTCGAGTGAAAAGGCATTGACGATGCGGAACAGGTCCGCGGGGTTCAGCAGCAGCAGCCACGCGATCCAATCGATGCCGGACCCGCTGGCGCCGCCCTCGCCCGCGCCGGCGACCAGCAGCCCGAGCAGCAGCAGGTCGAACACCAGCACGAAAAAGAACCACAGGCCGATCGCCAGGCCCGATGCCTGCGCGCGGTCGCGCGACAGCACCGACAGCCATAGCGCCAGGCTCAGGAACGCCAGGCCGAGCAGCCCGGCGCTGGCGACAAAGCCGAGGTAGTGGTACAGGCCGGCCCAGCCGAACTGGCGCGCCAGCAGTAGCGCCATCAAGGCAAAGCCGCCGGCGGTGGCAAGCAGCAATGCGGCGGCCAGCCCGAGGTACTTGCCGAGCAACAGCTCGCCGCGCGTCAGCGGCAACGACAGCAACAGGTCCAGCGAGCCGCGCTCGCGCTCGCCCACCACGGCATCGAAGCCGAGCAGCAGCGCGATCATCGGCACCAGGTAGATCACCAGGCTCGCCAGGCTGGTGATGACGAACTCCAGCGAACGCGGTCCGAGCACACCCTGCTCGGCGCCGCCGAAATAGCCGATCGCCACCGACAGCGCGGTGAAGACGACGGCCACGGCCAGCACCCAGCGGTTGCGCATGCGGTCGCGGAATTCCTTGGCGGCGATCGCTGCCACCTGCCTTGCATCGATGCGCGCGCTCATGCTTGCCCCCGCATGCCGAGGAACAGGTCTTCGAGCGAGGGCTCGCGGATCTGCAGGTCACGCAGGCGGCCCGCAAGCGGCTGCAATGCGGCGAGCATCGGCATCTTGGCGGCAACGGGACAGCGCACGGTCAGTTCATCCGGCCCTTCCTCCATCTCGTCCACCACTTCGATCATGCCGTACGCTTGCGTCCGCAGCAGGCGCAGCGCGTGCTCGCGCGCGCCCGGCTCGAGGCGCAACCGCAGTGTCAGCGGCAGCCCCGCCTGCGCGCGCAGCGCCTCCAGGCTGCCGGTGGCCTGCAAGCGGCCGCCGGCAAGAATGGCGAAGCGGTCGATGCGCTGCTGCAGCTCGGCCAGGATGTGCGAGGTGATGACGATGGTCACGCCGCGCTCGCGCAGCGCGTCGAGCATCCGGTAGAAGTCGCGGATTGCCGCCGGGTCCAGCCCGTTGGTCGGTTCGTCGAGAAACAGCACGCGCGGTGCGCCGAGCAGCGCCTGCGCGAAACCGAGCCGTTGGCGCATCCCTTTCGAATACTCGCGCACCGGCCGTGCGGCGGCGGCGGACAGGCCGACCTGGTCGAGCATCGGCGCGCAGGCATCCGCGTTCACGCCCTTCAGGCGCGCGAAGAAGCGCAGCGTTTCGAGCCCGCTCAGGTTGTCATACAGCACCAGATGCTCGGGCAGGTAGCCGATGCCGCGCCGCGCGGCGCGAAAGGCGCGGCTGCCCACGTCGGCACCGGCGACGCGCAAGGTGCCATGCGTGGGCGGCAACAGCCCCAGCATCATCCTGAACAGCGTGCTCTTGCCCGCGCCGTTATGCCCGATCAGCCCGATCAGTTCGCCCTGCCCCACGCTGAGGCTGACATCGTCCACGGCGCGCAGCGAGCCGAAGTGCCGGCTGACGCCGGTCAGCGCAATGGCATCCGTGATCATTTCAGTTGCCGGTCTGAGCATCCCAGTCCCTCCAGTTGGCGCGCACCGGGCGCATCCGCGGATAGGCATCGACCACGCCCGGCGCCCGGATCACCGGGAACTGCCGTGCCGCCAGCCGCAGCGCCTGCAGCGCCGGACTGCCCAGCAGCAGCGTCACCCCGGGGTAGTGCCAGCCGAGCCGGTCGACGAGGTCATTGGCCTGGTATGGCACGTCACCCACGCCATCGCCGTCGCGGTCCCAGCCCAGGTAGCCGCTCCAGTAGTTGCCCTGTCCGCGCCCGCCCCACGGCTCGTCGCGCGCGCCCACGTAGCGCACCGGCTCGCGGTTGCCGATGAAATCGTTGCCCTGCACCACGTTGCGCGTCGAGCCGGCCGACAGGTGCACGCCGATCGCATTGCCCAGCACCAGGTTGCCGCGCAGCGTCGCGTACTCGACGTCGTAGATAAAGAAGCCGCGCTGGTTGCCGGCGACTACATTGCCTTCGATCACCGAGTCCTGCAGCGTGCGCAGCATGATGCCGTGGTCGGCATTGCCCCAGGTGCGGTTGTTGCGCACGACCTGGTCGCGCACCTCCATCAGCGCCAGCCCGCCGCGGTTGCGGTAGCTGTCGTTGCCTTCCCACAGGTTGTGGTACGAGTTCATGTAATGGGTGCCGTAGCGGCTGTGGTGCAGCCGGTTGCCGCGAAAGATGGCGTGGTGCGAGACATCGACATAGAGTGCATCGCGCACGAAGCTGATGTTGTTGTCGAGGATGCGTGCGCCGCGCGTGTTGTAGAGCTGCACGCCGTTGCCGCGCTGCGCCGAGTTGTAGTCGCGCTTGCCGGTGATGGTGTTGCGTTCGATGCGGACATCGTCGGCCTTCTCGATCCACAGCCCGAACAGGTTGTAGGTCAGGTCGCAATGGCGCACCACGGCGCGGTGCGCGCCGGGGCGGATATAGATGCCGGCGTTCTGGTCCTTCAGGCTGTCGCCGGAGTCGCGCACGATCAGGCCTTCGACGGTCACGTCCGGCGCCGTGATGCGCAGCGTATCGCCGCGCAGCGCGCCGCCGAGCGTGGGCCGCGCGATGCCGCGCAGCACCAGCGGCTTGTCGATGACGAAGTTGCCGGTGTAGTGGCCGCGCGCGATCTCGATGGTGTCCCCCGCGCCGGCGGCATCGATCGCTGCCTGCAGCGACTGGCCGGGCTGCACGCGCCAGGTCGCGGCCTGCGCGCAGCTTATCCATAGGAGCACGATACCAGGCAGCAGCTTCATGCGGCCAGCATCCCCATCGCCTTCAGCGCCAGGAACAGCAACGCACCGACCAGCAGGTTCTTGAAGCCGACATAGCTAAGCATGTCCATCACAGTTGCGCGCCGGTAACGGCCGCGCCACCACGGGCCATCCTTGACATAGCGCTTGCCGGACAGGCGGATCAGAACTTCATAGAGGCTCCAGCCCAGCCACCAGCCGATCACCGCGCCGGCGCGCATCTGTCCGCTGGCCGCCAGTGCCCACGCAACGGTTGCGGCCAGCGCCACCGCGAGGCCCGCCAGCTGCAGTGCGGCAGCGGTGCGCCAGCCCTGCCCGCTCCATGGACACAAGTGGTCCCACAGCTCGGCGACCCAGCGCGCGACGCCGGCCGTTACCGCGTAGGGGGGCGCCACCGGGTCCGTCGGCATGCGCGGATCCGGGCCCGACGGCTGCGCCGCTTCAGCCGGCACCGGCACCAGCGGGATGAAATACCCGTTGCGTCCCACCGGCGTCAGCGGCAGCCCGTCGCGTTCGCGCCGCTTGCGCTCGCGCGCCAGCGGCGGGCAGCCGCGCGTATCGGTATAGAGCACCATGCAGTCGAGGCAATGCAGGCATTCGCGATGGTCGATGCGGCCATCGGCATCGATCGCCTGCGCGCCGCAGCCCACCGCGCATGCCTTGCAGTGGTTGCAGTCGGGCTTGCGCCGCAGGCCAAACCAGCGGAACGTGCTGGGCATTGCCAGTGCGGCGCCGAGCGGGCACAGGTACTTGCAGTAAGGCCGTTCAATGAACAGCGACAGTCCCAGCAGCGTGCAGGCGAACAGCCCGTAGGGCCACGCGCGGTTCGGGATGCCGACCAGGAAGGTCGTCTTGAACGGCTCGATCTCCGCCAGCATCTCGGCCAGCGCCATCGAAAACACCGACACCGCCAGCAGCCCGAAGAACACGCCGTACTTGACCCACTTGAGCCGGTCATGCCAGCGGCGCGGCAACTGCCGCTGCCATCGCTTCAGGCCCTGGAAACGGCCCAGCTTGTAGATCGCCTCGGACAGCGAGCCGAACGGGCACAGCCAGCCGCAGAACAGCCCGCGCCCGAACAGCAACACGGTGATGATAATGAAGATCCAGAAGCAGAAGATAAAGGGATCGCTGAGGAACAACGCCCAGTCCCAGCGCAGCAGCAGTGCATGGAACCACGTCAGCACCTGCGTGATCGATGGCTGCGCCATCGCGCCGAAGCCGACAAAGACAATGCTGAGCGCCCAGGCGGTGTATTTGAACGCATTGACCGGCCATTTGTTCTTGTGTGTAGCGCGCCGCGTCAGGCGGTCGCGCAGTGCGTAGACCAGCGTGACCGCGCCGAGCAGCGCGATGAACAGGCCAATTGCGGTGGCCTGCTTGCGCCAGACCTTGCGCCACGGCGCCTCGGGTTCGTCGAGCTGCGGCCGGCCGCCCTGCAGCATCGCTGCCGGCAGCCAGTATGGCGCATCGAAGCTGGCGAAGCTGCGCGTGCCGGTGGCGCGGTCGACGCGATTGCCGAGGAATGACAGCTTCCACGGATACGCCGCGGAAAACGCCGGCGACCGGATCACGAAGATCGCCGACTCCGTCACCGCCGGCGCGCCCTCCGCCGCGACGCCGTAGAGGTTGAGGTAGTCCAGGTCGCGGAAGGTGAACGCGTCGGCACCCTGGCGCACCTGCACGCGATCGTAGATGCCGCCGCGCACGAAGCCCGAGCCCTTGAACGATTCCGCCCCCCGGGTGCGGACCACGAAAATGGCGTGCTCGCCGGGCTTTAGCTGCGCGCGCAGCCCCTGCCAGCCGGCATCGCCCAGCACGCTGCGGCCGATGTCGGGATGATTGAGATCGCCAAACCACAGTTCGATAAAGGGCTCGCCGCTGCCGGGCAGCCCGACCTGCGCCGGCTGCACGAGCAGCCGCTGCACCAGTCCGCCGGCCACCAGTTGCTGCCAGCCATATTGTTTTCCGCTTTCGGCGAACCGCGCCGGTGCCCGCTTCGCCGGCGCCAGGATGCCGACCTGCCGCGCCACTGCCGCGCCCGACGTGGTCAGCACCTGGTTCTGCGCGATCACCGTCACGGTGGCGCCGGAAATCGCATCGACACCGACCACGCCTTCGTCCGGCCGCGACTGCCCGACCTCGATCTTGTCGGCAACCGATTTGCCGACGTACTGCTGGTTGAAATCGAGCAGCGCCGATTCCGGGATGCCCAGCAGCAGGATCGGCTCGGAATGCTTCAGCACCCTGACTCCGGTGTACTGCCCTCGCGTATCCATGCCGATCAGCGTCACCACCGGCTTGCCGGAATACGCTGGCGTATCGGTGATGTCGGTGGACAACATCACGTACCCGATCACCTCGCGCTTGCCGTCCGCGCCAGTGCGATAGCCTTCGACGTAGGGCGGTTGTCCCTTGCGCGGAGAGAAGCTGGTGGCGCCGGGCAGCACTTCGGTGCAGGACACCAGCGCGCACAGGTCCGCCGCGGTGGACAGTTCCGGCGGCAAGGCCGCCTCGTAAGCGCCGGCGTGCGCCGGCACGGCAAAGCCAAGCGCCAGCAGGCACACGGCGAAGCCCGCCGCAAGCCGTTCGAGAATTGCGTGGATCATGGGAATTGGGGGCAAGGGACGACCGGCGCAGCAGCGGGCACCGCGCCAGGTCATCCACGCATGCCGTCTCAGGCCTCGACGATCATGCGGCTGCGCATCTCAAGATGCAGCGCGTGGCAGAAGTGGGTGCAGTAGCACCAGAACACGCCCGGCTTGTCCGCGACAAAGGTTACCGACGCGGTCTCGAGCGGATTGACGATGAAGTTGATGTTGTATTTGGGGATGGCAAACCCGTGCGTCAGGTCTTCGATCTTGTCCAGGTTGGTCAGGATCAGCGTGACCTCGTCGCCCTTCTTCAACTTGATTTCGCGCAGCGAGAACACCGGCGCCTGCGACGTGATCTTCACCGTCACCTTCCTGCCGTTGCGGAACACGCCCGACTGCTGCGGATCCTTCACCGCCAGCGGGAAATCATCCAGCGCATAGACCTGCTTCGGCCGCAGCAACTCGCGACGGAAGATGATGAAATCGTGCGGCTCGCTGTGCACCGGGTGGTCCGCCAGCAGCACCATCTTGTCGCCCGAGATATCGATCAGCTGCTCGTTCTCGGCATGCAGCGGCCCCACCGGCAGGAAACGATCCTTGGAGAACTTGCAGCCCACTGCCAGGAACTTGCCGTCGGCGGCGACGGTTTCGGACTGGGAGGCGTTCAGGTGGCCGGGCTGGTACTGCACGTCGAGCCGGTCGACCACGTACTTGGCGTTCTTGTCGCCCTTGTGGAAGCGGATCGCCGCGTCGATATTCCACTTGACGATCTGGCTGTCGAGGAACAGCGTGGTGTAGGCATTGCCGCGCCCGTCGAAGGCGGTATGCAGCGGCCCCAGGCCCAGCTCGACCTCGGCGACGATGGCATCGTCGGGCGTCTCCAGCTTGCCGTCGAACCAGTCCAGCACCTTCGCCAGTTCGATCACGGTGCCGGTCGGCGACAGCTTGCCGGCGCAGATGAAGTACTTCTGGTCCGGGCTGGCATTGACGCCGTGCGGGTTCTTCGGCACCGAGACGTAGGTGGTCAGCGCGGTCTTCGGGTCGGCGTTGGCCGCGTGCGTGCCGTCGACCACCGGCACCTTCGAATCGCCGATGGTCTTGAATTTCCCATCCTTGATCGCAGCCTCGATGCGGGCGATGTTGAAGAACAGGCAGGCATCGCGCTCGGCCGACATCATGTCTTCATAGCGCGCGCCCATCTCGACGTTGTACTGGTTGGTGGCAGCCAGCTTGCCGTCGTACGAGGTTGCGACCAGGTCGCAATTGCCGTCGATCAGCACCTGCCAGCGCACCGCCATCGTCTCCGCATCGACACAGGTGAACAGCGAGCGGTACTTGCCGGCGTCCTCGGTCGGCGTATTGGGCAGCGGCAGGGCGAACTCCGCGCCGCAGAACACGCGCGTGGTGTAGTTGATGTTCGCGTCGACGGGGTCGCGCTTGTCCGGAAAAATGCCGTGGAAGCCCTGCACGTTGGGCAGGTCGGTGATCTTGTCGCAGACAAAGTAGTCGAGCCGGATGCGCGCCAGCCGCGCGTTGATCTTGTCGTTGATCCACGCGTAGCGGCCATCGTAGTTGCCGTCCTTGTAGGAGGCATGCACGTGGTGCGTGTCGCCGACGGTGTACAGCACGTTGCCATCGGGGCGCGTGCCCATCACGCGCTTGGATTCATTGGTGATGCCCCAGCCGGTCAGCGCGTCGGGCACGAAGCACGGGATGCGGTGCAGCTCGCGCCCCGAGGGCAGGCCCAGCACGCGCACGTCGCCCGCATGGCCGCCGCTCCACAGGCCGTAGTAAGTATCGAGCTCGCCCGGCTTCAGGTGCACCGACACGCCGGCAGGGGCGCCGCCATGTCCTGCCTGGGCAGCGCTTGCCGCGGTGGCCGCGGCGGGCGCGGCGCCCTTGTCCGTGCACGCCGCCACGCCGGCCAGCCCGGCCAGCGCCGCGGTATTGATAAAGCGCCTTCGTCCCGGTGCCGCCGGTGCATCGGTGTGTGCCAGTGGGTGTTGCGAATGCCTCGTCATCTTCGATCCTCGAACCGTCATTGCAATGGGCGGAGGGCTCCGCCTGCTCTCTTCGTTGTGTGGGTGGCCTGATGTTGCCGGTTACAGATAGTCGAAGCAGTTGGCGTGAACGAGGTTGACGGTCGTCATGGATATCTTAAATATTCATTTTTGATGCATGTTTTTTTGAAGACTGCCCGGAGAATGGCGACACCACAACGTCAACGACTAACGCGGCATGCGCCGCCCACCCTGTCATGCGCGCCAAGACCCTGCCGGCAACGCTGTCTTCCTCCTCTCGCATCGACGCCATGCGGCGCAACGTTCTGCGCGCCGCCGCGGCCACCATGCCGATGCTTGCCACCGCCATGTTCGTCAGGCCCGCGTTGGCCGATGCCACGGTCACGCGCGCATCGCGGCGCCTGCTGGGCACGCAGGTCGATATCGTGGTGCAGGACAGTTCTTACCAGGCTGCAAGGTCCGGCATCGCCGCCGCCTTTGCGGAAATGGCGCGCCTGGAGCAATTGATGTCGCGCTACCGGCCGGACAGCCAGGTCAGCGCGCTGCAGCGCGCAGCGGGCCGGCAGCCGGTGCCGGTCGCACCGGAACTGATGGCAGTGCTCCAAGCGGCGGCAGCACTGTCGGCGCGCACCGGTGGCGCGTTTGACATCACCGTCGGCGCCTTTGCCGGCTGGCACTTCGGTGAAGGCAATGCACGCGTGCCGGCTTCCGCCGAGCTGGCACGCGAACGGACGCTGGTGGACTACCGGCAGGTCATGCTCGACGAACGCCGGGGCGAAGCGATGCTGCTGCGCCCCGGCATGCGCCTGGACCTGGGCGGCATCGCCAAGCTGCCGATCCTGCAGGCCGGCATGCAGGCACTGCGCAGGCATGGATTGCATCATGCCATGATCAATGGCGGCGGCGATGTGCTGGCGAGCGGCCAGCTGCAAGGGCGCGACTGGCGCGTGGGCGTGCGCGATCCGCGCGCACCGGCACGGCTGCTGGGCGTACTGGAGGTATCCGACGCCGTGGTAGCGTCATCGGGCGACTATGAGCGCTGCTTCGTCGCCAACGGCAGGCGCTACCACCACGTGCTCGACCCCGCCACCGGCATGCCGGCGTCGGGTCCGCATGGCGTGACGCTGGTGGCTTCACCGGCTGTGGCGGTCAATGGACTCGGTGCCGCGTTGATGGTGGCTGGCAAGTCCGCCGCGGCCGGCCTGCTGCTCGATGCGGCCGGCGTCGATGCGTTGGTCGTCGGCGACGGTGAGCCGTGGCTTACGGCAGGGATGCGCCGCCGGCTGGCAGGTGTGGCAGCGTAGGCCGCGCGGGCGCGCCGCCCAAAGAAAAAACCGCCTGTCCAAGGCGGCCTTTTCCTCTGCAACGGCGCGACGGTCGCCGCTATGGCTTACTTCTTAAGCACCAGGTCGCCCGGCAGCGACTCGATATACGCAGCGATATCCTTCAACTCCTTGCGCGTGAACGGACGCGGCTTGCCATCCTTGCCGGTCACGGCCGGATTGGCGTTGACCTGGCCGGCCATGATCGCATTGGAGCGGCCCACCAGCGCGTTGCCCGACACCTGGTACGACGCCATCGCGTGGTACAGGTAGTCGGCATGCTGGCCGGCCAGCTTGGGATAGTCGGGCGAGATCGGCTTGTTCAGGCCCTCGCCGTGGCAGGCCACGCAGGCACCCTTTTGCACCAGCGCCTTGCCGTTGGCGAGGTCGGCGGCCGAAGCCGGCAGTGCGGCGGCACCCAGCACGAGTGCGCCGAGCGCGATCGAAAGCGTCTTGAGCGTCTTCATGATGGGTCTCTTACTTCAGGGCGTTGTTCTGGGTATTCGGCTTCTGCTGCGAGTAGTAGGCCGCCACGTCGGCGATTTCCTGCTCGGTCAGCGTGGCCGCGATGCTGCGCATGGTCGGGTGCTTGCGCTCGCCCTTCTGGTACGCCTTCAGCGCGTTTTCGATGTACTTGGCGCTCTGGCCGCCCAGCATCGGCACTTCATAGATCTCGGGGAATGACGCACGGTAGCCCGGAATGCCGTGGCATCCGATGCACATTGCAACCTTGTCCTTGGCAGCGTCTCCATTGCCCTTGACTTCCTGTGCCTGCGCGCCCATTGCAGCCGCGCCCAGCACCACCATCGTGAGGAGCTTTTTCATTGTCTTTGCGGATTGGAAATTAAACCGTGCGTGACCTGCCCTGCCGGGCGGAGACGGTTTCAGAATGCTTCTGGGGGAAAGCCTGGCTTGTCGGTGGGGTTGCAAGAGTTGCAACCCGCCAGACCCGCCCAGACATTCGGCATCCGGGATCATTGCCGTGATGTGGAACACATTCTGGAACCACCTCGCGCAATCGCCGCGACCCGGGCGGGCCGCTGGGACTTCTGAGCGCGGACTGCCGGATACTGGAGAACTGGACGTGGGGGCGCGTCAAACCGGCGCATTGTACAGCAGGCGGCACCTGGCAGTCCAGCAACCGCCCCTCGTTGCAGGCCGCCTGTCAGGCCCGCCCAACACGAACCACAAAGGTCTTTTATACTGGCCCACTCCGGGAAAGCGCACGACCGTTCGCAGACGCTCGATGGCAGGCCCGGACGAACCATACCGCCCATAATGAAAGCGCGCGTGACAGCGCGAAGAGACTGCGCCAAACACGCCAACCCGGCCCGAACCGACCAAGACAGGGCCGTCACCTCCAGGTTGCCTCATGTCAAACACCGCCAACGCTTCCGCCCAAGCTTCTTCCGCCCAGCAGGCCCGTTTCGAGGGCAGTGACCAGTATGTCGCCACCGACGACCTCAAGCTGGCCGTCAACGCCGCGCGCACGCTGCAGCGCCCGCTGCTGATCAAGGGCGAGCCCGGCACCGGCAAGACCATGCTGGCCGAGGAAGTGGCCGCCGCGCTCGGCATGCCGCTGCTGCAGTGGCATATCAAGTCGACCACCAAGGCGCAGCAGGGCCTGTACGAATACGACGCGGTCTCGCGCCTGCGCGACTCGCAGCTCGGCGACGACCGCGCGCACGACATCCGCAACTACATCGTCAAGGGCGTGCTGTGGCAGGCCTTCGAGGCCGACCAGCAAGTGGTGCTGCTGATCGACGAGATCGACAAGGCCGACATCGAATTCCCCAACGACCTGCTGCGCGAACTCGATCGCATGGAGTTCTACGTCTACGAGACGCGCGAACTGGTCAAGGCGAAGCACCGTCCGCTGGTGATCATCACCTCGAACAACGAGAAGGAACTGCCCGACGCCTTCCTGCGCCGCTGCTTCTTCCACTACATCAGGTTCCCGGACGCCGACACCATGCAGCAGATCGTCGACGTGCACTACCCCGGCATCAAGCGCGAGCTGGTCGCCGCCGCGCTGGAATCGTTCTACGAGATGCGCAACCTGCCGGGCCTGAAGAAGAAACCGTCCACCTCCGAGCTGATCGACTGGCTCAAGCTGCTGATGTCCGAGGACATCCCGCCCGATGCGCTGAAGAGCCCCGACAAGAAGGCCGCGATCCCGCCGCTGCACGGCGCGCTGCTGAAGAACGAGCAGGACGTGCACCTGTTCGAGCGCCTGGTGTTCATGAACCGCGCCAACCGCTGAGCGAGCATTCTGTCATGACCGCTTTTGCCAAACCCGTGACCCTGGCCGGCAAGCACGCCACGCTGGAGCCGCTGCGACCCGAGCATGCCGACGGCCTGCGCGCCGCCTGCGCCGACGGCGAGCTGTACAAGCTCTGGTACACCAGCGTGCCCGCGCCCGAGCGCATGGAAGCCGAGATCGTGCGGCGCCTGGGCCTGCAGGAGCAGGGCTCGATGCTGCCGTTCGCGGTGCGCGACGCCGCGGGCGAACTGGCGGGCATGACCACTTACATGAATATCGACGCGGCCAACCGGCGCGTGGAGATCGGCTCGACCTGGTACGCGCGCCGGGTCCAGCGCACGCCGCTGAACACCGAGTGCAAGCTGATGCTGCTCGGCCATGCCTTCGACCAGCTCGACTGCATCGCCGTTGAATTCCGCACGCACTGGATGAACCAGCAGAGCCGCGCCGCGATTGCGCGCCTCGGCGCCAAGCAGGACGGCGTGCTGCGCAACCACCAGCGCATGCAGGACGGCTCGTTGCGCGATACCGTGGTGTTTTCGATCATCGCCAGCGAATGGCCGACGGTGCGTCAACACCTGCAATTCCAGCTTGACCGTCCGCGCTGAAGCGGCCGCCTATCACCTGAGCAAGGCATCATGCTGATCGACTTCTTCTTCTCGCTGCGCCACGCCAAGCTGCCGGTCTCGGTCAAGGAATACCTGACCATGCTGGAAGCGCTCAAGGCGCAGGTCATCACGCCCTCGATCGACGAGTTCTACTACCTGTCGCGCATGACGCTGGTCAAGGACGAGAAGCACTTCGACAAGTTCGACCAGGCCTTTGCCGCCTACTTCAAGGGTGTGGAAAGCCTGGTTGACTGGAAGTCCGACATCCCGCTCGACTGGCTGCAGAAGACGCTGGAGCGCGAGCTGTCGGCCGAGGAAAAGGCCAAGATCGAGGCCATGGGCGGCCTCGACAAGCTGATGGAACGCCTCAAGCAACTGCTCGAGGAGCAGAAGGAAAAGCACGAGGGCGGCAACAAGTGGATCGGCACCGGCGGCACCTCGCCGTTCGGGCACGGCGGCTACAACCCCGAAGGCATCCGCATCGGCGGCCCGAGCAAGGGCAACCGCACCGCGATCAAGGTGTGGGAAGCGCGCACCTACAAGGACTATGACGACCAGGTCGAACTGGGCACGCGCAACATCAAGGTGGCGCTGCGCCGCCTGCGCCGTTTTGCGCGCGACGGGGCCGACACCGAGCTGGACCTGGACGACACTATCCACTCGACCGCGGCCAATGCCGGCCTGCTCGACATCAAGCTGCGGCCCGAGCGCCACAACAAGGTCAAGGTGCTGATGCTGATGGACGTGGGCGGCTCGATGGACGACCACATCAAGCGCGTGGAAGAACTGTTCTCGGCCACCAAGACCGAGTTCAAGCACCTGGAGTACTACTACTTCCACAACTGCCTGTACGACTACGTGTGGAAGAACAACCGCCGCCGCCACGCCGAGAAACTGGCCACGTGGGACCTGCTGCACAAGTACACGTCCGACTACAAGATCATCTTCGTCGGCGACGCGACCATGAGCCCGTACGAGATCCTGCAGCCCGGCGGCTCGGTCGAATACAACAACGCCGAGGCCGGCGCGGTGTGGCTGAACCGCATGACCGAGCAGTTCCCACACTTCGTCTGGCTCAACCCCGAGCCCGAAGGCCTGTGGCAGTACCGCCAGTCGATCACGGTGATCAACCAGCTGATGAAGGGGCGCATGTACCCGGTCACGCTGGCGGGGCTGGAATCGGCGATGAAGGTGCTGTCGAAGTGAGTGAGTGAATGCCGCGTTAGGGACGATCGGCCTGTTCCCTTGCGCGGCATCACCCGCCGCTTTCGTACTGCAGCAGCGCAGACCACTCGCGGCAGGCCTTCTTGTCGGCCGGGTTCTCCCCGGCGCAGTTGGTGCCGGCCGGGCTCGGGCCGGCATTGACACCATGGCCTGGCGCCCGAACAGCCGGCCGCCCTGGTTGGAGTTGCCGGCGTCGAGCGCTGAGCCGCGCAGCGGCGCCCGCCTTGGCTGCGGCGAGTCAGTCCACCGTGATCCCTGCCTGCCGGATGAACCTGCCATAGCGCGCCCGGTCGGCGATCTGCCGCTCACCGTACGCGCGGATGCTCATCGGCTCCGCCGTGCCGCCCAGCTTCCTGACGCTTTCCTGTAGCGGCGCAGCGGACAGTGCCTGGTTGATCTCGCGGTTCATGCGTTCCAGGATGGCCGGCGGCGTGCCTGCAGGCGCATAGACCCCGAAGGTCGAATCGCCGTCCACATCCCGCAGGCCGGCTTCGGCCAGCGTGGGCACATCGGGGAACTGCGGTGCGCGCCGGGCGCTGGCCACCGCGAGCAGGCGCAGCTTGCCGCTGGCAACGTATTGCAGCCCCGGCCCCGGGTCGAACATGAACTGGACCTGCCCCGCGAGCAGGTCGCCCAAAGCCGGCGCCGCGCCCTTGTACGGCACGTGCACGGCATCGAGCCCACCCGACCGCTTGAACATTTCCGCCGCGATATGCGGCGTGCTGCCGTTCCCGGCCGAGCCGTAGCTGAGCTTGCCCGGATGCTCGCGCACGTAGCTGACGAACTCGCCCAGCGTCTTGACCGGCAGCGAGGGATGCACCAGCAGGTAGACCCGCACCAGCGCCACGGATGCCACGGGCGTCAGGTCCCTGAGCGGGTCGTAGGGCATCTTCTTGTAGAGGAAGGGATCGATCGCCACCGCACCGCCGGAGGTCAGCAGGAAGGTGTATCCATCCGGCTGTGCCTTGGCCACGGCATCGCCGCCGACGATGCCGTTCGCGCCGGGCCGGTTATCCACCACCACGGGGCGTTTGAGCGCTTCGGACAGGGTCGGTGAAATGCCGCGGGCCAGCGTGTCGGCCGCGCCGCCGGCCGGGAAGTTCACCACCAGCCGGATCGGCTTCACGGGCCACGGCGTGGCATTGCCTTGTGCAGCCGCGCTGCCGGCCAGGCCCAGCGCGCACATTGCCACGGCAATGGGGCGCGCAATGCGGGAAGGGAATCGCATATGCTTTGTCTCCTGAATGTTCTCGTTATGTGCGGGCGGCCAGTGGCCGCCACCGGCCACCACCGGCCACCACCGGCCGTCCTGCTCAGAACGGATACTGCCTCGGCGTGGTCTGCATCGTGATCCAGCGCAGTTCGGTAAAGGCCTCGATGCCGGCCTTGCCGCCAAAGCGGCCATAGCCGCTGGACTTGACACCGCCGAACGGCATCTGGGCTTCGTCATGCACGGTGGGCCCGTTGACATGGCAGATGCCCGACTCGATGCGCCGCGCGACTTGCATGGCGCGCGCGATGTCGCGCCCGAACACGGCAGCGGAAAGCCCGTACTCCGAATCATTGGCGCAGGCGATGGCCGCTTCCACGCCACTGACGCGCACGACCGCCTTGACCGGCCCAAACGATTCCTCGTGGTAGATGTCCATCTCCGGCGTGACATGATCGAGCACGGTCGCGGCCATCAGCGTATCCGTGGCCTTGCCGCCGCAGGCGAGCTTCGCGCCCTTTGCCAGCGCATCGTCGATCATGGCGTTGCAGCGCTCGACCGTGCTCATGTCCACCACCGAGCCCAGCACCGCCGGCCCCGAGCGCGGATCGGCAAGCGGCAGCGCGGCGGCACGCGCGGCAAACCATGTCACGAATTCATCGGCCACGGCGGCATCGACCACGATGCGCTCGGTGGACATGCAGATCTGCCCGGAGTTGGCGAAGGCGCCGAAGATGGCGGCGTCGACCGCGGCATCGAGGTCGGCATCATCGAGCACCACCAGCGGCGCCTTGCCGCCCAGTTCGAGCACCGCCGGCTTCAGGTGGCGCGCGCAGGCCTGCGCAATCAGCCGGCCCACGCGCGTCGAACCCGTGAAGTTGACGCGCCGTACCGCCGGATGGGCCACCATGGCCTCCACCACCTCGGCGGCGTCGGCCGGCGCATTGGTGATGAAGTTGACCACGCCCGGCGGAAAGCCAGCTTGCGCGAGCGCATCGATGATCAGGCCATGCGTTGCCGGGCAGATCTCCGAGCCCTTGAGCACCACGGTGTTGCCGCAGGCAAGCGCGGTCGCCACCGCACGCACGCCGAGGATGACCGGCGCGTTCCAGGGCGCGATGCCAAGCACCACGCCCGCGCCCTGCCGCACCGCCATGGCAACGCTGCCCGGCACGTCAGACGGAATCACGTCGCCATGAATGTGCGTGGTCAGGGCGGCCGCCTCCTGCAGCATGCCGACGCCCAGATGCACGTTGAAGCCGGCCCACTGGGCCGAGGCGCCGGTCTCCGCCGCCATCGCCGCCGCGATCGCCGCCCCCTTGCTTTCCAGCGACTGCGCGGCGCGCATCAGCAGCGCCCGGCGATCGCCCGGGCCCGTATCGCGCCACGCCGGGAAGGCATCGGCCGCTGCCGCCACGGCGGCCAGCGCATCCGCCTTGCCGGCGGCCGGGGCGCGCGTGGCGACGCTCTGGTCCAGCGGGTTGCGGCGCTCGAAGGTTGCGCCGCTGGCGGCCGGCGTACGCTCGCCGCCGATCAGCATGGTGATGGTCTGCATGGTCTGTCTCCTCTGTTGTTCTGGCATGCCGGCGCGGCATGGAAAGGGAAAGCGGCTAGGCCACCTCGATCTCGACCACGGTCGGCACGCTGGATTGCAGCGCCGTGGCCAGCGCATCGGGCAGCGCTGACGCGGTGCGGATCCGCACCGCCTCGCAGCCATGGCCGCGCGCGAGCGCCACGAAATCGAGGTCGGGCAGAGCCGTGCCCACCAGCGGATCGCCGTGGCCGAAGCCGAAGGTGGGCGCGAATTCCTGCAGCGCCGCGTAGCGGCGGTTGTTCAGCACGATGAACGTGATCGGCAGTTTCAGCTGCGCGGCGCTCCACAACGCCTGGATCGCGTACATGCTGGACCCGTCGCCGACCAGGCCGATCACCTTGCGCCCTGGCTTG
This sequence comes from Cupriavidus sp. IK-TO18, assembly GCF_015549295.1. Lineage (NCBI taxonomy): Bacteria > Pseudomonadati > Pseudomonadota > Betaproteobacteria > Burkholderiales > Burkholderiaceae > Cupriavidus > Cupriavidus sp. IK-TO18. The sequence continues at coordinate 43,322 of NZ_JADGMP010000015.1, forward strand.
CCCAATGCCACGCCAACAGCCGCCGGCAGCCCGAAGCCCAGGCCGCCGCTGCACATCGTGTAGAAGGTCTCGCTGCGCACGATCGGCAGGTAGCGATGCATCACCGGGCGCGCGCTCGGCGCTTCCTCGACGATGATCGACTCCGGATCGCGCAGCTCGGCCAGGGTCTGCAGCACGTAGGCCACGCTCATCGGCGCGCCCGGCTGCGCGCGCGGCGCGGGCTGCCTTGGCGGCGGGGCTTCGCGGCGCGGCGGGGCGGGACGGGCCAGCAGGCCGGCCACACCCTGGCGGATGCTGCCGACCGCGCTCGTGCCCGCCGGTGCCCAGGCTGCGGCACTGGCGTCCTCGGTCAGCTGGACCAGCTGCGCGCCCGGCGGCACGTGCGGGCCGAAGCCCTCCACGTGATAGGTGAACGCGGGTGCGCCCACGGCAAAGATCAGGTCATGCCCGGCCAGCAGCGCGACGATCTTCTCGCGCATGGCCGGCAGGAATCCGGCAAACAGCGGATGGTCTTCGGGAAAGCCGCAGCGCCCTGACATCGGCGCGACCCACACCGAAGCCTGGTGCCGCTCGGCCAGCCGCACGACGTCATCCCAGGCGCCGTCACGATCGACGGCCGCGCCGACCACCAAAGCGGGACGGCGGCTGGCGTCGAGCGCGTCGCCGATCTGCGCGAGCAGCGCGGGCTGGGCCCCGATCTCGGTGCTGACCGTGCGCGGCAGTACCGGCTCGCAGGGACGGGCCCAGTCATCGGCCGGAATGGAGATCAGCACCGGCCCGCGCGGCGGCTGCATGGCGATGTAGTAGCCGCGCGCAATCGCCAGCGGCACGTCTTCGGCGCGTGCCGGCTCGCAGCTCCACTTCACGTATGGCTTGGGCAGCTCCGTTGCCTGCGCCGAATAGAGGAACGGTTCGTACGGCAGGATCGAGCGCGCCTGCTGGCCGGCAGTGATCACCAGCGGCGTGCGGTTCTTGAAGGCAGTGAAGATGCTGCCCATGGCATGCCCGACGCCGGCGGCCGAGTGCAGGTTGACGAAGGCGGCGTTGCGCGTGGCCTGGGCGTAGCCGTCGGCCATGCCGACCACGACCGACTCCTGCAGGCCCAGCACGTAACGGAAATCAGCAGGGAAATCCAGGAATAGCGGCAGTTCGGTCGAGCCGGGATTGCCGAACACCGAAGTCATGCCAAAGGCCCGGAGCAGGTCCAGGACGGCGCCGCGGACAGTGACAGGCAGCTGGGGTGGGCTGGAAGGGGCGATAGGCGCCATGGCGGTCGGTTCCTAGGGCTGGGATGGGTTGACTTGCGCCACAGTATGGACACGCTGCCCTTGCCTGAAAATTGCCAATTCCGGGCAAAGTCATTACCATTCTGCATGACCCTCGATCTGCGCCAAATCCAGGCCTTCCTTGCTGTCTGCGAGCACCGCAGCCTGGGGCGCGCCGCGGCCCACCTGAACCTGACCCAGCCGGCGCTAAGCCGTACCATCCAGCGGCTGGAAGCCCAACTGGGTGCCCCGCTGTTCGAACGCTATTCCACCGGCATGGTGCTGACCGCCTACGGCGAGGCGCTGCTGCCCCACGCCACCCTGCTGCGCCACGAAGCCGACCACGCCATCGAGGCCGTCCGCGCGCTGCGCGGGCTGGCCAGCGGCACCATCCGTGTCGGCGCCGTCGCCAGCGTGGTCAGCGGCGTGCTGCCGCAGGCCATCGAGGCCGTGCTGGCGCGCTGGCCCAATCTGCGGCTGCGCATCATCGAAGGAGTGGGCGATTTCCTCGCCGATGCGCTGGCCAAGCGCGAGATCGACCTGGCCATCGGCATTGCCCTGCCGGAAAACGACGAGATCTGCGCCGTCAGCGATGTTGGCTGGAGCGATACCAGCTACGTGGTGGCCGCAACCGGCCATCCGCTGATGGGCAAGCGCGGCCTGAAGCTGGCCGATACGCGGGGCTGCCACTGGGTGATGCCGCCGCGCGGCACCGCGCCGTTCGAGGAACTGCTGCGTCTGTTCGCGCGGCATGAACTGGCGCCGCCCGAGATCGTTGCCGAAACGCGCTCGATCATCGCGCTCAAGAGCCTGGTCGCGCGCGCCGGCTTCCTCAGCTGGATTGCCGAGCCGATGTACCAGGCCGAGCAGAAGGCCGGGCTGATCCACCCGCTGCCGATACCCGGCGCCAGCGCGCCGCGCCGGCTGACCGTCTACCGGCGCCGGCACGGCATCCTGCCAGCGCCGGCAGTCAGGCTGCTGGAGCAACTGCGTAACCTGACTGCAACGCAAGCCTAGCGCGCCGGACCCGCTTGCCCGGACGAGGCGGCCCGTGATCCGGCGGCCGGCACATCTGCACCCTCCATCACCCACTTGCGGAAAATCTGCAGCGCCGGCAGGTGCTGTTTCTGCTCCGGATAGCACAGGTAATAGCCTTTCTTTGCCAGCACCTGCGCCGGATGCGCGACCACCAGCGCCCCGCTGGCGAGTTCCTGTTCGATCAGGCAGCGCGGGATCAGCGCAATGCCCAGCCCCGACAGCGCGGCCTGCGTCAGCAACGAGAACTGGTCGAAACGCGCGCCGCTCCACGCCTGCCGCGTGGTTACGCCGAGCGTGGCGAACCAGTCGGGCCAGGCCTCGGGCACGGTGGTGTGGTGCAGCAGCGGATAGTGCAGCAAGGCGGCCGGCGTGCGCGCGACGCCGTGCGGTTCCTGTGCCAGCAGGCCCGGCCGGCATACCGGTAGCACTTCGCGTCCGGTCATGTAGTCCGCCAGGCTGCCTGGCCAGACGCCATCGCCGAAGCGGATCGCCGCATCCAGATCCGGCTCGGAAAAATCGTAGCCCTGCGCATGCGGCACGAATTCCAGCGTTACCTCCGGATGCCGCGCAAAGAACTGCGGCAGGCGCGGGATCAGCCACTTCGCGCCCAATGTCGGCATGCTTGCGATATGCAACACGCCGCCGCGGCCCTGGCGCGCCATCAGTTCGACGGTGGCGGCCTCCAGTTCGTTGAGGCTTGGCCCGATGCGCTCCAGGTAGCGCTCTCCCGCCGTGGTCAGCACCAGGCGCTGACGCACGCGCTCGAACAGCTCCACGCCAAGGTAAGCCTCCAGGCTGCGCACCTGCTTGCTGACCGCCCCCTGCGTCACATGCAGTTCGCGTGCGGCGACGGTGAAACTGTTGTGCCGGGCCGCGGCCTCGAAGGCCTGCAACTCGGTCAGCGACGGACACATGCGTCGCATAATTCACCTCTACTTCACGACCAAATGGAATGAGCTAGGGATTTTATTTCGTTTGCGAGGGTCCTGCCTGGACGAGCAGAATCGTGAAAACGCCTTTGTCTCTTTCTCGATACCTTTCCCCACACATCATGCAACGTCGCCACCTCCTCCGCGTCCTGGCCGCCACCTCGGCCGCCCTCGCCACCGGCCTGTCGTTCAGCGCCGCCGCCCAGTCCGGCTACCCGACCAAGCCGATCACGCTGGTCGTGCCCTTCCCCGCCGGCGGCACCACCGATATCGTCGCGCGCATCGTTGCCGACAAGCTCGGCCAGCAACTGGGCCAGGCCGTGGTGGTCGACAACCGCGGCGGCGCCGGCGGCAGCATCGGCACCACCTTCCTGTCGAAGGCGGCGCCCGACGGCTACACGCTGGGCATTGCCACGGCCTCGACCCACGGCATCAACCCTGCGGTCTACCCGCGCCTGTCCTACGATGCAACCAAGGACTTCACCACCATCACCAACCTGGCCTCGGTGCCGAACGTGATGAGCATCAACCCGGCGGTCAAGGCCACCGACATGAAGTCCTTCATCGCGCTGGCGCAATCGCAGCCGAACAAGCTGGCCTATGGCTCGGCCGGCAACGGCAGCGTCTCGCACATGATGGGGGAACTGTTCAAGATGAGCAGCAAGACCGAACTGCTGCACGTGCCGTACAAGGGCGTGGGCCCGGCGCTGAACGACGCGCTGGCCGGCCAGGTGCAGGTGCTGTTCGACAACCTGCCGTCGTCGCTGCCGTTCATCGAAGGCGGCAAGCTGCGCGCGCTGGCCGTGGCCGCGCCCAAGCGCGTGGCGGCGCTGCCGAACGTGCCGACCTTCGCCGAGCTGGGCCTGGGCGAGGTCAACGACGCCGCGTGGTTCGGCCTGATCGCGCCGGCCAACCTGCCGGCCGACATCCAGAACAAGCTGCATGCCGCCGCCGTCAAGGTGCTGGCAACGCCGGAAGTCAAGGCCAAGCTGGAAAAGCTGGGCGCGACCCCGGTGGGCGACACCCCGGCTCACTTCGCCGCGCAGATCAGGAGCGAAGTGGCCAAGAACAAGCGCGTGGCCGCGGCCGCCAAGATCTCGCTCGACTGACCACTGGCGCAGCACCATGACCGATACCGACCGAACCACCGCGGATAGTCCGTACTTCCTGTACCAGCCGGAGGGCGAGCCCGCCCCGCTGTTCCTGGATTCGCCGCACAGCGCGACCACCTACCCGACGGACTTCCGCCCCGATCCCGCCCTGCCGCTGCAGCTGCTGCGGCAGGCCGAGGACACCTTCGTCGATGAGCTCTACGCCGGCGCGCCGGCGCGCGGCATCCCGCTCTTGTGCGCGGGCTTCCCGCGCAGCTACCTCGACGCCAACCGCGCGCTGGAGGAAATCGACGAAGCCCTGCTCGACGCCCCCTGGCCCGGCGCGAAGCAGGAAACCTCCAAGACCCGGCTTGGCAAGGGCCTCGTCTGGCGCGTGCTCGACAGCGGCGAGGCGATCTACGACCGCAAGCTCGGCGTCGAAGAAGTGCAGTCGCGCATCAACCGCTGCTACCTGCCCTACTACGCGCAGCTGCAGAAACTGGCCGATCACGCCGTCACCAGCCACGGCAGCGCCTGGCACATCAACTGCCATTCGATGCCGAGCCACGCCGCGCCATACGCGACCGAGTTCCCCGGCCTGGAGCATCCCGACTTTGTCGTCGGCGACCGTGACGGCACCACCTGCGACAAGCGCTTCACCGACCGCATCGAAGGCGTGCTCAAGGACATGGGCTACGAGGTCTGGCGCAACCACCCCTACAAGGGCGTGGAAATCGTGCGCGTGGTCGGCCAGCCGCAGGCCGGTCGCCACAGCCTGCAGCTCGAGGTCAACCGCAAGCTGTACATGGACGAGGTGGGCCTGACCCACACCGCCGGCTTCGCCAAGCTGCGCCATGACCTGAACGCACTGCTCGACGATTTGCTGCGCTTTACGCGCGCGATGCCCTCGCGCGTGGCCTGAGGCGTTTGCCAACGCACCACGGCCGGGCCGCGCGGGATCACCGCGGACCGGCCGTGCGGGTTCCCCGCAGTTGTGCGGCGTGGGAAATATCTGCTAGAAAGCAGGCCCGTTCCTGCGCGTCGTCATTGCGTTAGAAGAATAGGTAACAAGATTTAGGAACTTTGCCGGATAGGTTTCCTCTATCATGGCATTCCTTTGCGAAGCTACCCGGCCTGCCGGCCCCTGCGCCGGCAAGCCAATCCCAGAACGCGAACACCGCAAACACTGTGATCCGACGAATTTCCGAACTGCTCGGCAGCCGGCTCCGCATGTTGGCTGCCGCGGTGGCCGGTGCGATCGGGCTGGCGGGCTGCGCCAACATGCCGGCCGACGAGGCCGCCGCGCAGGCCCCTGCTGCCGCCGCCCCGACGGCCGCTCCTGCCCGGCCCGCCCCCGCTCCTGCCGCTTCCTCCACCCCGCCCACCAAGACCATCACCCTGCCCGATCGCGGCCGTGTCAGCCTGTCCGAGTACCGCGCACGCATGCGCGAGCAGCTGATGAAGACCGAGAACGCCAGCAGCGACGTGGCCGACTGCGCCGCGCACGCCAGCTGGGTAGTGCCGCGCTCGGCCAGCTACGATGCCCTGAAGATCCCCACCGGCGCGCTCGCCGCCGGGCAGGCCACGACCGAGCCCTGGAGCGGACGCTTCTCGCCCGGCAAGCAGGCCGTGCCGGTCAGTACCGTGGTGACGTTCAACGCCACCGCACACAAGCGCCGCGGCGACGACTGGCAGCCCGTGCGCGTGCGCTGCGGCTACGACGACGGCATGATGCTGGCGTACGAACTGCAGGACCCCGGCGGCGCCACCATCAGCGAACCCGCTGCCGCGCCTGCGGTGCCCACGTCGAGCCAGGCCACGTCGTCCGGCAAGAGCCGCAAGGGCAAGGGCAAGAGCACGGCGTCGTCGAAGTCGGGCAAGTCTTCGGCGGCCAAGTCGACCAAGTCGGCTTCGTCGAAAGCGGCGTCAGGGTCGGCGAAGACGAGCAGCACGGCCAAGAAGAAGCAGTAAGCTCGCTGGTTGTCTCCCCTCTCCCGCCCCTCTCCCATCAGGGAGAGGGGAGCAAACCCTCAGCGTGCGAGAGAGACACCACCTCAGCCCAGGTAATCCAGGATCGCCTGCAGCATCGCCGTACCCAGCAGCGCGCTGCGCGCGCCGTTCCAGCCCACCGCCGGATCGGGCAAGTCGGCGTTGTCCTTGAACGGCATTTCCAGCGTCAGCGCCAGGCAGCCGAAGGTATGGCCGATGTACTTGGACGCGAGCTTGAGCGCGTCGGCGTTGTACTTGCTGGCGGCATAGCCGTGCACGTCCTGGAAGTCCGGCGAAGCACGCTTGAAGGCTTCGATGAAGCGCTGCTGCTCGCGCCGGCGCGCTTCGGTAAAGCCGGGCAGCATCTCGCTGCCGGCGACGAAGTTGTACGGCAGGCCCTCGTCGCCGTGGATATCGAAGAACATGTCGCACCCCGTGGCCTCGATGGCGCGGCGCACGTGGTAGACCTCCGGGCTGGTATCCGCGCTGGGCGACATCCATTCGCGGTTCAGGTTGGCGCCGGCGGCGTTGGTGCGCAGGTTGCCGCGCGCCGAGCCATCCGGGTTCATGTTCGGCACGATATGGAACACGGCGCGCTCGAGCAGCCTGCGCGCGACCGGATCGCCGGCCCAGATGCCGGTGCCGGTCAGCCGCTGCAGCACGCCTTCGACAAACCATTCGGCCATGCTCTCGCCCGGATGCTGGCGCGCGATCATCCAGATGGTCTTCTTGCCGGGGCCGGGCTGGCCCAGCGTGGCGCGGGTCATGTCGCGCCCGTCGACGGTGCTGCCCAGGTGCGACAGCTGCGCCAGCGGCGAGCGCTGGCAGCTCGCCAGCAGCGACAGGTGGCGCTCGTCGGGATAGGGCTCGAAATACGCGAACCAGACGCTGTCGTGCTCCGGCGTGAACTCCACCGTCATCACCTTGCCGTCGAAGCTGGTCGGCACGCGGAACCAGTGCGCGCGGTCATACGAGGCCACCGCGCGGTAGTCGCGCCAGCCATCCGGATAAGTGCAATCGCCCGCGTTGAGGAAGTGCATCCGGCACGCCTGCCCCGCCGCGCCCTGCAGGCGGAAATGGAACCACTGCCGGAAGTCGGCGTGCGAATCGGCGCGGATGCGCAGGCGGATATCGTCGGCACGGTCGAGCGCCTCGACCTCGATGGCACCCGAATCGAAATGCGAGGAAATATGCAGGGCGGAAGGCATGGCTGGCGGTCTCGTTTCGTTAGGGTTCGGTCTTCCGGGGTTCAGTCTTCCAGGCGGCGGCGGAACACCCAGCGGCCGGCGTCGGAAGCGGAGGCGTCGAAGGCATAGCCGTCCCCGGCGAAGCGCTTGAGCTTTTCCGGCTCGGTGATGCGGTGCGTGACCGCGTAGCGCGCCATCGTGCCGCGCGCGCGCTTGGCGTGGAACGAGATGATCTTGTAGCGCCCGCCCTTCCAGTCCTCGAACACCGGCGTGACGATGCGTGCCTGCAGCACCTTGGGCCGCACCACCTTGAAATACTCTTCCGAGGCCAGGTTGACCAGCACTGGCGAGCCTTCCTGCTTCAGCGCAGCCATGTCGCCGTTGATCGTCTGCGTGACCTCGTCGCCCCAGAATGCATACAGGTCCTTGCCGGCTGCGTTGTCGAGGCGCGTCCCCATTTCCAGCCGGTAGGGCTGCATCCAGTCCAGCGGACGCAGCACGCCGTACAGGCCGGACAGGATGCGCAGGTGCTTCTGCGCGAAGCCGAGGTCCTCGGCGCTCAGCGTCTTCGCGTCGAGACCGTCGTAGACGTCGCCGTTGAAGGCCAGCACCGCCTGCTTGCTGTTGGCGGCGGTGAACTCGGGCGACCACTCGGCATAGCGCGTGACGTTGAGCACGGCAAGCTTGTCGGAGATGTCCATCAGCGTGCCCACGTCCTGCGGCGCGAGCTTGCGCAGGCGCTCGATCAGCGTGGCGGAACGGTCGATGAAACGCGGCAGCGTATGGGTCTTGATGCGCGGGGGTGTCTCGTAGTCCAGGGACTTGGCGGGAGACAAAACGATGAGCATGGCAAAATCGCGGCTATAGCCAAGGACAAACCAGCCAAGATTGTAGCGAATGCGCCTCGACAGTACCGGAACCGACCATCCCGCCAGCCCCGCCGGCATCACATCCGCGCCAGCGGGCGCACCCTGCGTGGTGCTCGACTCCAATATCTGGGTCGACCTGCTGGTGTTTCGCGACCCGCATGTCGAGCCGATCCGGCACGCGCTCGAAGCCGGCGCCATCGCCCCGGTGATCCGCGCCGATTGCCGTGAAGAACTGCGCCGGGTGCTGGCTTATCCGCAATTTGCCCGCTTCGAGGTGGATATCGACGCCGCGCTGGCCACCGTCGACCGCCTGGCCCGCCTCGAACCGCTGCCGCCGCAGGACGAGGCCGACGCCATCAGGCTGCCCCGCTGCAAGGACACCGACGACCAGAAGTTTGTCGAACTGGCCCACTTTGCCGGCGCGGCGTGCCTGGTGTCGAAGGACAAGGCGGTGCTCAAGCTGCGCAGCCGGCTGCGCCGCTCCAGCGGCGTCGAGGTGCTGACGCCGCCGGGCTTCGGCGCCTGGCTGGCCGCGCGGGTCGACACCGCCGCCAGCACCGCCGACATCACAGCCAACACCACGGCCGATCCGCTTTAGAATTGCCGGATCGCGCGCGCGGCCGGTCCGGCACGCGCGCCCTCCCCTTACCGCATCGATACGCCCGCAACATGTCCGCAGACACCACGCTCGCCCCGCTGACCCCGCCACCCTCGCGCCTGCCCGGCGTCGGCACCACCATCTTTACCGTGATGTCGGCCCTGGCCATCGAGAAGAACGCCGTCAACCTGGGCCAGGGTTTCCCGGACTTTGATTGCGACCCGAAGATCGTCGATGCCGTCGCAGGGGCCATGCGCGCCGGTCATAACCAGTACCCGCCGATGGCGGGCGTGCCGCGCCTGCGCCAGGCCATCGCCGACAAGATCGCCGCGCTGTACGGCCACCAGTACAGCTGGGAGTCGGAAATCACCGTCACCGCCGGCGCCACGCAGGGCATCCTGACCGCGATCCTGTGCGCCGTGCACCCGGGCGACGAAGTGATCGTGCTCGAGCCCTGCTACGACAGCTACCTGCCCGCGATCGAACTGGCCGGCGCCACCGCCGTGCCGGTCACGCTGGAGGCGCCCGAGTTCCGCGTGCCCTTCGACAAGCTCGCCGCCGCGATCACGCCGCGCACGCGCATGATCCTCATCAACACGCCGCACAACCCCACCGGCACGATCTGGCGCGCGGGCGACATGGACAAGCTGGCGCAGATCCTGGCCGGCACCGACATCCTGCTGCTCTCCGACGAGGTTTACGAGCACATGGTCTACGACGGCCAGCGGCATGAATCGGTCTCGCGCCATCCCGAGCTGGCGCGGCGCAGCTTCGTGATCTCGAGCTTTGGCAAGACTTATCACGTGACGGGCTGGAAGGTCGGCTACGTGGCCGCGCCGGCCGCGCTGATGGCCGAGTTCCGCAAGGTGCACCAGTTCAACGTCTTCACCGTCAATACGCCGGTGCAGCATGGCCTGGCCGACTATATGGCCGATCCCGCGCCGTACCTGGAGCTGTCGGCCTTCTACCAGGCCAAGCGCGATTTCTTCCGGGCGGGACTGGCCGGTTCGCGCTTCAAGCTGCTGCCCTCGGATGGCACCTACTTCCAGTGCGTCGACTACTCGGCCATTTCCGACCTGAGCGAGGCGGACTTCGCCATGTGGCTGACGCGCGAGATCGGCGTGGCGGCGATTCCGGTGTCGGCGTTCTATACGCAGCCGCGCGAGTCGGGCGTGGTGCGATTCTGTTTTGCCAAGAAGGAAGAGACGCTGGCGCTGGCGCTGGAACGGCTCGCCAGGCTCTGAGCAGGCCCGCGGACCCTGCCCCCAAAACATAAACGCCCACGATGTCATCGCGGGCGTTTTGCTTTGTCGCGAGGATGCGCCGACGCTTACTTGCTCCGGCTCATCATCAGTTCCGTATTCGCCTTCCGGTCCGCATTGACCTTCTGCACCGACTCGCGCTGCGACAGCGTCTTCAGGTAATCCTTGACCGGCAGGTCAGCCAGCATGTCCGTGCCATAGATGATCTTGGTGCACGACGACACCAGCGGCAGGTGCACCGCCGCCGCGCAATCGGCCAGCGTGAAGCTCTCGCCCGCGATATACGGCGAGAATTTCGCCAGCCTGGCAAACGCCGGGATATAGCGCGTCAGCAGCTTGTGCTGGCGCTCCTTGACGTTGTCGCTGACCTTGCCGCCGAAGAACGCTTCCGGATACAGCTCGCGCGCCGTCAGCTCCAGGTACAGCTCCAGGAAGGTGACGATCTCGCGCACCTTGCCGGCCTGCAGCGGGTCCTTCGGCAGCAGCGGCGTCTGCGGGAAAGCCGCCTCCAGGTATTCGACGATGACTTCCGACTCGCACAGCGAGCCGGATTCGGTGATCATGTAGGGCACCTTGCCTGCGGGCGAAGCAGCCGGGTCGATCTCGCCGATCCAGGCGAGCACCTCTTCGAACGGCACGTTCTTTTCCAGCAGCGCCAGCTTCACTTTGTTGTAGTAGTTGCTGGCGGCAAAACCGCAGAGCTTCAGCATGCGTCTCTCTCCATTGTTGGAATGATCGCCCGCGCGAGCACGGGTCTGAGGGGGATTGTGGACCATCCGTAGCCTGCCGTGTCCGGCCTGGCCGATCAGCGCACGCCGCCTGCCCTTCCGGTCTGTTCGGAAAGATGCAAAAAACGTACGATCGTGCTAATTTAACCACAACTTTTGGGACGAATGATGAGCACTTTCACCATCGACACGCTGGGTGTCGTCGGCACCGGCGCCATGGGACGCGGCATTGCGCAGATCGCCGCCCAGGCTGGCCTGACCGTGAACCTGTACGACGCCAACCCGCAAGCTGTGGCCGCCGCCCGCCAGTACCTGCAGGACACGCTGGCCAAGCTCGCCGACAAGGGCAAGATCAGCGCCGCCGACGCCCAGGCCACGCTGGCCCGCGTCAAGCCCTGCGGCGCGCTGGAAGACCTGGCCGGCTGCGACATGGTGCTGGAAGCCATTGTCGAGAAGCTCGAAGTCAAGCGCGACCTGATCGCCAGGCTGGAAGCGATCCTGCGCGAGGACGCCATCATCGCCTCTAACACCTCGTCGCTGTCGATCACCGCGATTGCCGTCGGCGCGAAGCACCCGGGCCGCATCGCCGGCTACCACTTCTTCAACCCGGTGCCGCTGATGAAGGTGGTCGAAGTCATCGACGGCCTGTCGGGCGACCCCGCGGTGGGCGACGCGCTGATGGCGCTGTCGCGCCGCATGGGCCATACGCCGGTGCGCTGCAAGGACATGCCGGGCTTCATCGTCAACCATGCCGGCCGCGGCATGAACATCGAAGGCCTGAAGGTCGCGCAGGAAGGCGTGGCCGAGTTTGCCGACATCGACAACATCATGCGCGAGCAGGCCGGCTTCCGCATGGGCCCCTTCGAGCTGATGGACCTGACCGGGCTGGACGTGTCGCACCCGGTGATGGAGTCGATCTACAACCAGTTCTACCAGGAGCCGCGCTACCGTCCGTCGCCGATCACCGCGATCCGCGCGGTCGGCGGGCTGATCGGCCGCAAGGCCGGCGCCGGCTTCTACCGCTACGCCGATGGCCAGAAGCAGGTGCCGGCGGCCGCCGCTGTGCCGGGCGCGCGCCCGTCGAGCGTCTGGGTCAGCCATGACAGCGAGCGCGGCCACGCCATGGTGACCAAGCTGCTGGGCGCGCTGGGCGTGACCCCGGAAGGCGGCAACAAGCCGTCGGCCGACGCGCTGATCATCGTCACGCCGCTGGGCCTGGATGCCACCACCAGCGCGCTGCAGCAGGGCCTGGACCCGGCCCGCACCGTCGCCATCGACACGCTGCTGCCGTTCGAGGCCACCAAGCGCCGCACGCTGATGACCACGCCCGCCACCAGCGCCGCCGCGCGTGACGCCGCGCATGGCCTTTTTGGCAGCGACGGCGTGCCGGTCACGCTGATCCGCGATTCTGCCGGCTTTGTTGCCCAGCGCGTGCTCTGCTGCATCATCAATATCGCCAGCGATATCGCGCAGCAGCGCATCGCCACGCCGGCGGACATCGACCTTGCCGTGAACCTCGGCCTCGGCTACCCGAAGGGCCCGCTGGCCCTGGGCGACGCGGTCGGCCCGCAACTGGTGCTCGAGACGCTGCGCAACATGGAAGCGCTGACCGGCGACATGCGTTACCGCCCGAGCCCGTGGCTGTGGCGCCGTGCCGGCCTCGGCCTGTCGCTGCTGGCCGAAGAGCAGTAAGCCCGTTCCTTATCGTTTTAAGAGCCCGGTTTTCCAGAGTCCGCCCCCATGCCCGCACAACTGCTATCCGAACGCGTCGACTCGACGCTGGTCCTGACCATCTCGAACCCGGAGGCGCGCAACGCGCTGCACCCGGACATTTATGCGGGCTCCAAGGCGGCGCTGGACGCGGCCGCCGCCGACGATACGATCCGCGCGGTGATCTTCACCGGCGCCGACGGCATGTTCTGCGCCGGCGGCAACCTGAACCGGCTGCTGGGCAACCGCAGCCAGCCGCCCGAGGTGCAGGCCGCCAGCATCGAGGTGCTGAACGGCTTTATCCGCTCGCTGCACGCCTTTCCCAAGCCGATCATCGCGGCGGTGGAAGGCGCGGCCGCGGGCGCGGGCCTGTCGCTGGTGCTGGCGTGCGACTTCGTGGTCGCGGCCAGCGACGCCAAGTTCGTGATGGCCTACGTCTCGGTCGGCCTCACGCCCGACGGCGGCGGCTCGTACGAACTGGCGCGCGCCCTGCCGCGCCAGCTCGCCAGCGAGATGATGATGGAAGGCAAGCCCGTCAGCGGCGAGCGGCTGGCCCAGTTCGGTCTCGTCAACCGCGTCACGCCGCCGGGCGAGGCGCTGGCCGAGTCGCTGCGCCTTGCCGCAGGGCTGGCCAGGCAATCGCCACATGCGGTCGGCCGCATCAAGGGCCTGATCAACTATGCGGCCACGGCTTCGCTCGACGAACACTTGCTGGCCGAGCGCGACAACTTTGTAGCCGCGCTGCATCACCCGGATGGCGGCGAAGGCATCAGCGCCTTCCTTGAAAAGCGCAAGCCGCAGTACCGCTGACGGACCCGGACGGGCGGCTGCCCGTCTTCATGGCAATCCCGCGGCAGACGGGCAGGCCAGCTACAACACAAGGAGACAACGCATGGAATTGCCGCCGTCCTCGCGTCGCCGCATCTACCTGATGCGGCACGGTGCCGTCTCGTATTTCGATGAAGCCGGGCGCCCTGCCCTGCCGGAGATGGTGCCGCTCAACGAAACCGGCCGCATGCAGGCCACGGCCGCCGGACGCGCCTTTGCCGCGGAGCACATCCGCTTCGACCGCGTCATCGTCAGCGGCCTGCCGCGCACCGTGGAGACCGCCGAGCGCGTGCTGGCCGAACTGCCCGACATGGACGGCGTGGTGCCCGAAGTCTGGCCCGAATTCCAGGAGATCCGCGGCGGCGATCTGTCCGCGATCGCCGACGCCGACCTGCGCGACGCCTTCGTCGGCGCCTTCGAAGGCGAAGTGCCGGAAGACAAGCGCTTCCTCAACGGCGAGACCATCGGCGCCTTTCTCGACCGCGTGCTGCCCGGGCTGGATCGCCTGCGCGAAGACCCGGAATGGGATACCGTGCTGATGGTGCTGCACGGCGGCACCAACCGCGCCATCCTGTCGCAGGCCATCACCTGCGGGCGGCGCGTGCTGTTCGGCTCGCTGCTGCAGACGGCGGGCTGCATCAATGTGCTCGACATGGGCGACGGCCCGCTCGACTGGGTGGTCCGCATGACCAACTACTCGCCGCCCACGCCCGTCCACAGCGGCTCGCGCCACACCACCATGGAAGTGCTGCTGCACCAGTATTTGCGCGGACGCCAGCCGGCCGCCTGAGTCACCCCAGCCATCCAACCGAACCCGAACACAAAACCAACGGAGACAGCATGACGAGCAACGTATCGCACTTCGAGGGCACGCGCCCGGTGGCAGACCAGCAACGCTTCGACACCGGCGCGCTGGAAGCCTGGATGCGCCAGCACGTGGAGGGCTTTGCCGGCCCGCTGACCGTCGAGCAATTCAAGGGCGGACAGTCCAACCCGACCTTCAAGCTGGTCACGCCGGGCCAGACCTATGTGATGCGCGCCAAGCCCGGCCCCAAGAGCAAGCTGCTGCCGTCAGCGCATGCCATCGAGCGCGAATACCGCGTGATGGCCGCCCTCGCCGGCACCGACGTGCCGGTGGCGCGCATGTACGCGCTGTGCGAAGACGAATCGGTAATTGGCCGGGCCTTCTACATCATGGAATTCGTCGCCGGCCGGGTGCTGTGGGACCAGTCGTTGCCCGGCATGGACAATGCCGAGCGCAGTGCCATCTATGACGAGATGAATCGCGTCATCGCCGCGCTGCATACCGTCGACTACAACGCCATCGGGTTGGGGGACTACGGCAAGCCCGGCAACTACTTCCAGCGCCAGATCGAGCGCTGGACCAAGCAATACAAGCTGTCGGAGACCGAGTCGATCCCGGCCATGGATGCGCTGATGGACTGGCTGCCGCAGCATATTCCCCAGGAAGACGCGGACCTGACGTCGATCGTGCATGGCGACTACCGGCTCGACAACCTGATGTTCCACCCCACCGAGCCGCGCGTGCTGGCGGTGCTGGATTGGGAACTGTCCACGCTGGGGCATCCGATGGCGGATTTCAGCTACCACTGCATGAGCTGGCATATCGCACCGGGGCAGTTCCGCGGGATTGCGGGGCTGGACTATGCGGGGCTGGGGATTCCTGACGAGGCGACGTATCGCCGCATGTACGAGCAGCGCACCGGGCGTGCGATCACTGGTGACTGGAATTTCTATCTTGCCTTCAGCATGTTCCGTATTGCCGGGATTCTGCAGGGGATCATGAAGCGCGTGGTGGATGGAACGGCTTCGTCGGCGCAGGCTACAGATGCGGGTAAGCGGGCGCGGCCGATGGCGGAGATGGGGTGGGAGTATGCGAGGAAGGCTGGGGGGTAAGGAAATAGCTATGCTCGGGCATCTTGGTCGCTAGCCGTTGAACCGCTGTTGTCGCTGATGGTGACATGTTATCGGCCGTTGCTGCGTCGCTGTCGCTGTTGGTGACATGCTGTCGGCCGTTGATGCGTCGCTGTCGCTGATGGTGACATGTTATCGGCCGTTGCTGCGTCGCTGTCGCTGTTGGTGACATGCTGTCGGCCGTTGAACCGCCTGGTTCCGCCCTCCTGGGCGGGTCACTTTTTGGCCGAGCGCCAAAAAGTAACCAAAAAACGCGTCGCCTGAGCGGCTGGCTATCAAGTTGGCGGCGTGGGTGGTTCGGCCGGCGGTGATTTCCGTTTGGGCTTCGTCGCCGTTCGAGCCTGCTAACGCCAGGTGAGTTAGGGATAGTGCCTGGCGTTAATCGACTATTGAACGATCCCCATGCCGGGCGTAGGCAACCTGCTGCATGCCATATCGGTGGGACGCCTTCGGCTGCGCTGCGCGCGGACCCTAATGTGGCAGAGCGCCGATCTCGCCCTGGCCATTGCCGTCGCCGCCCAGCGAGCGCAGCGATGCGGGTTCGGGCCAGGACACCTCACCCGCGAGACTGAGCCGCGCGCAGCGCAGCCGTAGGCGATGATGCGATACCGCAGGGAGCAGGCGGCCTACACCCGTCCTGGGGATAGTTCAAAAGTGGGGATTCGTCAGGCACCCACACTCACTCACCTGGCGTAGCAGGCGGGCATCGCGACCACGCTTCACTGAGACCAACGCCGCCCATATAGCCAGAAGCGCCAAATTGGCTCAGCCAGCCGCAGGCGACGCGCTTTTTGGTTACTTTTTGGCGCTCGGCCAAAAAGTGACCCGCCCAGGAGGGCGGAACCAGGCGGTTCAACGGCCGACAGCATGTCACCAACAGCGACCACGATAGCACGCTGAAAACCGCCCCCTTAATCCCCCACCGCCACCCCCTCCCTCCGCGGATCCGCCCCACCCGCCCAAACGACCTTCCCATCTGGCCCCTGCCGACGCACGATAGCCTGCGTGCCGCTGGTCATCTCAATCTCGGCAACCTGATGCCCGCGCTGCTGCAGCGCCTGCACCAGCCCCGGCGACACCAGCCCCTTCTCCACTTCAGTAGGCCCATTGCGGCTGCCGAAGTTACCCATGCCGATCGCAGCCTGCGGATCCATATTCCAGTCCAGCATCCCGACCAGCGTCTTGGACACATACTCGATGATCTGTGAGCCGCCGGGCGAACCCACCGTGGCCACGAGCTGCCCGGTCTGGCGGTCAAACACCAGCGTTGGCGCCATCGACGAACGCGGCCGCTTGCCCGGCTCGACACGGTTGGCCACCGGCTTGCCATTCTCGCTCGGCAAGAACGAGAAGTCGGTCAGCTGGTTGTTCAGCATGAACCCACGCACCATCAGATGCGAGCCGAAGTACGACTCGATCGTAGTGGTCATCGAGATCGCGCCGCCGCGGTCATCGACCGCGACGATCTGCGAGGTGGACATGCGCGGCGGCGAGCGGTCCGGGGCATACGCCACCGCAGGGCCCGGCGGCACGCCCGGCTGCGCCTTGCCCATGCTCTTGTCGCCGATCAGCTCGGCGCGCGACGCGAGGTAGTTCGGGTTGACCAGGCCGGCCACGTCGATCTGCACGAAATCGGCATCCGCCACGTAGAGGCCGCGGTCGGCATAGGCCAGGCGGTCGGCTTCGGAAATAGCGTGGACCGCGTCCGGATTGGCTTCCACCTGCGCGGGCGTGTTGACGTTTTGCGGCTTGAGCGCTGCCAGCGCGTACTTGGGATTCTTGGTCTCCAGCGCCTGCAGCGTGCCCAGGATCTGCGCAATCGCGATACCGCCCGATGACGGCGGCGGCATGCCGCAGATCTTCCAGCGCTTGTAGTCGGTGCAGACCGGCACGCGCTGCTTGGCCCGGTAATCGCGCAGGTCAGCCATCGACAGCGAGCCCCGGTTGGCGCTGCCGTTGACCTTGGCGACGATGTCCTGCGCGATCGGGCCACCGTACAGCACGCCCGCGCCGCGCCGAGCGATATCGCGCAGCGTCTGTGCGAGCCTGGGGTTCTTCAGCACCGTGCCGGCCGGCTTGGGCTTGCCCTGCGCATCGAGGAAATACGCGGCCATCTCCGGCGAGTTGGCCAGGAACTTGTCGGCCGCCACCTGCGTGTACAGGCGCTGCGAGATCGGAAAGCCCTTCTCCGCCAGCGAGATCGCCGGCTCGAACAGCTTGGCCCAAGGCAGGCGCCCGTGCTGCCGGTGCGCCATCTCCAGCGCGCGCATCACGCCCGGCGTGCCGACCGAACGCCCGCCGATCTGTGCCTCGCTGAATTCCATCGGCTTGCCGTCGGTGCGCATGAACAGGTTTTCGGTGGCACCCGCGGGTGCGGTCTCGCGGCCGTCAAAAGCCTGCACGCGCTTGCCGTCCCAGTACATGATGAAGGCGCCGCCACCGATGCCGGTGGCTTGCGGCTCGACCAGCGTCAGCACGGCCTGCATGGCGATGGCGGCATCGATCGCCGAGCCGCCCTGGCGCAGCATGGCGCGCCCGGCCTCGCTGGCCAGCGGATTGGCCGCTGCGGCCATATGGCGCTGCGCATAGACCGTCGACATGCCGGCGCGGTAGCCGGAAGCAACCTCCGGGGCAGGCGGCATGGGTGCCGCGGGCGCCGCCGCGGCCGGCGCGGCAGCTGGCTCAGCCGTTGCGGCGGGCGTCCCTGTCCCTCCGCCCTGCGTTCCACACGCGCCAAGCAGCGCGGCCGTAGTCAGGGCCAGCGTGCTGCGCCACACCATCGAACCGAGGTCAAAGCGGGCCATGCGATGTCTCCTGGGGAAGGAATCAGGCGATTGTAGTGGCGATCGCCGCATGCGGGGGTGGGGCGAAGTCTGATTTCCGTCACCTGACAGAGCGTGCAGCGAAAAAAACCGGAGGGTTTAACCCCGCCGGCTACCGTGCGCCGTTTCATGGACAGGCCTCCACGGCGTCCCGCCAGCGGCCCACCAGGAGAACAACATGCAACTTCACGCTCCGGTCGTGACCACCGTTGGCGCCCGGCGGACCCGGGCCGCAGCTGCCTGCTGCGCAACCGCGCTGGCACTGGCGCTGTCGGCCTGCGGCGGGCATTCGCCTGCGCTGACGCAGGCGCCGCAATCCGCTCCGCCGGTCCCGACCCCGGCCCCGGCGCCCGCGCCGGTCCTGGACCACGCCGCCGAAGTGGCCAAGGCCGCAAATGCCGCGCCCGCGGCCGAAATGCGCGCCGTCGCACCCCATGCACCGCTGGCCATGCCGCGACCCTACCACCTGCCGCCACCCCAGGCCGCGGACCGCGAGCGCTACGGCCAGATCGAAGAGAACGGCGTCAAACTGGTCGCGCAGGCCCCGGTATCCACCTTCAGCATCGATGTCGACACCGGCAGCTACAGCAATATGCGCCGCCTGCTCAATGCCGGCCGCCTGCCTCCCGCCGATGCCGTGCGCGTGGAGGAATTGCTGAACTACTTCCCGTACGACTACGCCCAGCCCGCCGACGGCCGGCCCTTCGCCGTGCATACCGCGCTCGCGCCCGCGCCCTGGCATCCGTCCAACGTGCTGCTGCGCATCGGCATCAAGGGCAAGGACATCGCCAGCGGCGCGCTGCCGCCGGCCAACCTGGTATTCCTGGTCGACGTGTCGGGGTCGATGGACTCGCCCGACAAGCTGCCGCTGCTCAAGTCGTCGCTGAAGCTGCTGGTGAACAAGCTGCGCGCGCAGGACCGCATCACGCTGGTCACCTATGCCAGCGGCACCCGCGTGGCGCTGCCGCCTACGCCGGGCAGCGACAAGGCCGCAATCAGCGCCGCCATCGACCAGTTGGTGGCCGGCGGCAGCACCGCTGGCGCCAGCGGCATCGCGCTGGCCTACCAGGCCGCGCAGCAGGGCTTTATTGCGGGCGGGATCAACCGGGTGCTGCTGGCCACCGACGGCGATTTCAATGTCGGCGTCACCGACTTCCGGCAGCTCAAGGGCATGGTCGAGGAAAAGCGCAAGTCCGGCGTGTCGCTGTCGACGCTGGGCTTCGGCACCGGCAACTACAACGAGCAGTTGATGGAGCAGCTGGCCGATGCCGGCGACGGTGCGTACTCGTATATCGACAACCTGATGGAAGGCAACAAGGTGCTGGCCAACGAGATGAGCTCGACACTGGCCACCATCGCGCGCGACGTGAAGATCCAGGTGGAATTCAACCCGGCGACGGTGAAGGAATACCGGCTGATCGGCTACGAAAACCGCATGCTGGCGCGCGAGGATTTCAACAACGACAAGGTCGACGCCGGCGACATCGGCGCGGGCCATACGGTGACCGCGCTGTACGAGCTGACGCTGGCCGGCCAGCCCGGGCTGGTCGATCCGCTGCGCTACCAGCCCACCGCGCCCACCACGCCCACCGGGCCCGCATCCGGCCGCGACGGCGAACTGGCGCATGTGAAGCTGCGCTACAAGCTGCCTGCGGCCAGCACCAGCCAGCTGATGGATATCGCCGTGGCGCGGCAGGCGATCCGGCCCCTGGCCCAGGGCGACGACGACTTCCGCTTCGCCGCCGCCGTCGCCGGCTTCGGCCAGGCGCTGCGCGGCGGCAAGCACACCGGCCACTGGGGCTACGCCGAGGCGCACGCGCTGGCGCAGGGCGCGCGCGGCGCCGACCGCTTCGGCTACCGCGGCGAATTCCTCAAGCTGGTCGACCTGGCGCAAAGCCTGGCCACCAGCAAGCCGGGAGATGCGGCTGGCGCGGTTCCCGAGCGTGCGGCGCGCTGACAACGTCCCGGCGCAGGGCAGCGCAGCGCTTGGCTGCCCCGCCCTGCGTTCTCCTATACTCGGGCGCATGCAGGCTCCAGACCCCGTCCCCCCTCGCCCAGTGGCCTCATTGGCCCCGTTGGCCCCGTTGGCCCCGTTGGCCGCGCTGCCGGACCAAGACCTGATGCTGCTGGTCGCTTCGGGCATCATCGAGCAACCCATCGCTGAACTGTTCCGCCGCCATAATGCCGGCCTCTACAACTACGTGGCGTGGCTGTGCCAGGGCAACACCGGCGAGGCCGAGGACATCGCGCAGAAGGCCTGGATCAAGCTGATGACGCGCTGCGGCGACTACCAGCCAGCCGCGGCGTTCCGCACCTTCCTGTACCAGATCGCGCGCAATGCCTGGCTCGACCAGATGCGCAGCGCGGATGTGCGCCAGCGCCACGACACGGACGACGGCGAGCCGCCGGAGCTGCCCGCCGATGACCTGTCGCCGGAAGCCGAGCTGCAGTTGCGGCAGCATGCGCACCACGTCCACCGCGCACTGCTGCAACTGCCGGCGGCACAGCGCGAGGTGGTGGTGCTGCGCTTCTTCAGCGACATGAGCGTCGAGGATATCGCGCAGATGCTGGGCGAGAAGTTCGAAACGGTGAAGAGCCGGCTGCGCTACGCCTTCGCGCGGTTGCGTGCCGAGCTGGCGGGCGGCGTCCCGGGCGCGCGGGAGCGTGGGCCATGAGCGCCGCCGACCGCTTCATCGACGGGCAGGACCGGCTTGCCGCGTTGCTGAAGGAATTGCCCGCCTACATGCCACCGGAGCGGCTGGCCGCCGCCGTGCAAGCGGCGGCGCACGCGGCCCAGCAGGAAGCGGACGCGCGCCGCGCCGGCACCCTGCCATTCGGCCTGCCATTTGCCGCGCCGCCGGGGCTGGCGTCCGCGGTGCTGGAAGAAGCCGCGCGGCTGCAGGCAGCGCAGGCGGGCCGGCGCGATGCGGTGCTGGCCGGCATCGCTGCGGGCCAGCCGGCGGCGCAGGCGCTGGGTGCGCCTGTCAGCGATGCCACGCGCGACTGGCTGGCGGCGCAGGCGCGCAGCGCTGCCGCCGCGCAGGCAGTCGAAGGGGCGAAGCACGCCGGACGAACAGAACAGGCACGAACGGCACGCGCACGCCGCTGGTGGCGCTCACTCGGTGCGGTAGCCAGCGTAGCGGCCGTGGCCGGGCTGACCACCAGCATCGTGCTGCGGCAGATCGACGAAGGCGCCTTGCAACCGGCCACCGGCGTCGCAGTCGGCGAGGCTGCGGCACCGGCGGGCGGGGACGCTCCTGCGTCAACGCATGAAGCACCCGTCGCCGCTCCGGCGAACCCCGCCCCGCCAGTGCCCAAGGCCTCTTCGTCGGTATCGCGGGAGCAACGGCAGGAACGCGAAGCCACCCCGCGCCAGCGCGCGCAGCCGCCCGCCGAGCGCAAGGCGACGCCACGCGGCGAAACGCGGGCCATGCCCGCCCCAGCCCCAGCCCCAGCCCCAGCCCCAGCCACCGACAGCTTGCCGCCACAGGCTCCCGCCGTCGCAGCGGCTCCGCCAATGCCCGCGTACTCCGCCATGGCGGAATCCGCGCCTGCTCCGGCGGCACCACCCTCACCGCCCTCACCGCCGGCGGCAGCCGCCCCGCGTGCCGATTTCGCGCGCAAAGCCGCCCCGCCGCTGGCAGCGGCGCGCGCACCCGCTGCCGCCGCGGCGATGGTCGTGTCGGTACAGGAGGATCCCGCGGCGATCGCGGCGCGCATGCAGGCAACCATGCCGCTCGGCGTATGGGCAGCGGAACCGGACAACGCGGAAATCAGGGAATGGGTGGAACGGCTGTGGCAGTCGCTGCCGGCGGGGCAGCGCCCACCGTTGCCGTACGCGGTGCAGCCTGACCGCACGCTGGCGCCGGGCCAGGTACGCATCGGGCTGCAGCACCGCGCGCCGCAGTGAGCGCGGCGGTGCCTGGTTGGTCGGGGAAGATCAGCGCGTGGTGAACGACCAGGCCAGGTCCACCGGCTGCGAACCCAGCCGGCCGGTCACGCGCACGTTGTAGCGCTGGCCGCTCGCCAGCGGTGCCACCGGCGTGCAGATCGCCAACCCGCGCGCGGCGCTGGACAGGCCCGACGAACGGCTGTCGACCTTCAGGCAATTGACGCTGGCGCCTTGCGCGTCGGTGATGGCGAAGTTGTCGGCATCGAACTGCAGCGAGGTGTTGATCGCCTGCAGCGAGACCGGGTAGCCCACGGTCTTGCCTTCGTAGCCCGGCGCCGGGTTGGGGCTTTCGGAGTTGACCCAGCTCGCCGGCACATCGGCCTGGCCGTTGAACGGGTAAGCCACCATCTGGTTGTCGCTGCCGCCCTTGGACGCATCCGCCAGGTCGATGGTCTGGTAGTAGCTCGCCGAGGTGCCGCTGCCGTTCGGGCCCACGCTTTCGGCAAAGCCGCTGCCGGCCGAGCCGTAGCTGCCGAGCAGCGCGGCGCGATGGAACGGTGCGTTGATCAGGTCGGAGACAAGCGCATCCTTGGGCGTCATCGACAGGTTGGCGTTGGCCACCGAGGTCCAGCGATTGGCACCGGCCACCACTTCCGCGGTGGCATTGGTCGGATAGGCAGCCTGGATGCGCTCGTTCGGCGTGGCACCGGTATAGCCAGGCTTGCCGCTGACTTCGTCGTGCGTCAGCGTGGCGTTGGCCAGCATGTATGCCGTGTGGTTCTGCGCCACGGTGTTGAGCGGGTCGCGCGCGGCCAGCGGCGGCAGGCCGACCTGCTCGCGGCGGTAGTTGGCGTAGCACAGGCCCGCACTGCGCGGTTCGTCGAGCACGCGGTAGTTGCTGACCGCGCTGCCGCGCGGCGGCAACAGCGTGATGCCGCTGCCTGCCGCGGGCGCCGGTGCCGCACCGCTGACGGTGTAGCAGCCGCCGGCCGTGGTCGGCGTGGAAGACGTCGAGCCAGGCGTCGAGCCAGGGCTCGTGCTGGACTGGGTGCCGGATTGCGAGGAGCCCTGCGGCGTGCCGGCGGACGTGCCGCCGCTGCCGCCGTCCCCACCGCCGCCACAAGCGGACAGGGCCAGCACGGCAGCGGCGCAGAGGCCGGTCAGGGTGAACGTGGTGTGCCGCGCGCGTCGCGGCAGCGTCGGTTGGCAATCAGCAAGCAAGCGTGTCCCGGTCATCGGTCTGGATGTGTCGTAGTCGTGGAATAAGGCATCTGCCTGAGGGATCCGCACGCGCGGACGACCGACGCGTGAGGCGCCGGAGGCAGAAAGACCGGTCGATGGTATGAGCGTGACCCGGCAGGGTCTAGCGTGCGAACAAATGCTTACGTGTGAACCGCGCGCGGAGCACGGGGGCGGCGTCCGGCGCACGTTGAGGCAACCGGCATGCGGCGCGCACTCCGCTTAGTCAGCAGGCGTCACATCGGCAGTACCGCCACCGAGCGATGTCATCACCGCCATCAATTGCTCGCGCAGCCACCTGTTGGCGCCATCGTTCTCGCCGCCCGCGTGCCAGTACAGGTGCAGTTCCAGCGTCGGCACCTTGAACGGCAGGGACAGCAACCGGTTGGCGTAAGGCTCGTTAGCGATGCGCGCATAGCGCAGCGGCAGCGTGGCCAGCAGATCGGTGCAGCTGACCACGCGGCATGCGGCGGCATAGTGCTGGCAGCGCAGCCTCACGCGCCGCGTCAAACCCATGCGGTGCAGCGCCTGGTCTTCCAGCCCCGCGCCGCGGCGGCGCGATGACACGTGCACGTGCTCGGCCGCCAGGTAGCGCTCCAGCGTCAGCTCCTTCTTCACCAGCGGATGATCGCGGCGTGCCAGCACCACCATCGGGTCGTTCATGAACGGCGCGTGGTGGATGGCCGGCGACACCGGCAGCAGGATATCGATCGCGGTGTCGATGGTCCCCGCCAGCAGCTCGGACTCCATCTCGCGCCGGTCAAAGCGGATCGCGGCGATTTCCACGTGTGGCGCCATCGCCGTCACCCGCGCCATCAGCGGCGGCAGCAGCGTCGATTCGAGCGCGTCGCGCATGCCGATGGTGAAGCGCCGCACCGTATTGGTGGGATCGAAGTGCGGCGTATCCTGCAGCGTCCGGGCAAACGACTGCAGCGCGCCGCGCACCTCGCCGGCCAGCGAACGGGCCAGCGGCGTGGGCGCCATGCCCTGCCCGCGCCGCTCGAACAGCGGGTCGTCGAACAGCGTGCGCAGCCGCCCCAGCGCATGGCTGACAGCCGGCTGCGTCAGATTGAGCTGGCGCGCGGCCGCGGTGATGCTGCCTTCGCTGTAGATGGCGTCGAACACCACGAAGAGATTGAGGTCGATGCGGGAGAGCTGCATGGCAGCGATTCTGTCATGGAATGCAGGGAATTGATACTGCCAAATCCAGAAAATTCATTTTTCTAATTACCAGCTTTCAGATAGAGTGCATTGCATCGGCGAAGTCTGCCCGAACGACGAAGCCAACCAGCGCCGTTGCCCGCCGTTGCCAATGCGCGGCGCCCATCGATCCGTAGCGAGGAGACCACATGGATTTCGAGTACAGCCCGAAGGTCAAGGAAATGCAGGCCAAGCTGCTGGCCTTCTTCGACAAGCACATCTATCCGAACGAGAAGCGCTTCGCCGAGGAGATCGACGCGAACCGCCGCGCCGGCAACGCCTGGGTCCCGACCAAGGTGATCGAGGAGCTCAAGCCGCTGGCGCGCGAAGCCGGCCTGTGGAACCTGTTCCTGCCGCGCTCGCCGCGTGCGCCGCAGGGCCTGTCCAACCTGGAATACGCCACGCTGTGCGAGATCATGGGCCGGGTGCCCTGGTCCGCCGAGGTCTTCAACTGCGCCGCGCCCGACACCGGCAACATGGAGACGCTGGAGCGCTATGCCTCCGAGGAACTGAAGGACAAGTGGCTGGAGCCGCTGCTCGCCGGCGAGATCCGCTCGGCCTTCCTGATGACCGAGCCGGCGGTGGCCTCGTCGGACGCCACCAACATCGAATGCCGCATCGAGCGCGATGGCGACCACTACGTCATCAACGGCACCAAGTGGTGGTCCTCGGGCGCCGGCGACCCGCGCTGCAAGGTCTACATCGTGATGGGCAAGACCAATCCCGACGCCGGCCGCCATGAGCAGCAGTCGATGGTCGTGGTGCCGGCCGACACCCCGGGCATCACCATCAAGCGCTTCCTGCCGGTGTTCGGCTACGACGACGCGCCGCACGGCCACATGGAGATCGAGCTGAAGAACGTGCGCGTGCCGGTCTCGAACATCCTGCTGGGCGAAGGCCGCGGCTTCGAGATCGCGCAGGGCCGCCTCGGCCCGGGCCGCATCCACCACTGCATGCGCAGCATCGGCGTCGCCGAGCGCGCGCTGGAACTGCTGTGCAAGCGTGCGCTGTCGCGCGTGGCGTTCGGCAAGCCGGTGGCCAGCCAGGGCGTGACCCAGGAACGCATCGCCGAAGCGCGCTGCGAGATCGAGATGGCGCGCCTGCTGACGCTCAAGGCCGCGTACATGATGGACACTGTCGGCAACAAGGTGGCCAAGGCCGAGATCGCGATGATCAAGGTGGTGGCACCGAACGTGGCGCTGAAGGTAATCGACTGGGCCATCCAGGTGCATGGCGCCGCCGGTGTTTCCAGCGACTTCCCGCTGGCCAACTGGTGGGCGCACCAGCGCACGCTGCGCCTGGCCGACGGCCCGGACGAGGTGCACCGCAACGCCATCGCCAAGCTGGAACTGGCCAAGCACATGAACGTGAACCCGGACAGCATCAAGATGCCGGTGGCGCGCGGCTTCTGAGCGCCCGGCCGGGCGCTGGCGCTTCGTGCGCCGGCCCCGGGAATGCTCGCCCCTGACGCCAGTATGGAAACGCGCAGCCAGCCTGCGCGTTTTTTTCTTCTGTGCTTAAATCGCCCGGTTCGCCACGTCAGTGGTTGGCGTGGCAGTCACCACGATCGCAGCCAGGGGAGCCATTGCGATGATCGACGTCTATACCTGGGCAACGCCCAACGGCCACAAAGTCCACATCATGCTTGAGGAATGCGGCCTGGAATACAAGGTCCATCCGATCAACATCGGCGCCGGCGACCAGTTCGGCGACGACTTCCTGAAGATCAGCCCCAACAACAAGATTCCCGCCATCGTCGATCCCGTCGGTCCGGACGGCAAGCCGATCTCGCTGTTCGAATCGGGCGCGATCCTGCTGTACCTGGCCGGCAAGACCGGCAAGTTCCTGCCCGAGGACGTGCGCGGCAAGTACGACGCGCTGCAGTGGCTGATGTTCCAGATGGGCGGCGTCGGCCCGATGCTGGGCCAGGCGCACCACTTCCGCATCTACGCGCCGGAGCAGATCGAATACGCGGTCAACCGCTACACCAACGAAGCCAGGCGCCTGTACGGGGTGATCGACACGCAGCTGTCGAAGCACGAATGGCTGGCCGGAGACCAGTACACCATCGCCGACATCGCCACCTTCCCGTGGCTGCGCAGCTGGCAGAACCAGGGCGTCGAGCTGGACGAATACCCGAACCTGAAGCGCTGGTTCAACGAGATCGCCGAGCGTCCCGCGGTCAAGCGCGGGGTCGAGGTGCTGGCCAGCGCGCGCAGGGCGCTGCAGGACGACAAGGCGCGCGAGGTCCTGTTCGGCGCCACTCAGTACAAGCGGCACTGAGTGCCGGCCCGGGCATGGCCCCGGGCCGCCGCGGTGTTCAGGCCGCCACCAGTGCCGGCATGCTGGCATGCCCCCTGGCCAGCCCGCCGGTGCACCGCGCGGCCTGGCCGTTCCCGTCTTCGGTTTCGTTTCCGCCTGCGCGGTCGTTCCCGCCTTCGCTCTGGTTCCCGCGCCCGGCCGGCGGTCCAAAGCAGCACAGCAGGCCAGTGCCAGGCATGAGCACGTGGAGACGACAGGTTTCATTCGCATCCGGCGCGTAAAGCGCGCCGGGCTGCAGGAACGCCGCCTCGTCCGCCTCGTCCGCCGCCGCAGACTCCGTCCCGCGCCAGTACAACCCCGCAGCACCGCGATAGCACAGCGCCCAGCGCAAGCCGCTCGCGCGCAGCCGCTGCGCCCAGTCGCCACTCGTGTCATCGAGCTGGACGAACCCAGGCCGCATGCCTGACGGGCCTTGCAGCGCGCCTCCGCCCCGGGCTGCGCCGGCCATGCCGTCAGGGTCGTCCGCACCCACCTCCCCCAGCTTGCAGCCACGCGCGCCAGCGGACAGCGACACCGGCGCCGCGGCGGCGTCCTGCGCCACCGCGCGCACCAGGATCGTATCGACCGTCGCGCGGACCTGCATCGGCACGCCGGTGGCAGGCGCGAACAACTCGCCGCCGCCCGTCAGCAGGCTGCCGCGCCCGGGCGCCGACACGCGCAGCCCGCCGCGCAGGCAGGCCCACCACTCGGGCCGCTGCGCTATGAATTCGGGCTGGGCCTCTCCAGCGCGGAGAAAGACGTAGTCGCAGGTTTCGCCAAGCCCCGCCGTGGCAGGCAGCAAGCGCGACTGGAAACCGATGGTCAGGTCCGCCACCGCATGGTGGCCGGATGGGAAGGCGCGCATCCGCGCCTCGAACAGCATGAAGATCTGCATGGTAATTCCCTGAGCGGGGCGACAGGATGCGGTCATCCTGTCCGCGCAATGCGGCGCCCGCGCGAAAGCGTCGCGCCGGCATCGCACATTGGTCCCGTCTGGCACGGCCATGCAAGCCGCCCGGTGTCATGCCATCGTGCCGCGCCATATGCACTGGCGCATCCCTTATTCCGCGGATCGGGCATCGATAGTGAGGGGGAGAATAAGTTGTCGTGGCCTCAAGGTCAAACCCTTAGCCTCAGAACACTCTGAACTTCCTACGATCCCATGACTACTCGAAATCTCAGACTTTTCGGATTGCATCTCGCCTGGCTGCGCAAGCAGCGCGGCTGGTCCCAGGAAACGCTGTCGCTCGAAAGCGGTCTGGCGCGCTCCTACCTGAGCGGCATCGAAGGGGGCAAGCGCAACCTGGCGCTGATCAACATCTGCACGCTGGCCGAGACCCTTGCGGTCCCGCCATCCGAAATGCTGGACTTCGCCCGCCACGATGTCAGCGAGTTGCAGGTGGAGCAGCCGCCGATGCCCTACGGCAACCGGCAGCAGGCAGCCATCGAAGCCACCGTCCGCCATATGGCCGAACTCAACGAGCCCGAGTTGAACCTGGTGGCGGCGGTTGCGCGGGCGCTGGCGGGCAAGGGCAGCTTCCGCCCGCCGGTGAGCTATGTCAAACCCGGCGCCAGGGCCGCCGCGGGCGACGTCGAGTCCTAGACGCCGAGCATGCCCTGCCGTTCGATGAAGCGGATCACTTCGTCCAGGCCCTGTCCGGACTTGACGCTGCCCATCACGAATGGCCGGGCGCCGCGCATCTTGCGGGCATCGCTCTCCATCACTTCCAGGGACGCGCCGACGTACGGCGCGAGGTCTGTCTTGTTGATCACCAGCAGGTCGGACTTGGTAATGCCAGGGCCGCCCTTTCTCGGAATTTTCTCACCGCCGGCTACGTCGATCACGTAGATCGTCAGATCAGAAAGTTCTGGGCTGAAAGTTGCTGCGAGGTTGTCGCCGCCGGACTCGATGAACACCACGTCGGCATCCGGGAATCTCGCCAGCATGCGGTCCACCGCTTCCAGGTTGATCGACGCATCCTCGCGGATGGCGGTGTGCGGGCAGCCGCCGGTTTCCACGCCCATGATGCGTTCGGCTGGCAACGCGCCGGAGATCGTCAGCAGGCGCTGGTCTTCCTTGGTGTAGATGTCGTTGGTGATCGCGACCAGGTCATAGCGGTCGCGCATGGCCTTGCACAGCATCTCCAGCAGCGTGGTCTTGCCGGAGCCAACCGGGCCGCCGACGCCGACGCGCAGCGGAGGGTTCTTCTTGGTACGGGCCTGGGTCATGGTGGTTGTGGAATCAGGAACGGAACAGCCGGGAGTACTGCGTTTCGTGTCGTGCGGAAAGCAGGCCCAGCATCGGGGAAAAGGTCGACAGTTGCGGTGGCGTGGAATCGGCACGGCGCGTCGCTTCGTCCACGGTTTCCAGCACCGCCGCGTGAAGACGGCGCAGCATGTGTTGCCCCGCGACCTGGCCGAGCGGCACCGCCTTGATCGCGGCGGCAACCTGGTTCTCGGCCCAGTTGAAGCAATAGGCTGCCAGGCCGTCGCGGGCGTCGACGTCCAGTGCAACGCACGCTGCCGTGAAGGCGGTTGGCAGGCAGACCGGCGATAGCGATGCCAGCGCCTCGCGCAATGCTGGCGTGCCCCACTCCATCTGGCCGATCAGCTTCGACAGCGACCAGCCCATCTGCTCGGTCTCGAGGCGAAGCTCCGAGGTTTCACGGGTGGCGTGGAACCAGTCGTTCCAGGCCTGCACCGCAGCCGTGTCGCCGGCACGCCAGCAGCGATGCAACAACAGCCACAGCGGCGCTTCGCATTGGGCCTGGACGTGCAGCAGGTTGTCGCGGACCCAGCGCTCGGCCGTCCGGGCATCGTGGATGCTGCCGGCTTCAATCGCGGCTTCAAGGCCTTGCGAATAGCTGAAGCCGCCGATGGGCAAGGCAGGCGATGCGAGATGCAGCAGGGAGATGAGTTGGTGGAGGTTGGTCATCACCGGATCACTGGCTTACCGCCCTACGTCTCAATGCTTATGCCTGCAATTCGCATCGTGAACATGATCCGCCTCGCCATGCTCGTGATCATGACCATGTCCGTGCGAGTGCGAGTGCGAGTGCGAGTGCGAGTGCGAGTGCGAGTGCCCATGATGCTCATGAAACACCGCCTGCGCCGCCGCATAGTCCTCGGCAAACGTAGCATCGTGCCCATGCTTGTGCCCGCCGCCATACGCCCCGGCTTCCGGCTCGAACGGCAGTTGCGCGCGCCCGGCGCGCACGCCCAGTCGCTGCAGCATGTCGGCCAGCACCGGGTCGTACTCGAGCCGCAGATAGTCGCGCCCGATCTCCACCGGCGTGTGCCGGTTGCCAAGATGATACGCCGCGCGCATCAGCGCGTGCGGATCCTCCGAACGCACATCCAGCACGGCCTCCGCCGCGGCCTGCACTTCGACAAAGCTGCCATCCTCGGCCACCAGCAGATCGCCACCCCGCAGCACCGTGCCGCGCGGCAGGAACAGCGCGGCCTCGGTGCCGTTGTCGAGCATCGCGCGCAGGCGGCTCTTGCTTCGTTCGTTGAAAGGCAGGACCAGCTTGGGAGCGCGGCGCACCAGCACCGGCGCGATGCCGTGCGGGGCGCTCAGGAACTTGTCGATCTTCAGCATGCGCGATGCGGGGCGCGGGCCCCGGCGGTTCAGAACAGGAAATAGCGCTGCGCCATGGGCAGCTCGGTGGCGGGCTCGCAGGTCAGCAACTGGCCGTCGGCGACGACCTGGTAGGTCTCCGGATCGACCGTGACATGCGGTTGCCAGTCATTGTGCACCATGTCGCGCTTGCTGACCGTGCGCGTGCCGCGCACCGCCGACAGCGTCTTGGCGAGCCCATAGCGCTCGCCGATATCGGCCGCCAGTGCCGCCTGCGAGACAAAGGTCAGCGAAGACCGGTGCAGCGCCCCGCCCGCCGACGCGAACATCGGCCGGTAATGCACCGGCTGCGGTGTCGGGATCGACGCATTGGGATCGCCCATCGCCGCGGCGGCGATCATGCCGCCCTTCAGGATCAGGCTCGGCTTGACGCCAAAGAACGCCGGACGCCACAGCACCAGGTCGGCCCATTTGCCGACCTCGACCGAGCCAACCTCATGCGCGATGCCATGCGTCAGCGCCGGGTTGATGGTGTACTTGGCGACATAGCGCTTGACGCGGAAGTTGTCGTGCCCGCCGCGCGCATCGTGCGGGTCGCCGGGCAGCTTGCCGCGCTGCAGCGCCATCTTGTGCGCGGTCTGCCAGGTGCGGATGATGACCTCGCCGACGCGGCCCATGGCCTGCGAGTCGCTGGAGATCATCGAGAACGCGCCGAGGTCGTGCAGGATATCCTCCGCGGCGATGGTTTCGCGGCGGATGCGGCTTTCGGCGAAGGCGATATCCTCGGCGATCGACGGATCGAGGTGGTGGCACACCATCAGCATGTCGAGGTGCTCGTCCAGCGTGTTCACCGTGTAGGGCCGCGTCGGGTTGGTCGACGACGGCAGCACGTTGGCCTCGCCGCACACCTTGATGATGTCCGGCGCATGGCCGCCGCCGGCGCCTTCGGTGTGGTACGTATGGATGGTACGGCCCTTGAATGCGGCGATGGTGGCCTCGACAAAGCCGGCCTCGTTCAGCGTATCGGTGTGGATCGCCACCTGCGTATCGGTCGCGTCCGCCACCGACAGGCAGGTGTCGATCGCCGCCGGCGTGGTGCCCCAGTCCTCATGCAGCTTCAGCCCGATCGCACCAGCCTCGACCTGCTCCAGGAGCGGCGCCTGCTGGCTGGCGTTGCCCTTGCCGAGCAGGCCGATATTCATCGGGTAGGCGTCCGCCGCCTGCAGCATCCGTTCCATGAACCACGGCCCCGGCGTCACGGTGGTGGCGAAGGTGCCCGTCGCCGGGCCGGTGCCGCCGCCGATCATGGTGGTGACGCCGCTCATCAGCGCCTCTTCGATCTGCTGCGGGCAGATGAAGTGGATATGGCTGTCGATGCCGCCCGCCGTGACGATCATGCCCTCGCCGGCGATCACCTCCGTACCAGACCCCACCACGATGGTCACGCCCGGCTGGATATCCGGGTTGCCGGCCTTGCCGATCGACGCGATGCGCCCGTCCTTCAGCCCGATGTCGGCCTTGACGATACCCCAGTGGTCGACGATCAATGCATTGGTGATGACCGTGTCGACGCAGTCCTTCGCCATGCGCTGGCTCTGGCCCATGCCGTCGCGGATCACCTTGCCGCCGCCGAACTTCACTTCCTCGCCGTAGATGGTGAAGTCCTTTTCGACTTCGACGATGAGCCCGGTATCGGCCAGCCGCACGCGGTCGCCGGTGGTGGGTCCGAACATCTCGGCATAGGCCTGCCTGGAGATCCTTGCCATCACAGCGCTCCCATGATCTTGCCGTTGAAGCCGTAGACGATGCGGTCGCCGTCCAGCGCCACCAGTTCGACGGTGCGGGTCTGGCCGGGCTCGAAACGCACCGCCGTACCGGCCGCGATATTCAGCCGGAAGCCGCGCGTGGCTTCGCGGTCGAACGACAGCGCGGTATTGGTCTCGTAGAAATGGAAGTGCGAGCCGACCTGGATCGGCCGGTCGCCGGTATTGGCCACCGTCACGCTGACCGTGGCGCGGCCGGCGTTGAGTTCGATCTCGCCATCGGCGGGTATCAGTTCACCGGGGATCATGGTGTGTCTCCTCAGGCCACCAGCAGGCCGGCGCCGTACAGCGCCACGCCGGCACCGGCCAGGCGGGCGAGCCAGCTGGCATGGCGGCGCAGCAGCATGCCGGCGCCGATGCCGAGCAGGTGCAGCGCCATGGTCGCGACGGCAAATCCGCCGACGTAGGCCAGCACCGCGGGCAGCGCCTCGGCAGTGGCCGGCAGCTCCGCGCCATGCGCATAACCGTGGAACACCGCAAAGCCGCCAACCAGCAACGCGCTGGCCCAGGCCGGCAGTTTGGCGCGCAGCGCCAGCAGCAGACCGACCACCAGCAACGACACGGCAATCATCGGTTCCACCGCGGGCAGCGCCATGCCGGCCAACCCAAGCGCGGCACCGGCCAGCATCAGCGCGACGAAGACCAGCGGCAGGCGCAGCGTATCGGCGGCCGAGCGGGCCACCAGCGCGCTCCATACGCCCACCGCCGCCATCGCCAGCAGGTGGTCGGCACCGGTGAACGGGTGCGCCAGGCCGGCCCACAGGCTGGCGCCGACGGTGG
Organism: Cupriavidus sp. IK-TO18; assembly: GCF_015549295.1. Lineage (NCBI taxonomy): Bacteria > Pseudomonadati > Pseudomonadota > Betaproteobacteria > Burkholderiales > Burkholderiaceae > Cupriavidus > Cupriavidus sp. IK-TO18. The sequence continues at coordinate 76,388 of NZ_JADGMP010000015.1, forward strand.
CGGCGTCATGGCCGGGGTGCGCCAGCGCGGCGGTGGCGGCAACGGTCAGGGTGGTGCCCAGGGCAAGGCGCAGGCAGGCGGAACGGTTCATGTCGGCTCTCGGTTTGATTTGTTGTTCGAAGCGGTCGAAATCGGACGTCAAGGCGAAGGCTCAGACGATGGGGTGGTGCACGGTCACCAGCTTGGTGCCGTCCGGGAACGTCGCCTCGACCTGAATCTCGGGGATCATCTCGGCGATGCCATCCATCACGTCGTCGCGCGTCAGCACGGTGGTGCCTTCGTGCATCAGCTCGGCCACGGTGCGGCCGTCGCGCGCGCCTTCCATGATGGCGGCGCTGATCAGCGCCACCGCTTCCGGATAGTTGAGCTTGAGCCCGCGCGCCTTGCGCCGTTCGGCCAGCAGCGCGGCGGTGAAGATCAGCAGCTTGTCCTTCTCTCTCGGCGTCAGTTCCATCTCTTGTTCCTTGTCTGTCTTGTTGTCCGGTCGTGGCCTAAGTTGCCCACAGCCGCAGCGGCCGCGCCGCCACGCCGTGCATCGGCTCGCGCAGCGCGCTCCAGCCGTCGACCATCACGTGGCGCACGGCTTCCATCTGCCGGCCGAGCACGCGCACCAGCAGCATCGACTGGCCATGGGCTGCCAGGCAGGTCACGCCTGCGCGCAGTTCCGGGCCATAGGGCAACTGCTCCGCCAACGCTTCCGCCAGTTGCTGCGTGGCGCCCTCGCCCACCGCCCACAGCGTGCCCTGCACATTGAGTCCGTCGAGTCCCGCCACCGCGGTGCGCAGCGGCGAACCCGCATCGAGATGCGACTGTTCGATCCACAACGCGCGCTCGCCGGCGCCGACGCGGGTATCGAGCCACAGCGCGCCACGCGCCCATTGCTCGCCCGATGCCTGCCGGCCCAGCACCACGGCATCCCAGCCGATCGCGCTGCCGCCCGGCGCAACGTCGAGCACTGTCGAGATACGTGCGCGCGCATCGTCGAACACGATGTTCTCCTGCGGCAGCCAGTCCAGCCGCGCCCCCGCGCCGACCGACAGCCGCACCTGCTGCGCCGCGTCGCGGCCGAGCGACTTGTACCACTTGGTGGCGCCGGGCGTGGCCAGCACCGCGTGGGCACCGGCCTCGACCGTCACCTCGATATCCAGGCTGTCGCCGCCCGCCACGCCGGCCGGCGGATGCAGCATGACGGCATGGCAGATGCCGCCTTCGGGATACAGCGGTTTCTGCACCAGCAGCGGCCCCTGGTGGCGGCGCTCGACCAGCGCGGTGCGTTCGCCGCGTTGCGCAAAGCGCAGCCGCAGGCTGGCCTGCCATGCGGCGGGCACGGCGAGTGATGAAGGAAAATCGGGATGACGCATGGCGTGGCAAAGCCGGCGGCGGGCGCGCGATGGCGGGGTTGCAGATAATCATAGCGCGCCGCCTGCCTGGGCGGAAAGCGGCGTGCGATGCGCATTCCCCGTTCCACGCCTACACGGCAATCAGCTCCCGTACGCCGTCCTGCTCCATGCTGGCCCCGGCACCCCGCGCGACCACCTCGCCCCGGCTCATCACCACATAGTGGTCGGCGATATGGCGCGCGAATTCGTAGTACTGCTCGACCAGCAGCACCGTCATGCCGAACTCGTCCACCAGCAGCCGCAGCGCGCGGCCAATGTCCTGGATGATCGATGGCTGGATGCCCTCGGTCGGCTCGTCGAGGATCAGCAGCTGCGGTTCGCTCATCAGCGCCCGGCCGATCGCCAGTTGCTGCTGCTGGCCGCCGGACAGGTCGCCGCCGCGGCGCTGGCGCATGGTGCGCAGTACCGGGAACAGCTGATAGATGCGATCCGGCACACCCGCTGGACGCGCGCGGCTGGCGGCACCGATCAGCAGGTTCTCCTCGACCGTCAGCCGCGGAAAAATTTCGCGCCCCTGCGGCACATAGGCCAGCCCGGCGGAAACGCGCTCGTACGGCGCCTTCTTCTCCAGCGGCTTGCCGTCCCAGTGGATGCTGCCGCTGCGCGTCGGCACCACGCCCATCAGGCATTTCAGGAGCGTGCTCTTGCCCACGCCGTTGCGGCCGAGCAGCGTGGTCAGCCTGCCCGCCGGCACGTCGAAGGAGACGTTGCGCAGGATATGGCTGCCGCCGTAGAACTGGTTCAGTGCGTTGACCTGCAGCATGCCTATCTCCCCAGGTAGGATTCGATCACGCGTTCGTCGCGCTTGACGCTGTCGAGCGTGCCTTCTGCCAGCACGCTGCCTTCGGCCAGCACCGTGACCTTGCCGGCAGCGCCGGCCAGCGCGGCGACGAACTCCATGTCGTGTTCCACCACCATCATCGAGCAGCTGCCGCGCAGGCCGTTGAGCAGGCTGGCCAGCTGCATGGTCTCTTCATCGGTCATGCCGGCCACGGGCTCGTCGAGCAGCAACAGCTGCGGCTGCTGCATCAGCAGCATGCCGATCTCCAGCCGCTGCTTCTGCCCGTGCGACAGCAGGCCCGCGGGCCGGTAAGCCTCGTCCTCCAGGCCGGTCAGCGCCAGCGTCTCCTCGATGCGGCGATGCCCCTCGCCGGTCAGCCGCGCGCGCAGCGACGACCACCAGCGCTTGTCGGCCTTCATCGCCAGCTCCAGGTTCTCCCACACCGCGTGCTGCTCGAACACGGTCGGCTTCTGGAACTTGCGGCCGATGCCGACCTGCGCGATGCGCGGCTCGGTCATCCGCATCAGGTCGATGGTCTGGCCCAGGAACACGCGCCCGCTGACATTGGCATTGCGCGGCCCGGTCTTGCCGGTGATGACATCCATCATCGTGGTCTTGCCCGCGCCGTTGGGACCGATCACGCAGCGCAGTTCGCCATGGTCGATCGACAGGTTCAGCTTGTTGAGCGCGCGGAAGCCGTCGAACCGCACGGTGACGTCGTCCAGGTACAGGATCGGGCCGTGCGACACATCGATGGTGCCCGGCTCCAGCACGCGGCCCAGCCCGGTGGCATCGCCGCTTTCGGCCTGGCCGTGTTCGAGTGCGGCGTTCATGCTTCACCTCCGGTGCGGCCCGCCACCGCGGGCGTGGAAACGGGCTCAGGCTCGGACGGCACCGCGGCGGCAGCGCGGCGCTCGCGCAGGCGCTTCCACAGGCCAATCACGCCATCGGGCAGGTACAGCGTCACCAGCACGAACATCGCGCCCAGCAGGAACAGCCAGTATTCGGCGAAGTGGGCGGTGAAGAGCGTCTTGGCACCGTTGACCAGGAACGCGCCGATGACCGGCCCGATCAGCGTGCCGCGCCCGCCCACGGCAACCCACACCGCCATTTCGATCGAGTTGCCGGGCGACATCTCGCCCGGGTTGATGATGCCGACCTGCGGCACGTACAGCGCGCCGGCGATGCCGCACAGCACGGCCGAGAAGGTCCACACGAACAGCTTGTAGCCGAGCGGGTTGTAGCCGGAGAACATGACGCGCATCTCCGCATCGCGCACGGCCGTGACCACGCGGCCCAGCTTGGACGTGACAATGTAGCGGCAGGCAACGAAGCCCCCGAGCAGCGCCACGAAGGTCAGCACAAAAAGCGCCGTGCGCGTCTGCGGCGCGGCGATGGCGAACCCCGCGATGCGCTTGAAATCCGTGAAGCCGTTGTTGCCGCCGAAGCCGGTCTCGTTGCGGAAGAACAGCAGCATTGCCGCATACGTCATCGCCTGCGTGATGATGGACAGGTACACGCCCTTGATGCGCGAGCGGAAGGCAAAGAAGCCGAACAGCCATGCCAGCACGCCCGGCACCAGCACCACCAGCAGCAGCGCATAGCCAAGATGGTCCGTGCCGTGCCAGAACCACGGCAGCTCCTTCCAGTCGAGGAACACCATGAAATCCGGCAGGTCGCTCTTGTACACGCCTTCGCGCCCGATCGAACGCATCAGGTACATGCCCATGGCATAGCCGCCCAGCGCGAAGAACAGGCCATGGCCGAGGCTCAGGATGCCGCAGTAGCCCCACACCAGGTCGAGCGCGATCGCCGCCAGCGCAAAGCACATGATCTTGCCGACCAGCGTCAGCGCATATGCCGACAGGTGCAGCGGATGGCCTTCCGGCACCAGCAGCGCGCACACCGGCACGCCGATGCCGACGACCACGGTCAGTACCGCCAGCGCCATCCAGCCGCGCGGCGAGAACAGCGACTGGCGTTCCGGCACGGCAAGCCGGAAAGGTGCCGCGGAAGAATCAGGTTGGAATCGCTGCATCATGCCTCCGCGCTGCGCCCCTTGAGCGCGAAAAGTCCCTGCGGCCGTTTCTGGATGAAGAGCACGATCAGCACCAGGACAAAGATCTTGGCCAGCACCGCGCCATAGAACGGCTCGATGAACTTGTTGATGATGCCCAGCCCGAATGCGCCCACGATGGTGCCGGCCAGCTGCCCCACCCCGCCCAGCACCACCACCATGAACGAATCGATGATGTAGGCCTGGCCCAGGTCGGGACCGACATTGCCGATCTGCGACAGCGCACATCCGCCGAGCCCGGCGATGCCGGCACCGAAGGCGAAGGCGTAGCTGTCGACCTTCCACGTGCGCACGCCCACGCACGCCGCCATGGTGCGGTTCTGCGTGGTGGCACGCACGAACAGCCCCAGCCGCGTGCGGTTGAGCACCGCCCACGCCACCGCCACCACCGCCAGCGCGAACAGGATGATGACCACGCGGTTGTACGGGATCACCAGTCCCGGCATCCATTCGAAGCCGCCGCTCATCCAGCCGGGATTGGCCACTTCCACGTTCTGCGCGCCGAACAGCGTTCGCACCGCCTGCATCAGCAGCAGGCTGATGCCGAAGGTGGCCAGCAGCGTTTCGAGCGGGCGGCCGTACAGGTGGCGCAGCACCAGCCGCTCCAGCACGAAGCCGACTGCCGCCGCCGCCAGGAACGATGCCGGCAGCGCCGCGGGCAGGTACCACGCGAACGCATCCGGCGCATAGGCGCGGAACAGCGACTGCACCACGTAGGTCGCGTAGGCGCCGATCATCAGGAACTCGCCGTGCGCCATGTTGATGACGCCGATCAGGCCATAGGTGATGGCGAGGCCCAGCGCTGCCAGCAGCAGCACGCTGCCCAGGCTCAGGCCGGCGAACAGGTTGCCGATCAGCTCGGCGCGGCGCTGGTCGCTGCGCAGCTGGTCCAGCGCCTGCTGCGCGGCCAGGCGCACGTCCGCATCCGCTTCGCGGTAGTTGCCGGCGCTGTCGCGCTCGACCAGCGGCGCAAGCTTCTGGCGGCTCTGCGGGTTGCTGTCCGTGGCGAGGATGCGGATCGCTTCGAGCCGCGCATCGTGCGCGCCTGGATCCGCGGGCTCTGCCAGCACCAGGTTGGCCCAGATCACGTCCAGGCTGGCGCGCAGGCCGGCATCGGCCTCGGCCTTGCGCGCGGCTTCCACGGCGGCAAGCGACGCGCTTTCCGGCTGTTCGCGCAAGGTGCCGATTGCCTGCGCGCGCACCGCGATGTCGGGCGATTGCAGCAGCAGGCTGCTGGCGGCGCTGTCGACCAGTGCGCGCAGGCTGTTGTTCAGGGTCAGGGATTCAAGTTCGTCCGGCTTGACCGTGACGGACTTGCCGGTAATGGCATCGACCACCTTGTCGCCGTCCTGGCGCACCATGCCGATCGACGGCGCATATTGCAGGGTGTCCTCCTGCAGGGCTTTCAGGATCGGTGCAGCTTCAGCGGGCGATGCCTTGGCCAGCGCGGACAGCGCGGCGGTCTTGGCGTCGAAGTCGTCTTCGGCCAGCGGCTTCAGGTCGGCCTGCGTCAGCGCGGCGGCCCACGGCGCCGAGGCCAGCAGCAGCGCTGCCAGCAGGGCGCGCAGCCAGGGCACGACTCGAACGGATAAGGGATTGCGCATAGGAGCTTGCGATTGGCAGGAATGAAGCGAGCTGTTTGTTTGCTCCCCTCTCCCGCGCGCGGGAGAGGGGTCGGGGGAGGGGGCCGGCATCTATGACGAAGTGAGCGCCGTCGCATTTGCCAGCGCCCGCCCTCTCCCCCAGCCCCTCTCCCGCAAGCGGGAGAGGGGAGCCGGATGGTGGCAAGCAAACGAGGCTTACATCACCTTGTCCGGCTTCCCTTCATTCCCGGCGATAAACGGGCTCCACGGCTGCGCGCGCACCGCCTTCGGCGTCTTCCACACCACCGAGAACTGGCCATCGCCCTTCACCTCGCCGATCATCACCGGCTTGTACAGGTGGTGGTTCTCGCCCATGGTCAGCGTGAAGCCGTCCGGCGCCTTGAAGGTCTGGCCGTACATCGCCGCGCGCACCTTGTCGGTATCGGTGGTGCCGGCCTTCTTCACGGCCTGCGCCCACATATGGATGCCGACGTAGGTGGCTTCCATCGGGTCGTTGGTCACGCGCTTGTCGCCGCCCGGCAGGTTGTTGGCCTTGACCCAGGCCGCCCACTGCTTCTTGAAGGCGTCGTTCTGTGCGTTCTTGACCGACATGAAGTAGTTCCACGCCGCCAGGTGGCCGACCAGCGGCTTGGTGTCGATGCCGCGCAGTTCTTCCTCGCCCACCGAGAACGCCACCACCGGCACGTCCTTGGCCTTCAGGCCGGCGTTGCCCAGTTCCTTGTAGAAGGGCACGTTGGAATCGCCGTTGATGGTCGAGATCACCGCGGTCTTGCCACCCTGGGCGAACTTCTTGATGTTGGCGACGATGGTCTGGTAGTCGCTGTGGCCGAACGGGGTGTAGACCTCTTCGATGTCCTTGTCGGCAACGCCCTTGCTCTTCAGGAAGGCGCGCAGGATCTTGTTGGTGGTGCGCGGGTAGACGTAGTCGGTGCCGAGCAGGAAGAAGCGCTTGGCGCCGCCGCCCTCCTTGCTCATCAGGTATTCCACCGCCGGGATCGCCTGCTGGTTGGGCGCGGCGCCGGTGTAGAAGACGTTCTTGGACATCTCCTCGCCTTCGTATTGCACCGGGTAAAACAGCAGCGAATTCAGCTCTTCATAGACCGGCAGCACCGACTTGCGCGACACCGAGGTCCAGCAGCCGAAGGTCACCGCGACCTTGTCCTTGCTGACCAGCTGGCGCGCCTTCTCGGCGAACAGCGGCCAGTTGGAGGCCGGGTCCACCACCACCGGCTCCAGCTTGCGGCCGAGCACGCCGCCGCTCTTGTTGATCTCGTCGATGGTCATCAGGGCAACGTCCTTCAGCGACGTTTCCGAGATGGCCATGGTGCCGGACAGCGAGTGCAGGATTCCGACCTTGATCGGTTCCTTGGACTGCGCCATGGCCAGCGGGCTGGCACCGATCATTGCCGCGGCGGCGATGGCCGACAGCTTCAGCATGTCACGTCGTTGCATTTGCAGCTCCCGTTTGTGGTGTTGGTTAGGGACTACGCTCCCCGGGGTGATGCATCTGCAACTAACGTGCCACTGCGATAAACGAGCTGGTGCCCACCGTGCCGGCGGCAGACGGCGTACTGGCGCGCCCCGCGGGTGGTGCCGCGATCCGTGGCCGCCCCCGTGCACCAGAGCTGTGCGGGCGGCGCACGCACCACTCCCGTGCAGCGACGCAATTCTGTGCGGACCGCTTGCAGAAGACGCCAGCCGGTGCGCACCGCCGCACCAGGGCCGGGCACCACGCCGACGGCCGGCGGCGCAAATAAAAACGGGGCCCCTCGCGGGGCCCCGTTTTCCGATGCCAGGACGCCAGTCCTTACATCACCATCATGTTGGTGTTCAGGTTGTGCATGATCCACAGCGAACCCGCCACGACGATCACCAGGATCAGCGCCGTGAACAGCAGCGCGATCACGTTGCTGCGCTGGTCGGACGACGTGTCCAGGTGCAGGAAGTACTTCAGGTGGACCAGGATCTGGACCGCGGCCATGCCGAGGATGATCCACAGGATCGTGCCCTTGTCCATGCTGCCGTCCATCACCAGCTTGAACGGGATCACGGTCAGGATCACCGCGAGGATGAAGCCGATCGCGTAGCCCTTGAAGCTGGCGTGGGTGCTGTGCGAGTCGTGCGCGGCATGCGCGCCATGCGAATCACGAGTGGCGTGCGCCGCCGGTGCGTTGTGTTGTGCCATCACAGATGTCCCATCAGGTAGACCACGGTAAACACGCCGATCCAGACCACGTCCAGAAAGTGCCAGAACAGCGACAGGCACATCAGGCGCTTGCTGAGCGTCGGGGTGATGCCCTTCTTGCCCAGCTGCCACATCAGCACGATCATCCACAGCATGCCGCTGGCGACGTGCAGGCCGTGGGTGCCGACCAGCGTGAAGAACGACGACAGGAACGCGCTGCGGCCCGGGCCGGCGCCTTCGGCGATCAGGTGGTGGAACTCGTTGATTTCCATCGCCATGAACGCCGCGCCCAGCAGGAACGTCACGCCGAGCCAGGTCTGCACGTGCTTGAGGCTGCGGTTCTGCAGCGAGATCATCGCCATGCCGTACGTGATCGAGGAGAACAGCAGGATGAAGGTCTCCACCAGCACGTAGTTGAGCTCGAACAGCTCCTTCGCCGACGGCCCGCCCGCCAGCTCGCCGCGCAGCACGGCGAAGGTGGCGAACAGCCCGGCGAAGATGATGCAGTCGCTCATCAGGTAGATCCAGAAGCCATACACCGTATTGGCACTGGTATCGTGGTGCGCATGGTCATGCGCGTCGGCGTGGGCCGAGGCTCCGGCCTGCGCGGGGATGCGGTCTAGGACTTGAGTCGACATGGTTCTTAGGCCTGCGAAGCAATGCGCTGCAGATGGCGCGTTTCGATCTGCTCGACCTCGGTGGCCGGCACGTAGTAGTCGATATGGTCGTCGTTGCTGCGGTGGATAAACGCCCACACCATGCCCACCAGGCCAACGATGGCCATCCACCAGATATGCCAGGTCAGGGCAAAGCCGAACACCAGGCTGAAGGCGCCGATGATGAAGCCCGCGCCCGTGTTCTTGGGCATGTGGATCTTCTCGTAGCCTTCGGTCGGCAGGGTCTCGCCGCGGGCCTTCATGTCGGCGAACGCGTCCAGGTCACGCACCACCGGTGTGTGCGCGAAGTTGTAGAACGGCGGCGGCGACGAAGTGGCCCACTCCAGGGTACGGCCGCCCCACGGATCGCCGGTCACGTCTGCCAGCTTCTTGCGGTCGCGGATCGACACGACGATCTGCAGCACCTGGAAGAAGATGCCCAGCGCCACGAACACCACGCCCACCACGGCCAGGTACAGCCACGGCGTCCAGGCCGGGTTGTCGGTGTGGTTCAGTCGGCGGGTCATGCCCATCAGGCCCAGCACGTACAGCGGCATGAAGGCGAAGTAGAAGCCGACCAGCCAGCACCAGAAGGCGCACTTGCCCAGGCGCTCGTTCAGCGTGAAGCCGAACGCCTTCGGCCACCAGTAGGTGATGCCGGCCAGGTAGCCGAACAGCACGCCGCCGATGATCACGTTGTGGAAGTGGGCGATCAGGAACAGGCTGTTGTGCAGCACGAAGTCTGCAGCCGGCACGGCCATCAGCACGCCGGTCATGCCACCGATCACGAAGGTGATCATGAAGCCCAGCGTCCACAGCACCGGCGAGGTCATCTGGACCCGGCCGCGGTACATGGTGAACAGCCAGTTGAAGATCTTCACCCCGGTCGGGATGGAGATGATCATGGTCGTGATGCCGAAGAACGCGTTGACGTTGGCGCCCGAGCCCATCGTGAAGAAGTGGTGCAGCCACACGATGAACGACAGCACCATGATCGCGGCGGTCGCGTACACCATGCCCTTGTAGCCGAACAGCTTCTTGCCCGAGAACGTGGAGATGACTTCAGAGAAGATACCGAACGCCGGCAGGATCAGGATGTACACCTCGGGGTGGCCCCAGATCCAGATCAGGTTCACGTACATCATGGCGTTGCCGCCACCGTCGTTCGTGAAGAAGTGGGTGCCGATGTAGCGGTCCAGGCCCAGCAGCGCCAGCGTCACGGTCAGCACCGGGAAGGCGGCCACGATCAGCACGTTGGTGCACAGCGCGGTCCAGGTGAACACCGGCATGCGCATCAGGGTCATGCCCGGGGCGCGCATGCGCAGGATCGTCACCAGGAAGTTCACGCCGGTCAGCAGCGTGCCCAGGCCCGAGATCTGCAAGCTCCAGAGGTAATAGTCCACCCCCACGCCAGGGCTGTAATCCAGGCCCGACAGCGGCGGGTAGGCCAGCCAGCCGGTCTTGGCGAATTCACCGACGCCCAGCGAGACGTTGACCAGCATGGCGCCCGCCACGAACAGCCAGAACGACAGCGTGTTCAGGAACGGGAAGGCCACGTCGCGCGCGCCGATCTGCAGCGGCACGACCAGGTTCATCAGGCCGGTCATCAGCGGCATGGCCACGAAGAAGATCATGATCACGCCGTGGGCGGTGAAGATCTGGTCGTAGTGCTCGGGCGGCAGCACGCCGGTGGCGCCATTGGTGGCGAGCGCCAGCTGGGTACGCATCATGACCGCGTCGGCAAAGCCGCGCAGCAGCATGATCAGGGCGACCAGGCAGTACATCACGCCGATCTTCTTGTGATCGACTGACGTGAACCACTCGTTCCAGAGATAGCCCCACTTCTTGAAATATGTGATCGCGCCTAGCAGCGCGGCACCGCCCAGGGCGACGCCGGCCAGCACGACCATGATGATCGGCTCATGAAACGGAATCGCCGACAAACTCAACTTGCCAAACATCATTGCTCCCAGGATTACGCGCCCGCCGGCAGCTTGGCCGGCGTGGTCATCGACAGCTGCTCTTCACCGAGGGTATTGCGCGACGTGCAGATCGGGCCGCCCTTGAAACCCTTGTCGGCAACCGCAGTGCCGCTGTGGTCCATGTACTTGTGCAGGATGTTGTGGAAGAGCTGGTCTTCCACCTTGCCGTAGTACGTGACCGGCTCCCTCTCGCTGGGTTGTGCCAGCGTCTTGTAGCCTTCAACGCCCAGTTCGGTCGACGAGGCGCGGACCTTGGCGACCCACTCGTCGAACTCGTAGTTCGACATGGCGACCGCCTTGAACTTCATGCCCGAGAAGCCGCCGCCGCTGTAGTTGGCGGACACGCCGTCATACGAGCCGGCATGGTTGGCGATCAGGTGCAGCTTGGTCTCCATCCCTGCCATGGCATACACCTGGCTGCCCAGTTGCGGGATGAAGAACGAATTCATGATCGAATCCGAGGTGATCTTGAAGTTCACCGGGGTGTCGACCGGGAACGCGATCTGGTTGACGGTCGCGATCTTCAGTTCCGGATAGATGAACAGCCACTTCCAGTTCAGCGCCACCACCTCGACGGTGACCGGCTTCTTGTTCGATTCCAGCGGCTTGTACGGGTCCAGGTCGTGCGAGGACTTCCAGGTGATGATGCCCAGCGCGATGATGATCAGGCACGGGATCAGCCACACCACCACTTCGATCGCGGTCGAGTGCGACCAGTCCGGCTCGTAGCGCGCCTTGGTATTGGACGCGCGGTACTTCCAGGCGAACACCAGCGTGAGCACGATCACCGGCACCACCACCAGCAGCATGAGCCAGGTGGCGATCAGGATGATGTTCTTGATATCGACGCCAACCTGCCCTTTCGGGTCGAGCAGCGTCATGTTGCAGCCGGCCAGCAGGAGCAGGCCGAGGCAGGGCAGGAACCGCGTCCAACGCGGCAGTATTGGTTTCTTCATGTCACGACTGGTTTGGTTACACCGCGCTTTGGGCAAAAGCGTGGCTAAACCGCCTGATGCTCGCGCAAGAGGCGTGGGGCTATGGGAAAACCGGAAGGACGTGTCCTTAGCTGGCGTTGCGGTCGGGCGGCGAATCTAACGCCGGAGGACCATGCGGCCTTGCAACGCCATGAACACGGAAGGACAACTGACTGCGCGCGCTGCAGGCCCTGTGGACCTTGCCGGCGCTGCGGCACCTGGTGGCCGAAACCGCGAACGGTCCCGGCTCAGTACAGCGGCCGGGTAGCGTTGGAATACGAGGTTTTTGCACTTCCCGACGGACTTGCCTTCAGCAACCTGGTGGCAAGCGCGGTTTTCGGCCGGGGAGCGCAACACGTAAAACATCGTGGGCGCGAATGTACCGCAACGCAACATTGAGGGTAAACCCAACGCCACAGAACACAGAGTTCAGATAAACGGACAATCATGTGCTGTCGCCGCATCGCAGCATTTGATTGCCGTCAAGATCACAATTTCGCCTATAAATATGCACAAAGCCGCGCATTGGCGCGGCTTTGTGGGTGCGACGTTTTCGTGTGGCATATTGTCGCAGTGCGTCAGAACCTTTGTCGCAGCTCAACGCCACGCGGCCGTTTGCCGATCATCCGTAGCGGCGGGAAATCGACTCCGCGACACATACCGGACGCTCGCTGCCCTCGCGCTCTATCGTCACCTCCCAGGTGGACTGGGCACCCGCCAGCTCCGGCGACTTGGGCAGCGGATCGAGCCGTTCGACCTTCAGCAGCTTGATTCGTGCCCGCAATTTGCTGCCCACCGGCACGGGCGCGGTGAAGCGCACGCGGTTCAGGCCATAGTTGACGCCGATCTTCGACGGCATGTGCAGCGCGTTGTGCATGAACTTGGGCAGCAGCGACAGCGTCAGGAAGCCATGGGCGATCGGGGCGCCATAGGGCGACTCCTTCTTGGCGCGCTCCACGTCGACGTGGATCCACTGGTGGTCGCCGGTAGCCTCGGCAAACTGGTTGACCTGCTGCTGGGTCACCTCCATCCAGTCGCTGACCGCGACTTCCTGCCCTTGCAGGCCTTCCAGCTCTTCCAGCGTTGCGATGGTACGCATTTCGGTTGTCTCCTCGATGGGTGGGTGGATGTGTCGTTATGCGGGGCGGCGGCCGTACATGCCCATGCCCTTGACGGTGCAGACCAGTTCGCCGCGCTGGTTGGTGGCTTCCCACTGGGTATGCACGATGCCGCGGTCCGGCTTCGATTGCGAGGCTCGCGTGTCCAGCACGTTGAGCACCACGGTCAGCGTGTCGCCGGCATAGACCGGCTTGATCCAGCGGATCTCGTCCACGCCGGGCGAGCCCATGCTGGCCGACTTGCCGGTGGTGCTCAGCACCAGCAGGCGCATCATGATCGAGCAGGTCATCCAGCCGCTCGAGATCAGCCCCCCGTAGATGCTCTTGGCAGCCGCTTCCTTGTCGATATGGAACGGCTGCGGGTCGTATTGGCGGGCAAAGGCGAGGAGTTCTTCCTCGGTGACGACGTAGGAGCCCAGTTCGCGGCGGCTGCCGACCTCAAAGTCCTCGAAATACAGCATTGCTTGTCTCTCCGTAATTGTTAGCCTGGGATGGCGACGGCCTTGTCCCGACGATGATCGCATGCATGCCAGGGCTCAGCGTCCGTATTTGCCGAACCCGTCCCTAACAGCGCGCAAAGAAAAAAACCGCGCCTGGGAATACGGCGCGGTTTTGACTGGCATGGCAGACGAGAGGATCAGGCTGCTTCCTGGAACCCCGGCTGGGCGGCAAACCGGCCCAGGTGGTGATCCACGTCACCGAAGGTGGTGTTGATCAGCGTCAGGCGCTTGAACATGTGCGCGGCCGGCAGTTCGTTGGTCACGCCCATGCCCCCGTGGATCTGCACCGCTTCCTGGCCGACCGTGCGCGCTGCCTGCCCCACGCGCGCCTTGGCGGCGGAAACGTAGCGGCGGCGCTCTTCCGGCGTGGCCTCTTCAAAACGGGCAGCGGCCAGCAGCGTGATCGAACGCGACTGCTCGGCATGGATGAACATCTCGACCATGCGATGCTGCAGCGCCTGGAAGCGTGCGATCGGCTGGCCGAACTGCTGGCGCGTCTTGGCGTATTCCAGCGTGGCTGCGTTGAGCGTGTCCATCACGCCCACGGCCTCGGCGCACAGCAGCACCGCGGCATAGTCGGCCACCTGCTCGACCAGCGCGAAGCCCTTGCCGGCCTCGCCCAGCAGTTGCGCCGGCGCGTCCTGGAACGTGATGTCGGCCGCGCGCAGGTTGTCGATGGTGCGATAGTCCTTGATGCTGACACCGGCGCCCTTGGCATCCACCAGGAACAGCGAGATGCCATCCTGGTCGGCATCGCCGCCGCTGCTGCGCGCCGACACGATCAGCTTGTCGGCCTGGCCGCCGTGCAGCACCACGGTCTTGCGGCCGTTGAGCTTGCCGTCGCGGGCTGTAACGCGCACGTTGTTCAGCTCATAGCGCGCCTGCGGCTCGTTGAAGGCCACGGCCAGCTTCAGCTCGCCGCCGGCGACCTGCTCCAGCAGCGCGTCCTGGCCGCCGGCCAGGCCCAGTGCGTAGGCACCCACCACGGTGGCCAGGTACGGCTCGACCACCAGGCCACGGCCCAGCTCCTGCTGCACCACCATCATGTCGAGCGCCTTGCCCGAGAAGCCACCCTGCGCTTCCGGCACCGGCAGCGCGGTCAGGCCGAGCTCGACCAGCGAGCCCCACGCGGATTCGCCATAGCCGGCGGCGCTTTCGTAGTTCTTCTTGCGGTCCTCGAAACCGTAGTCTTTCTCGACAAAACGGCGGACGGCGTCGGCCAGTTGCTTCTGTTCGTCGCTGAGATTGAAGTTCATGTTACCTATCTCCTTCCTGTCCTCACAGCCCCAGAATCATCTGGCTGATGATGTTCTTCTGAATTTCGTTGGACCCGCCGTAGATGGAGGTCTTGCGATAGTTGAAGTAGTACGCGGACAGCGGCGCGGCGTCGTCGTAGCCGGTCACCGCATGCTCGGTCTCGCACTCCAGGTAGGCCGTGTCGAACGGCTGGGCGTACGGGCCGACGGCCTCGACCATCAACTCGGTCAGCAGCTGCTGGATCTCGGTGCCCTTGATCTTGAGCATCGACGCCTCGGGACCGGGGCCCTTGCCGGCGGCTTCGCTCGACACCACGCGCAGCACCGTGATCTCCAGCGCCATCAGTTCGATTTCCAGCGCGGCCACCTTGGCGCCGAACACCGGATCCTCCAGCAGCGGCTTGCCGTTCTTCTGCTGCTGGCGCGCCACGCGCTTCAGGAAGCCCAGCTCGCGCTTGGAGTTGCCCACGCGGGCAATGCCGGTACGCTCGTGGCCGAGCAGGTACTTGGCGTAGGTCCAGCCCTTGTTCTCTTCGCCGACGCGGTTCTCGACCGGCACCTTGACGTTGTCGAAGAAGACCTCGTTCACTTCATGCTCTTCGTCCAGCATGATGATCGGGCGCACGGTGATGCCCGGGGTCTTCATGTCGATCAGCAGGAACGAGATGCCTTCCTGCTTCTTGGCTTCCGGATCGGTGCGGACCAGGCAGAAGATCATGTCGGCGTGCTGGCCGAGCGTGGTCCAGGTCTTCTGGCCGTTGACGATGTAGTGCTTGCCGTCCGAAGTCAGCTCGGCGCGGGTCTTCAGCGAGGCCAGGTCCGAACCCGAGCCCGGCTCCGAATAGCCCTGGCACCACCAGTCGGTGCAGTCCAGGATGCGCGGCAGGTAGTACGACTTCTGCTGCTCGTTGCCGTACTTCATGATCACGGGCGCAACCATGGCCACGCCGAACGGCAGCACGCCGGGCGCGCCGACGCGGGCATTCTCTTCGTCCCAGATATGGCGCTGGGTGGCGTTCCAGCCGGTGCCGCCGAATTGGACGGGCCAGTGCGGCGCCGACCAGCCCTTGCCGGCGAGGATCTTGTGCCAGCGCACCAGGTCGTCGCGGTTCGGACGGCGGTGGTTGAGAATCTTGCTGCGGATGTCCGCCGGCAAGTTGGCTTCGAGCCAGCTACGCACTTCCTCGCGGAAGGCGTTGTCGGACGCCGAGTAGTTGAGATCCATGCCCGTCTCCATGATGGTGCCGGCATCGTCTCAGGCTGCCGGCGGTTTGTTCTGCCTTGCGCGTCATGCGCCGACAGCAACGGGCACAGGACGCAATTCAGTGAGCCGTCTGCTTCAGCGCATCCGGCACGATAAGCGGGAAAGTCTCGATGCCCTCCTCGGCCAGCGCCTGCACTTCCTCCGGCGAAGCCGAGCCGCGGATTCCGCGTTCCGGCGCTTCATCGTAGTGCATGCGCCTCGCCTCCTCGGCAAAGCGGTCGCCAACGTCCTCGGTCTGGGCCAGCACCTGCTTCACTGCCTTCATGTACAGCGCTTGCAGTGCCGCCGGTGCCGCGGCGGTTGCCGCTGGCTGCGCCGGCTTGCCAGCCGCCTTCGGCGCGGTCGCGCCTGACAGGTTCAGGCGCGGCGCGCTGGGCAGCCGCGTCACGGCATGGTCGCCACAGACCGGGCATTGGACGAGGTCGCGCGCGATTTGCGACTGCGCTTCTTCCTCCGAGGCAAACCAGCCCTCGAAACGATGGTCATGCGCGCAGCGCAGGTCGAGCACCTTCATGATCTTTCCAGCCCGTCAAAAGCTATATTATCCGCGAATCGAAATTTTGTGAACGGTCGTGCTAAATTTTTTCGAACGACCGTTCGTAGAACGAACATGCGGTGTTCAGCACATACGTTTATCGCCCCACAACCAGCTTAGCGCAGTGCGCGCCCCGCTGCCGGAGCGAGTCAGCCCGGCACCGTTTGCTCGCCCGGCTGCCACGCGCCGGAAACGATTTTCTCCAGCCAGAACGCGCCGATGATGGTCTTCACATCGCTGATGCGGCCGCTGCGCACCCAGTCGATCACCTGCCCCACCGGCGCGATGAACGTCTCCAGGAACTCGCCATCGTCCAGCTGCGCCTCGCCGTGCGTCAGGTCGCGCGCCAGGAAGACGTCGATGAATTCGGTCGAGTAGGAGATGACCGGGTGGATGCGAGTCAGGTAGTCCCAGCGCCGGGCCGTATAGCCGGTCTCTTCCTGCAGCTCGCGCTCGCCGCAGCGTTGCGCGCCCTCTTGCGGGTCGAGCTTGCCGGCCGGGAATTCCAGCATGACTTCGCCGACCGGATAGCGGAACTGCCGTTCCATCAGGACGGTGCCATCGTCGAACAACGGGATCATCATCACCGCGCCCGGATGCACGATGTACTCGCGCCCGGTCTGCTTGCCATCGGGCAGGCGGACGATGTCTTGCTTCAGGGTGAGGAATTTGCCGCGATGGACCGTGGCCGAGGCGACGCAGACTTCCTTCAGTGCGTCGTCGTTCGCGGTGTGGCCGGCGGGGTCGGCGAGAGACTGGGTGCCGCGTTGGATCTTGTCGGTCATGAACGCTCCGGATCAGGCAGGCCCGGCGCCGACAAGACCGGCTTCAGGCCGTGCGGTGTTTGACGAGGTATTGCCAGGTGAAGCCCGGGAAGGCGAACACCAGCATCATGCAGGCGGTGATGGCGTAGAACTGCCAGCCCTGCGGGAAGGCATTGCCGAGGCTGGCCTCGACCGCGAAACCGGCGGCACCGGCCACCGCGTACCAGACGATCAGCTCCAGCAGGCGCAGCCACAGCGGCTTGCGCGCCCACCGGAGCGGGATCGCCATGAACAGGCGCTGGTTCACAAACGGCAGGTTTGCACTGATCAGTGCCAGCAGTATGACAAACCAGCCGCTTGCGGATGCGCTCATGGACGTTGGCCGATCAGGAGCCCAGGGTCGAGCGGATGGCCTGGTAGCACAGGTTCATCAGCGCGGCCGGGAAGAAGCCCAGCACGATCACGGCGGCGCCGTTCAGCGTCAGCATCGAGCGCAGGCCGGCGGTCGCTTCCAGCTGCTCTTCGCCAGCCGGCTCATCGAAGTACATCAGCTTGACGATGCGCAGGTAGTAGAACGCGCCGATCAGCGAGAACATCACCGCCACCACGGCCAGCCAGCTCATGCCAGCCTTGATTACCGCGTCCAGCACGGCCAGCTTGGCGTAGAAGCCCACGGTCGGCGGGATGCCGGCCAGCGAGAACATCATCACCAGCATCAGGAAGGCGAACCACGGGTTGCGGCGCGACATGCCCTTCAGGTCTTCCAGCGTCTCGGCCTCGAAGCCCTTGGTGGTGCGCAGCAGGATGATGCCGAAGGTGCCCAGCGTGGTCAGCAGGTAGGTCACCGAATAGAACATCGCCGAGCTGTACGCATCGGCGGCGCCGTCAGCCTTGTTGGCCACCACGCCCGACAGCAGGCCCAGCAGCACGAAGCCCATGTGCGAAATGGTCGAGTACGCCAGCATCCGCTTCAGGTTAGACTGGACGATGGCGGTCAGGTTGCCGATCGCCAGCGACACGATCGACAGCACCACCAGCATCATCTGCCAGTCATTGGCCAGCGGCAGCAGGCCTTCCACCAGCACGCGGATAAACAGCGCGAACGCGGCAACCTTCGGGCCGCCCGCGATCAGCAGCGTCACCGCGGTCGGCGAACCCTGGTAGATATCCGGGATCCACATGTGGAACGGCGCGGCGCCCAGCTTGAACGACAGGCCGGCGACGATGAACACCACGCCAAAGGCCAGCATCGTGGTATTGACGCGGCCCGACTCGACCACGCGGAACACCTCGCCCAGGTTCAGCGAACCGGTGGCGCCGTACATCATCGAGATGCCGTACAGCAGGAAGCCCGAAGCCAGCGCGCCCAGCACGAAATACTTCATGGCCGATTCCGAGGTCACGCGCGATTCACGGCGCAGCGCCACCAGCGCGTACGACGACAGCGACAGCAGTTCCAGGCCCAGGTACAGGGTCAGGAAGTTGTTGCCGGTGATCATCACGATCTGGCCGCCGAGCGTGAACAGCGCGAGCTGGTAGAACTCGCCGGCGAACATGTTGCGATCGGCCAGGTAGCTGCGCGTATAGACCAGCGTGACAAACAGGCCGGCGGCGCAGAACGCCGACAGCACGTTGGCCATCGGGTCGATCACCACCAGGTTGGAGAACGCGTAGTGCGTCTCGCCGCTGGCGGCGTTCAGGCCGAACCATACGGTCAGCACCAGGGTGGTCAGCAGCGACAGCGGATAGGCCACGCTCTGCTTGCCCCTGCCGCGTGCAAGGTCGATCCAGTTGACCGCGCCAATGGCGATCGCCAGGAAAATAATCGGCGCCACGGGGGCGAGTGTCGAGGACGGTTGCATAATGATTTCTCTCCCCGCTTACAGCTTGGACTGCGCCGCGTGCTGCAGCAGGTTGACCACGGACGGGTGCATCGCGTCGGTAAAGGGCTTCGGGTGCAGGCCCATATACAGCGTCATGATGGCCAGCAGGCCGAGCATGACGAACTCACGCTTGTTCAGGTCGACCAGCTCGCGCACGTGCTGGTGCACGACGTCGCCGAAGATCACGCGCTTGACCATCCACAGCGAATAGGCAGCGCCGAAGATCAGGGCGGTGGCAGCCAGCAGGCCGATCCAGAAGTTGAACTTGACGGCGCCCAGGATCACCATGAATTCACCGACGAAGCCCGAGGTAGCCGGCAGGCCGCAGTTGGCCATCGCGAAGAACACAGACAGCGCGGCGAACTTCGGCATGGTGTTCACCACGCCGCCGTAGTCGGCGATCTGGCGGGAGTGCACGCGGTCATACAGCACGCCGATGCAAAGGAACATGGCGCCCGAGATAAAGCCGTGCGAGATCATCTGGATGATGCCGCCTTCGACGCCGATATCGCTGAAGATGAAGAAGCCCAGCGTGACGAAGCCCATGTGGGCGATCGACGAGTACGCCACCAGTTTCTTCATGTCGGCCTGCACCAGCGCCACCAGGCCAATGTAGATCACGGCGATCAGCGAGATCGTGATGATGAACGGAGCCAGGTAGTGGCTCGCGTCAGGCGCGATCGGCAGCGAGAACCGCAGGAAGCCGTAGGCGCCCAGCTTCAGCATGATGGCGGCCAGCACCACCGAACCGCCGGTCGGCGCTTCCACGTGGGCGTCGGGCAGCCAGGTGTGCACCGGCCACATCGGCACCTTGACCGCGAAGGCGACGAAGAAGGCAATGAAGATCGCGATCTGCTCGTTCATCGACAGCTTGGCCTGGTGCCATTGCAGGATGTCGAACGTGCCGGTCTTGTTGTACAGGTACAGCAGCGCGACCAGGGTCAGCAGCGAGCCCAGCAGCGTGTACAGGAAGAACTTGAAGGCCGCGTACACACGGTTCGCGCCGCCCCAGACGCCGATGATGATGTACATCGGGATCAGCGTGGCTTCGAAGAACACGTAGAAGAGCATGCCGTCGAGCGCGCAGAACACGCCGACCATCAAGCCGGACAGGATCAGGAACGAGGCCATGTACTCGGCCACGCGCTCGGTGATCACTTCCCAGGCCGAGATCACCACGATCACCGTGATGAATGCGGTCAGCACCACGAACCACATCGAGATACCGTCGACGCCCAGCAGGTAATGGATGTTGAAGCGCTCGATCCAGTTCGCCTTTTCGATGAACTGCATCGCCGCGCTGGCGCGGTCGAAGTGGAATACCAGCGGCAGCGTCACGACGAAGCTGGCGATCGAGCCGAACAGCGACATCCACCGCACGAAGCCCGGGCTGCGGTCCGAGCCGAAGGCCAGGATCAGCAGGCCGAAAAAGACAGGCAGCCAGATTGAGAAAGACAGAACCATTTCTATGTTTTCCTTACTTGGTGCCTATCACTTGGTGCCGATCACACCGGTGACCGTCAGCGTCAGCAGCACCAGCATGCCGACGATCATCGCAAATGCGTAGTGGTAGATATAGCCCGACTGCAGGTAGCGGCTGGCCGAAGCGAACGAAGCCACCACACGCGCCGCGCCGTTGACGAACAGGCCGTCGATCACGCTCTGGTCGCCGCCCTTCCACAGGCCGGTACCGAGCAGGCGTGCGCCGCGGGCGAACACGGCCTGGTTGATGGCGTCCATGTAGTACTTGTTGTCGAGCAGCTTGTACAGGCCCGAGAAGCGGTTCGCGATAGCCTCGGGGATATCCGGGCGCTTCATGTAGAAGAACCACGACAGCACGACACCGGCAATGGCCAGCCACAGCACGGGCGTGGTCAGCGAGTGCAGCGCCATCGGCACCCAGCCGTGGAAGGCTTCCTTCAGCTCGGCCATGGCGTGGTGGTTCTCGCCGACGAAGATCACGTCCTTGAACGCGACGCCCATCTTGAAGAAGTTGCCGAACAGCATCGGCTCGATCGCGATGGCGCCGATGATCACCGACGGAATCGCCAGCAGCACCAGCGGCAGCGTCACCACCCACGGCGACTCGTGCGGCTTCTCGCCGGCGGACAGGCCATGGTGGTGGTCGAGCGAGACTTCCTCGTCCTCGTGGTCGCCCTCATGGTGCTGGTGCGCATGGTTCTGGCCCCAGCGCTCCTTGCCGTGGAAGACCAGGAAGTACATGCGGAACGAGTAGAACGCGGTCACAAACACGCCAGCCAGCACGGCGTAGTAGGCAAAGCCCGAACCGGCGATATGCGACTCGGCCACGGCCTCGATGATCGAGTCCTTGGAGTAGAAGCCCGCGAAGAACGGCGTGCCGATCAGCGCCAGCGAACCCACCAGCGAGGTGATCCAGGTGATCGGCATGTACTTGCGCAGGCCGCCCATGTTGCGGATGTCCTGGTCGTGGTGCATGCCGATGATGACCGAGCCCGCGCCCAGGAACAGCAGCGCCTTGAAGAAGGCGTGGGTCATCAGGTGGAACACGGCCACCGAATAGGCCGACGCACCCAGCGCCACGGTCATGTAGCCCAGCTGCGACAGCGTCGAGTAAGCGACCACGCGCTTGATGTCGTTCTGGATGATGCCCAGGAAGCCCATGAACAGCGCGGTGATGGCGCCGATCACCAGCACGAACGACAGCGCGGCGTCCGACAGCTCGAACAGCGGCGACATGCGCGCGACCATGAAGATGCCGGCCGTCACCATCGTTGCCGCGTGGATCAGTGCGGAAATCGGGGTCGGGCCTTCCATCGAGTCAGGCAGCCAGACGTGCAGCGGGAACTGCGCCGACTTGCCCATCGCGCCGATGAACAGGCAGATGCACGCGACGGTGATCATCATCCAGTCGGTGCCCGGGAAAACCACGGTAGCCAGCTGGTCACGCGCGGCGAATACTTCGGTGTAGTTCATGCTGCCGCTGTAGGCCAGCAGCAGGCCGATGCCCAGGATAAAGCCGAAGTCACCGACACGGTTGACCAGGAACGCCTTCAGGTTGGCGAAGATCGCGGTCGGGCGCGTGTACCAGAAGCCGATCAGCAGGTACGACACCAGGCCCACCGCTTCCCAGCCGAAGAACAGCTGCAGGAAGTTGTTGCTCATCACCAGCATCAGCATCGAGAAGGTGAAGAGCGAGATGTAGGCAAAGAAGCGGTTGTAGCCGGGGTCTCCGTCCATGTAGCCGACGGTGTAGATATGCACCATCAGCGAGACGAAGGTCACCACGACCATCATCATCGCGGTCAGCGAGTCGACCAGGAAGCCGACCTCCATCTTCAGGTCGCCGATGGCCATCCACTCGTACACGGTGCCGTTGTAGCCGGCGCCGTTCATCACGTCGAGCAGCACCATCACCGACAGCACGAAGGAAATGGCCACGCCCAGGATGGTCGAGGTGTGGGCCACGATCCGGCCGCCGCGCGACTCCGAGGAAAACAGGCCAAAGAACTTGGTACCGAACAGGCCGGCGATCGCTGAGCCGGCTAGCGGCGCCAGCGCGATCGCGAGCAGCAGGTTGGGGTTGAGCGTGGTTGCCATAGGACGCTTATTGGTGTGCGGTCGGTGAGTCTTGGTTATCTGCGTAGTGCGGCACGGATCAGTACTTCAGGGTGTCCATGTCGTCCACGTTGATCGTATCCAGGTTGCGGAACAGCACGACCAGGATTGCCAGACCGATTGCCGACTCGGCGGCGGCCACCGTAAGGATGAAGAAAACGAAAACCTGACCAGCCAGGTCGCCCAGGTAATGCGAGAAGGCGACGAAGTTGATGTTCACCGCAAGCAGCATCAGTTCGATCGCCATCAGCAGCACGATCACGTTCTTGCGGTTCAGGAAGATGCCGACGATGCTGATCGCAAACAGGATCGCACCGAGCACGAGGAAGTGGGCGAGAGAGAGCACAGCGTTTCTCCGGGCTTTAGTTCTTATTGGCGGCAGCCGCGGCTTCCGTCTGCGGGTTCTGGACATCGGCCTGCATCGGCACCAGGCGCACGCGCTCGTCGCGGCGGGTACGCAGCTGCGCCGATACGTCCTGGGCCTTGGTGTCCTTGCGGCGGCGCAGGGTCAGCGCCACGGCGGCGATGATGGCCACCAGCAGGATGATGCCGGCCACTTCGAAGGCGTAGATGTAGTCGGTGTAGATCAGCTTGCCGAGCGCGGCGCTGTTCGAGTAGCCCGGCTCCTGCGAACCGCTGGCGGCCACCGGCGTGGTGGTGCCGATGAAGTTGCGCACCAGCACGATCGCCATCTCGGCGATGATCAGCGCGCCCACCACCGAGGCCATCGGCACGTAGGTCCAGAAATCGCGGCGCAGGTGCTCGATGTCGATATCGATCATCATCACCACGAACAGGAACAGCACCATCACCGCGCCGACATAGACCAGCACCAGCAGGATGGCGAGGAATTCCGCCTTGAGCAGCATCCAGATCGCGGCTGCCGTGAAGAACGACAGCACGAGGAACAGTGCGGAATGCACCGGGTTCTTCGCAGTGATGACTTTCAGTGCGGAGAGCACCAGCACCAGCGCAAAGACATAGAAGATGGTGGTCGTGAGTTCCATGGTTCCTATCGGATCCTCTCAGGGCCGTCCGGCACAAGCCTTCCCCTTCGGGTGGCCCGCTCCTGCGGCATCCTTGCTTTGGCCCCTCGCATTGAAGGGACCGTATTCAAATTCGGTGGCAGAAGCAGCCAGGTCTGTTACTGGTGGCCGCCCTGCCGTTTGGCGCATGCGCCGGTCAGCGATACTTGGCGTCGGCAGCCTTGGCCGCCGCGATCTGCGGCTCGTAGCGGTCGCCCACTGCCAGCAGCATGTCCTTGGTGAAGTACAGGTCGCCGCGCTTCTCGCCGTGGTACTCCAGGATCTGCGTTTCCACGATGGCGTCGACCGGGCAGGCCTCTTCGCAGAAACCGCAGAAGATGCACTTGGTCAGGTCGATGTCGTAGCGGGTGGTGCGGCGCGTGCCATCGTTGCGCACGTCCGACTCGATGGTGATGGCCAGCGCCGGGCACACCGCTTCACACAGCTTGCAGGCAATGCAGCGCTCTTCGCCGTTCGGATAGCGGCGCAGCGCGTGCAGGCCACGGAAGCGCGGCGAGATCGGCGTTTTCTCTTCCGGGAACTGGACAGTGATCTTGCGCGCGAAGAGATAGCGGCCGGTCACGGCCATGCCCTTGAAGAGTTCCTTCAGGAGCAGGCTGTTGAAGAAGTCCTTGATGGCGAGCAGCATGACGATTGCTTCCTAGTATTTCCAAACGGTGCGTGCCGCGGCACGCACTGTCCTTTGGCCGTTCAATGCCAGATGTTCCAGGGCGACTTGATCCAGATCGCCACGATGATCAGCCACGCCACGGTCAGCGGAATGAACACCTTCCAGCCCAGGCGCATGATCTGGTCATAGCGGTAGCGCGGGAACGAGGCGCGGAGCCAGATAAAGACCGACAGCAGCAGGAAAACCTTGATCAACAGCCAGAAGAAGCCGGGGACCGCGTTGGTGATCACGCTCGAGAACGGAGGTGCCCAGCCGCCCAGGAACATCAACGAGGTCATCGCCGAGATGATGATCATGTTGATGTATTCGGCCAGGAAGAACAGCGCGAAGCCCATGCCCGAATATTCGATCATGTGGCCGGCCACGATCTCCGACTCGCCTTCCACCACGTCGAACGGGTGGCGGTTGGTTTCGGCCACGCCCGAGATGAAGTAGACACCGAACATCGGCAGCAGCGGCAGCCAGTTCCACGACAGGATGTTGATGCCCATGTCGGCGAAGTAGCCGGTGTTCTGGCCGTTGACGATGGCCGACAGGTTCAGGCTGCCGGCAACCATCAGCACCGTCACCAGCGCGAAGCCCATGGCGATTTCATACGACACCATCTGTGCCGCGGCACGCATGGCGCCGATAAAGGCGTACTTGGAGTTCGAGGCCCAGCCGGCCAGGATCACGCCGTAGACGCCGACCGAGCTGATCGCCATCACGTACAGCAGGCCGGCGTTGACGTCCGCCATCACCACATCGGCCTGGAACGGAATCACGGCCCAGACCGCGACGGCAGGCATCAGCACCATCAGCGGCGCGATCAGGTACATGCCGCGGCTGACCTGCGTCGGCATCATGACTTCCTTGAGCAGCAGCTTCAGCACGTCGGCGATCGGCTGCAGCAGGCCGAGCGGGCCGACGCGGTTCGGGCCCAGACGCACGTGCATCCAGCCGATCAGCTTGCGCTCCCACAGGATCAGGTAAGCCACGCACAGCAGCAGGGGCACCACGATCAGCACGGCGCGGATCAGGATCCACAGCGGCGTCCAGTACGCGCCCAGTACGCCCTGCCCTTGCGAGGTAATCCAGTCAATCATGTCTTCTTCTCGCTCTTGTTCTTACGCCGTGGCCACGGCGCCGGCTTTGGCCGGTGCCAGGTCGATGGCCTTCTCTACGGTGACCGTGCCGAACATGCCGCCCAGGCCCATGGCCGCCGGCGTTGCCGCCGGCACGCGCACGGTGTTAGCCGGCAGCGTGGCTTCGAGCACGGCCGGCAGCACCACGCTGCCCTGCCCTTGCGTGACGCGGACCGGGTCGCCCGACTGGATGCCCAGGCGCGCAAACAGGTCGGCCGGCAGCGCGATCTGCATGGCGCGGCGCGCGGCAGCGGTCAGCTGCAGCGAGTCGGCGCGGCGCACGATCGGGTCGGCGTGGTAGATCGGCACGTCGGCGATGCGTTCGATGCCGTTGGCGGCAGCGGCGGCAACGCGGATCGGCGCGTCGGTGGCATTGTCCAGCTGTGCCTCGACCGGGGCCGACAGCACTTCGGCACGGACCGACTCGGCGGTTTCGTAGTCGAAGCCGGCAACGTCCAGCAGGTTGCCCAGCACGCGCAGCACCTTCCAGCCCGGACGCGACTCGCCCAGTGCGCGAACCACGCCGTTGAAACTCTGTGCCTTGCCTTCGCAGTTGACGAAGGTGCCCGAAGTTTCGGTGAACGGCGCTACCGGCAGGATCACGTCGGCGTACTGCATGGCAGCTTCCGAACGGAACGGCGACAGCACCACCACCGTGTTGGCCTGCGACAGTGCAGCCAGGGCCTTGCCCGGATCGGCGGTGTCGAATTCCGGCTCGGTGTTCAGCAAGATGTAGGCCTTGCGCGGCGTGTCCAGCATTGCCTGCGCGTTGGCGCCGCCTTGCTTCGGCAGCGCGCCGGCGATGTAGCCGCCGACGGTGTTGGCCGCTTCGGTCAGGAAGCCCAGCGTCGCGCCGGTCTCGGTGGCGATCCACTGTGCCAGCGCATGCAGCGCCGAGAACTGCGGATGACGCGCGGCCTCGTTGCCGAGGAACACGGCACGGCGCTCGCCCTGCAGCAGCGCTTCCGCCACCTTGGCGGCGGTGTCGCCACCATCGAAACCATCGGTGCCGGCCGGGGCGGCGACGCCCTTGGCGGCGGCCACGGCACGGGCCACGCCGGCGAGCGCGGCAGTCCAGCCGGACGGCGCCACGTCGATGCGGGTCGCCGGCATCAGCAGGTCTTCACCGCCGGCACCCAGCACGGCCACGCGGGCGCCCTTCTTGGTCGCCTGGCGCAGGCGCGAAGCCAGCAGCGGATGATCCTTGCGCAGCGACGAGCCGATTACCAGCACGCGTTGCAGCGCGGTGACGTCGGCCACCGGCAGGCCGAGCCACGGCGCGCCCTTCAGCGCGGCCGAGAAGTCGGACTGGCGCAGGCGGAAGTCGACGTTGTCGCTGCCCAGGCCACGCACCAGCTTGCCCAGCAGGAACAGTTCTTCCAGCGTGCTGTGCGGGCTGGCCAGCGCGGCGATCTGGTCGGCGCCATGCTCGCGCTTGATGCCAGCCAGGCCATTGGCCACGTATTCCAGCGCGGTCTGCCAGTCGGTTTCCATCCATTCGCCGCCCTGCTTCAGCAGCGGGCGGGTCAGGCGGTCGGCACTGTTCAGGCCTTCATACGAGAAGCGGTCCTTGTCGGAGATCCAGCACTCGTTGATGTCTTCGTTTTCCAGCGGCAGCACGCGCATCACGCGCTGGTTCTTGGTCTGCACCACCAGGTTCGCGCCCAGGCCGTCGTGCGGCGAAACCGACTTGCGGCGGGCCAGTTCCCAGGTGCGGGCCGAGTAGCGGAACGGCTTGCTGGTCAGCGCGCCGACCGGGCACAGGTCGATCATGTTGCCCGACAGTTCCGAGTCAACCGTCTTGCCGACGAAGGTGGTGATCTCCGAGTGCTCGCCGCGGTTGAGCATGCCCAGTTCCATCACGCCGGCCACTTCCTGGCCGAAGCGCACGCAGCGGGTGCAGTGGATGCAGCGGGTCATCTCCTCCATGGAGATCAGCGGGCCCACGTTCTTGTGGAACACCACGCGCTTCTCTTCCTTGTAGCGCGACTCCGAGGCACCGTAGCCCACGGCCAGGTCCTGCAGCTGGCACTCGCCGCCCTGATCGCAGATCGGGCAATCCAGCGGGTGGTTGATCAGCAGGAATTCCATCACGGACTTCTGCGCCTTGACTGCCTTCTCCGAATTGGTGAAGACCTTCATGCCGGGGGTCACCGGCGTGGCGCAGGCAGGCAGCGCCTTCGGGGCCTTCTCGACCTCGACCAGGCACATGCGGCAGTTGGCCGCGATGGACAGTTTGCGGTGGTAGCAGAAGTGCGGGATGTAGGTGCCCAGCTTGCGGGCCGCTTCCATCACCAGGCTGCCCTCAGCAACCTCAACCTTCTTGCCGTCGATCTCTAGTTCAACCATGTTCTGCCACGCTTAGATGTAGGCCGGAACCATGCACTGCTTGTGTTCGACGTGATATTCGAACTCTTTCCAGTAGTGCTTGAGCATGCCGCGGACCGGCATCGCCGCGGCATCGCCGAGCGCGCAGATGGTGCGGCCCATGATGTTTTCCGCGACGTTGTTGAGCAGGTCCAGGTCTTCCTGGCGCCCTTCTCCGTGTTCGATGCGATTGACCATGCGATACAGCCAGCCGGTGCCTTCGCGGCACGGCGTGCACTGCCCGCACGATTCCTCAAAATAGAAGTACGACAGGCGCAGCAGCGAGCGGACCATGCAGCGCGTCTCGTCCATCACGATCACCGCGCCCGAGCCCAGCATCGAGCCGGCCTTGGCGATCGAGTCGTAGTCCATGTCGGACGCCATCATCAGGTCGCCCGGCACCACCGGCGCGGACGAACCGCCCGGGATCACCGCCTTGATGCGCTTGCCGCCGCGCATGCCGCCGGCCAGTTCCAGCAGCTTGGCGAACGGCGTGCCCAGCGGGATCTCGTAGTTGCCGGGACGCTCGACATCGCCGGAGACCGAGAAGATCTTGGTGCCGCCGTTGTTCGGCTTGCCCAGCTTCAGGTAGTTCTCGGGACCGACGGCCAGCAGGAACGGCACCGCGGCGAAGGTCTCAGTGTTGTTGATGGTGGTCGGCTTGCCATACAGGCCGAAGCTGGCCGGGAACGGCGGCTTGAAGCGCGGCTGGCCCTTCTTGCCTTCCAGCGATTCCAGCAGCGCGGTTTCCTCGCCGCAGATGTAGGCGCCATAGCCGTGGTGGGCGTGCAGCTGGAAGCTGAAGCCCGAGCCCAGGATGTTGTCGCCCAGGAAGCCGGCAGCACGCGCCTCTTCGAGGGCTTCCTCGAAGATCTTGTACTCGTTCCAGATCTCGCCGTGGATGTAGTTGTAGCCCACGGTGATGCCCATCGCGTACGCGCCGATGGCCATGCCCTCGATCAGCGAATGCGGGTTGTAGCGGATGATGTCGCGATCCTTGAACGTGCCAGGCTCGCCTTCATCGGTGTTGCAGACCAGGTACTTCTGGCCCGGGAACGTGCGCGGCATGAAGCTCCACTTCAGGCCGGTCGGGAAGCCCGCGCCGCCGCGGCCACGCAGGCCCGAGACCTTGACGTCGGCGATCACCTGCTCGGGCGGGATCTTTTCGGTCAGGATGCGCTTCAGTTGCTGGTAGCCGCCACGCTTGACGTAGTCTTCCAGGTGCCAATTCTTGCCGTCCAGGCCGGCCAGGATCAGCGGCTGGATATGGCGGTCGTGCAGACTGGTCATGTTACTTGCCCCCCTTGGCGGCTTCAGCCTTCAGCTCGTCGACAAGCGCGTCGAGCTTGTTGTCGCTCATGAAGCTGCACATGCGGGTGTTGTTGACGATCATCACCGGCGCGTCGCCGCAAGCGCCCATGCACTCGCCCTCTTTCAGGGTGAAGCAGCCGTCAGCGGTGGTCTCGTTGTAGTCGATCCCGAGCTTGCGCTTCAGGTACTCGCCAGCCCGCTCGCCACCCGACAGGGCGCACGGCAGGTTGGTGCAGACGGCGAGCTTGAATTTGCCCACCGGCTTGGTGTCGTACATGTTGTAGAAGGTCGCCACCTCTTCCACCCACACGGGCGGCATCTCGAGGTAGTTGGCGACGAACTGCATGACTTCGGGGGAAACCCAGCCCACCTCGCCCTGTGCCACGGCAAGCGCCGCCATCACGGCCGACTGCTTCTGGTCGGCCGGATACTTCGCGATCGCGCGATCGATTTCCTTGAGAGCTTCTGCTGATAGCATGGTCATTGCAGTAAAACGGCGGAGGCAGCGCCACTGGGCGTCCATCCGCAGGTTTGCAGCCGTCGCTGCCGTTCCGCCGGCGGGCCTTAGGCCTTGCCGGTCCGCCGCGGGTCTTCCGGGCCGCTCCGCTCGGCGGAGCACCTCGGAAAGCGCCCGGATCGTCGTCCGGGCCGGCGGTCCGTGATTAGCGGTCGATCTCGCCGAAGACGATGTCTTGCGTGCCGATGATCGTTACCGCGTCAGCAATCATGTGTCCCTTGGCCATTTCGTCCAGCGCGGCCAGGTGCGGGAAGCCAGGCGCACGGATCTTCAGGCGGTACGGCTTGTTCGCGCCGTCCGAGATCGCGTAGATGCCGAACTCGCCCTTCGGGTGCTCCACCGCTGCATACGCTTCGCCTTCGGGCACGTGGATGCCTTCAGTGAACAGCTTGAAGTGGTGGATCAGTTCTTCCATGTTGGACTTCATGTCCACGCGCGAGGGCGGCGCCACCTTGTGGTTATCGGTGATCACCGGGCCCGGGTTGCGGCGCAGCCATTCGATGCACTGCCTGATGATGCGGTTGGACTGGCGCATCTCTTCCACGCGCACCAGGTAGCGCGCGTAGCAGTCGCCGCCCACGCCCACCGGCACGTCGAAGTCCATCTTGTCGTAGACCTCGTACGGCTGCTTCTTGCGCAGGTCCCACTCGATGCCCGAGCCGCGCAGCATCGGGCCGGTAAAGCCCATCTGCATCGCACGTTCCGGGCTGACCACGCCGATGTTGACCAGGCGCTGCTTCCAGATCCGGTTGTCGGTCAGCAGCGTCTCGTACTCGTCGACGTACTTCGGGAAGCGGTTGGTGAAGTCCTCGATGAAGTCCAGCAGCGAGCCCGAACGCGCTTCGTTCATCGCCTTGATGGCGCGCTCATTGTGGATCTTCGAGGCACGATATTGCGGCATCGTGTCAGGCAGGTCGCGGTAGACGCCGCCCGGACGATAGTAGGCCGCGTGCATGCGCGCGCCCGACACCGCCTCGTACATGTCGAACAGGTCTTCGCGCTCGCGGAAGGCGTACAGGAACACCGCCATCGCGCCAACGTCGAGAGCGTGCGCACCGATCCACATCAGGTGGTTCATGATGCGGGTGATCTCGTCGAACATCACGCGGATGTACTGCGCGCGGACCGGTACTTCCAGGCCCAGCAGGCGCTCGATCGCCATCACGTAGGCATGCTCGTTGGACATCATCGACACGTAGTCGAGACGGTCCATGTAGGGCACGCTCTGGATCCAGGACTTCTGTTCGGCCAGCTTCTCGGTGGCACGGTGCAGCAGGCCGATGTGCGGG
Source organism: Cupriavidus sp. IK-TO18 (assembly GCF_015549295.1). Classification (NCBI taxonomy): domain Bacteria; kingdom Pseudomonadati; phylum Pseudomonadota; class Betaproteobacteria; order Burkholderiales; family Burkholderiaceae; genus Cupriavidus; species Cupriavidus sp. IK-TO18. The sequence goes on from NZ_JADGMP010000015.1 coordinate 107,288, forward strand.
TCGGCGCGCTGGATGACTTCGCCATCCAGCTCCAGCACCAGGCGCAGCACGCCGTGTGCGGCCGGGTGCTGCGGGCCGAAGTTCAGGGTGTAATTCTTGATGTCTGCCATGGCGCGTTCTCAGTGCTCCAAACCGCCGTACTTGTCCTCGCGGATCACGCGCGGCGTGATTTCGCGCGGCTCGATCGTGACCGGCTGGTAGATGACCCGCTTCTGTTCGGGGTCGTAGCGCATTTCGACAAAGCCGGAGACCGGGAAATCCTTGCGGAACGGGTGGCCGACGAAACCGTAGTCGGTCAGGATGCGGCGCAGGTCCGGGTGGCCGTCGAACACGATGCCGTAGAAATCGAAGGCTTCGCGCTCGAACCAGTTCACCGAGTTCCACACGTCGATCAGGCTGGCCACCACCGGGAAATCGTCATCCGGGGCGAACACGCGCAGGCGCAGGCGCCAGTTGTGGGTGATCGACAGCAGGTGCGAGACGGCGGCAAAGCGCGGGCCGTCCCAGGCGCCGTCGCCGAAGTCGGAATAATCCACGCCGCACAGGTCGATCAGCTGCTCGAAGCGCAGCGAGGGATCGTCGCGCAGGATGCGGGCGGCTTCCAGGTAGTCGTCGGCCTTGACGATCAGCGTCAGTTCGCCGGTCGCCTCGATCAGTTTCTGCACGCGCTTGCCGAGAGCCTTCTCGAGCGCGGCCTTCAGGATGTCGAGCTTCGCCATTTCAGCCCTTGCGCGCGATGGTGTTGGTACGCTTGATCTTGTTCTGCAGCTGGATCACGCCGTAGATCAGCGCCTCGGCCGTCGGCGGGCAGCCCGGCACGTAGATATCCACCGGCACGATCCGGTCGCAGCCACGCACCACCGAGTACGAATAGTGGTAGTAGCCGCCGCCGTTGGCGCACGAGCCCATCGAGATCACCCAGCGCGGTTCCGCCATCTGGTCGTAGACCTTGCGCAGCGCGGGGGCCATCTTGTTGCACAGCGTGCCGGCCACGATCATCACGTCCGACTGGCGCGGCGACGGGCGGAACACCACGCCGAAGCGGTCCAGGTCATAGCGCGCCGCGCCGGCATGCATCATTTCCACGGCACAGCAGGCCAGGCCGAAGGTCATCGGCCACAGCGACCCGGTGCGGGTCCAATTGATCAGCTTGTCAGCGGTAGTCGTGACAAAGCCTTCGTTGAGAACGCCTTCGATTGCCATTTCACATCACTCCCAATCGAGCGCGCCCTTTTTCCAGATGTAGACGAAGCCCACGATGAATTCCAGCAGAAACACGCCCATGGCGATGAAACCCGGCCAGCCGATATCCCTCAGGGCAACACCCCAGGGAAACAGGAAGGCGGTTTCGAGATCGAACAGGATAAAAAGGATGGCGATGAGGTAGTAGCGCACGTCGAACTTCATGCGCGCATCCTCGAATGCTTCGAAGCCGCACTCGTACGGCGACAGCTTCGCGGGATCGGGCTTGTTCGGACCGAGGATCCGACCAATCGACATCAGTGCCACGCCGAGCACGACACCGAAGATGATGAAGATGAGAACGGGGAAGTAGGCTTCGAGATTCAAGGTACGGCCAGCCTTATCTGGAATGTTGTCAACAGCACCAGCTGAAGCGGCGTCCTGTTGCCCACCCCAGGCGCTAAGCCACGAGAATCATGGCGCGCCGCCTTGCGGACTGCCGGAGTCCCACGCTCGGGTGCATTGCCCGGCCAGGGACTCCGATCAAGTTGTTTGGTGCCGACGGCGAGACTCGAACTCGCACAGCTTTCGCCACTACCCCCTCAAGATAGCGTGTCTACCAATTTCACCACGTCGGCTGGGGGAGAAACAATATTGCCTGGCGCCGGGTTTTCAGGCCCTTCAGGACTCTCGCTGGGGCGTTTGCCTTCGCTTAAGCCCCATCGCTGGGGAATCGTTTCAAGCCTTGCATTCTAACCTAAATTTCTTGCTTTGTTCAACGCACAACTGCAAAAAAACTCAGGAATCCGCCGCAAGGCAATCGGATTATTTCGGTACAGCGGGACCTGCGGGCGCCGAAGCGTCAGCAGCGGCGGCCGGGGCAGCGGCCGGGGCAGCGGCCGGGGCCGATGCGCCTGCCGTGGCCGGGGCCGAGGCCGGGGCGGCACCCATCACGCCCAGCGACGCAGCGGGCTTGTAGTTGCCCAGCAGCGTCAGCGCCAGCGTGCACACGAAGAACAGCGTGGCCAGCACGGCGGTGGTGCGCGACAGGAAGTTTGCCGAGCCGGTGGCACCGAACAGGCTGCCCGAGGCGCCCGAGCCGAATGCCGCGCCCACATCGGCGCCCTTGCCATGCTGGATCAGCACCAGGCCAATCACGCCCAGGGCCGACAGCACCTGCAACACCACCAACAAAGTCTTGAAGATTGCCATTTGATTTAAATAAGCGTTACTTGCCTGGTTACTTCCTGATCGAAACGAACCGAACGATCGGAACGGCCGGCATTCAGGCGTTGCCGATCGCGAGGAAATCTTCCGACTTCAGCGAGGCGCCGCCAATCAGCCCCCCGTCGATATCGGCCATGGAAAACAGTTCGGCCGCATTGTCGGGCTTGACGCTGCCGCCGTACAGGATGGCCATGCGCTGCGCCACGCCGGCGTCGCGCGCCGCAACCTTGGCGCGCAGGAAAGCGTGCACGGCCTGCGCCTGCGCGCTGGTCGCGGTCTTGCCGGTACCGATCGCCCAGACCGGCTCGTAGGCCAGCACCACGCGGCTCAGTTGCTCCGCCGACAGCGCGTCCAGCACTGCCTGCAGCTGGCGGCCGACGACGGCCTCGGTCTGATCGGCCTCGCGCTCGGCCAGCGTTTCGCCGACACAGACCACGGGGACGATACCGAATTCCAGCGCGCGCAGCGCCTTGGCAGCCACGACCTGGTCGGTTTCGCCATGGTAGGTGCGGCGCTCCGAGTGGCCGACCAGGGCATAAGTGCAGCCGAACTCACCCAACATCGAGGCAGCAACCTCACCGGTGAAAGCGCCACGCGCTTCGGCCGAGACATCCTGTGCACCCCAGGACACTTGCGAGCCGTTCAGCAGCGCCTGGCATTGTGCAAGATAGGGGAACGGTGCGCACACCGCCAGCGACGCACGCGCCACGCCGCCCTTGATCCCCTCCAGCAGCGCCGCGTTCGCAGCCAGGCTGCCATGCATCTTCCAATTGCCGATGACGAGCTTTTGTCTCACGAGGTGCCCCTCCAAAATCAAACCCGCTATTGTAGCGTGTGGCAGGGGCGGGGGCTACCGCCGCCCGACAACGGCGGGCGGCGGCATTTTGCTGCGTGACTTCGGCGCCGTCAGGCGGCGCACGGCATCACCAGGTCAGCACGATCTTGCCGATATGCTCGCTCGACTCCATCAGGCGGTGCGCGTCGGCGGCCTGCGCGGCCGGAAAGACCTGGTGGATCACCGGCTTGATCTTGCCGCCGGCCAGCAGCGGCCACACCTGCTCGTGCAGCGCCGCGGCGATCTTGCCCTTGAACGAGGCCGGCCGCGGACGCAGCGTCGAGCCGGTCACGGTGATGCGGCGGCGCAGGATATCGCCGAGCGGGATCTCGGCCTTGGCGCCGCCTAGCAGCGCAATGATGACGATGCGGCCATCGTCGGCGATGCACTTCAGCTCGCGCGCCAGGTACGGGCCGGCAACCATGTCGAGGATCACGTCGACGCCCTTGCCGCCGGTCAGCGCGGCCACCTCGGCAACGAAGTCCTGGGTCTTGTAGTTGATCGCGCGATCGGCGCCCAGGTCCTCGCAGGCCTTGCATTTTTCATCGGTGCCGGCGGTGACGAATACCTTGAAGCCCAGCGCCTTGGCGATCTGGATCGCGGTGGTGCCGATGCCGCTGGAGCCGCCCTGGATCAGCAGCGTTTCATCCTTGCCACGCGGGCCCTGGCCCAGGTAACCGCGGTCGAACACATTGCTCCACACCGTAAAGAAGGTCTCCGGCAGCGCGGCGGCTTCGATATCGCTCAGGCCATCGGGCGCCGGCAATACCTGCGCCAGCGGCGCGGTGCACAACTGCGCGTAGCCGCCGCCCTGCACCAGCGCGCAGACGCGGTCACCCACCTTGAGGCCGAAGCGGTTGTCGGCATGCGACAGGTCGCCACCGACCACCACGCCCGCCACTTCCAGGCCAGGCAGGTCCGACGCGCCCGGCGGCACCGGATAGTTGCCGGTGCGCTGGAATACGTCCGGGCGGTTCACGCCGGCGGCGGCCACGCGGATCAGCACCTCGCCCGGGGCGGGCACCGGATCGGGCCGCTCGGTCAGCTGGAGGACTTCGGGGGCGCCGTATTCGCGGATCTCGATGGCTTGCATGCTTCTTTGCTCCTTGTCTTTGCTCGGTGTGAGCGTTGGCTCGATGGGGGCTCGATGGGTTGCCGCAGTGTAAACAAAAAAACGGCCGGGCATCGCCCGGCCGTTTTTCCGCGGCACCGCCTTGCGGCGGCACCTGTGGGACATTACTGCCCCGCTTACTGCTGCTGCTCCGAGCCGCCGGCCGGTGCTGCCGGGGCAGCGCCTTCGCCAGCGTTGATCGGGCTGATGCTGCCGCCCTCTTCGGCCAGCGCGGCCTTCAGCGACAGGCGCAGGCGGCCCTTCTCGTCGGCCTGGATCAGCTTGACGCGGACCTGCTGGCCTTCCTTCAGCCAGTCCTTGATGTCCTTCACACGCTCGTTGACGATTTCCGAGATGTGCAGCAGGCCATCCTTGCCCGGCAGGATGTTGACGATGGCGCCGAAGTCCAGCAGCTTCAGCACGGTGCCGTTGTAGATCTTGCCCACTTCGGCTTCCGCGGTGATGCCCTCGATGCGGCGCTTGGCTTCGGCCATGCCTTCGGTCGAGGTCGAGGCGATGGTGATGGTGCCGTCTTCCTGGATGTCGATGGTGGTGCCGGTTTCCTTGGTCAGCGCCTGGATGGTCGAGCCGCCCTTGCCGATCACTTCGCGGATCTTGTCCGGATGGATCTTCATGGTGATCATGCGCGGTGCGTGCTCCGACAGCTCGGTGCGGGCGTGGCCCATGGCTTGCTGCATGTTCGACAGGATGTGCAGGCGGCCTTCCTTGGCCTGCGCCAGCGCGACCTGCATGATCTCCTTGGTGATGCCCTGGACCTTGATGTCCATCTGCAGCGCGGTGATGCCGTTGTCGGTACCCGCCACCTTGAAGTCCATGTCGCCCAGGTGATCTTCATCGCCCAGGATGTCGGTCAGCACGGCGAACTTGTTGCCTTCCAGGATCAGGCCCATGGCCACGCCGGCCACGTGCGCCTTGACCGGAACGCCGGCATCCATCAGCGCCAGGCAGCCGCCGCAGACCGAAGCCATCGACGACGAACCGTTGGATTCGGTGATTTCCGAAACCAGGCGGATGGTGTACGCGAACTCATCGTCCTTCGGCAGCACCGGGATCAGTGCGCGCTTGGCCAGGCGGCCATGGCCGATTTCGCGGCGCTTCGGGCTGCCCACGCGGCCGGTTTCACCGGTGGCGAACGGGGGCATGTTGTAGTGGAGCATGAAGCGGTCGCGGTATTCGCCGGCCAGCGCGTCGATGATCTGCTCGTCGCTCTTGGTGCCCAGCGTGGCCACCACCAGCGCCTGCGTCTCGCCGCGGGTAAACAGCGCCGAGCCGTGCGCGCGCGGCAGCACCGACGAACGGATCTCGATCGGGCGCACGGTGCGGGTGTCGCGGCCGTCGATGCGCGGCTCGCCGTTCAGGATCTGGCCGCGGACGATCTTGGCTTCCAGGTCGAACATGATGTTGCCGACTTCCACCTTGTCGGCTTCCACGCCGGCTTCGGCCAGTGCGGCGGCCACGTTGGCCGTCACTTCCTTCAGCTTCTGGCTGCGGGCCGACTTCTGGCGCAGCTGGTAGGCCTCCTGCAGCAGCGGCAGCGCGACTTCGGTGACCTTGGCGATCAGCGGCTCGTTCTTGGCGGCCGCGGTCCAGTCCCACTCGGGCTTGCCGCCTTCGCGCACCAGTTCATGGATGGCGTTGATGGCGGTCTGCATCTGCTCGTGGCCATAGACCACGGCGCCCAGCATCACGTCTTCCGAAAGCTGGTTGGCTTCCGATTCGACCATCAGCACGGCGCGCTCGGTGCCGGCGACCACCAGGTCCAGGTCCGAGGTGGCGATCTGCGAGCGGGTCGGGTTCAGCAGGTACTGGCCGTCCTTGTAGCCCACGCGCGCGGCGCCCACCGGGCCGCTGAACGGGATGCCCGACACGGCCAGCGCGGCCGACGCGCCGATCAGCGCGGGGATGTCGGCCGGCACTTCCGGGTTCAGCGACACCACGTGCACCACCACCTGCACTTCGTTGTAGAAGCCTTCCGGGAACAGCGGACGCAGCGGACGATCGATCAGGCGCGAGGTCAGGGTCTCGTTTTCCGACGGACGGCCTTCACGCTTGAAGAAGCCGCCGGGGATCTTGCCGGCCGCGTAGGTCTTCTCGATGTAGTCGACGGTCAGCGGGAAGAAATCCTGGCCCGGCTTCGGGTTCTTGGCGGCGACCACGGTCGCCAGCACCACGGTGTCTTCCACATCGACCAGCACGGCACCGCCGGCCTGGCGGGCGATTTCGCCGGTTTCCATGCGGACCTTGTGCTGGCCCCACTGGAATTCCTTGACGACCTTGTTGAACATGGACATGTGCATTCCTTGTCTTGCGTGCACGCCGCGATCACTGCTTGCGATCGTTGCGCAGCGTGCCACGCCTGCGTTCTCAGCCGCAGGCTAACTGCCGGAGACAGCTGCAGTCGCAGGGAAGTGCTATGCCATTCCAGCGCGGCACTGTTGCCGATGCCGCGCTGGAATGACACAAAGCCCCGTTTCCTTGGCCGGTCCGGATACTAAAACCAGAAAAAAGAACAACTTACTCCGTTGCGCGCCTTGCCGCAACGGGGTCCGGCGAATCGAAATCCTCGCCGGAAGCAGTGAAGCGAAAATCACTCCAACCACCTGCAGCATTCCCGGCCGGCGCGGAATCGCCCGGCCAGAAAAGCAAAATGCCTGCCCCAGCAATGCTGAAGCAGGCATCCAGGCCTCACGCGAAACCGTGCAAACCCAGGAATCGCGCTGCCATCGTACGCAACCTCTTGCGCAAGCTTACTTGCGCAGGCCCAGCTTTTCGATCAGGGCGCGGTAGCGGTCGGCGTCGTTGGACTTGAGGTAGTCCAGCAGGCGGCGGCGGCGGCTCACCATGCGCAGCAGGCCGCGGCGGCTGTGGTGATCCTTCATGTTGGCCTTGAAGTGCGGGGTCAGTTCGTTGATGCGGGTGGTCAGCAGGGCCACTTGCACTTCGGGGCTGCCGGTGTCGTTGGCGCCACGGGCGAACTGCTTGATGACTTCGGACTTGTTGATATCGGCGACTGCCATGATGATTTCCTTTCACTTGCGACCGCCACAGCGCGGGATGCGCCGCATGCGTCGTGTCACGGATTTGCCGCCATCCGGCCAGGGGCCAGTCGACGACAGCCGCGCATTATAGCCGAAAAGGCGCGCGAGGAGAATCGCAACCGCGGAGCCTGCCGGGGCTCAAGGGCGCTCCATCCGGCACGTGGTCGGCAGCGTGGTCTGCGCCGCCTTCAGCTTGCGCACGGTGCGGAAGCCGTAGCCCGAGCCCTCGTTATCGAAACGCACCGCACCGCCCTGCTTGTCCATCACGGACACATAGAGCGGCTGCAGTACCTGGTGGTCCTCCGCGCGGACGGTGGCCTCATGGAAATCGTTGACGTAGCGCATGTTCTCCAGCGCCCGCGCCACCTTGACCGCATCGGTGGTGCCCGCTTTCTCGATGGCGCGCGCCAGCATTTCCACCATCATCTGCATGCGCAGATGCACGTAATCGTCCTTCGGCTCGGGGTAACGCGCGCGGAACTGCTGGTAAAACGCATCCGAGGCAGCGCCACCCACGTTCGGGTGCCATTCGGCCACGGCCAGCACGCGGCCGACGCCGGCATCGCCCATTGCCGCGGGCGCCCCCAGGCCGTTGCCGTAGAAGGTGTAGAACTTGGCCTGCAGCCCGCCCTCGCGCGCGGCCTTGACCATCAGGGTCAGGTCATTGCCCCAGTTGCCGGTGATGACCGCGTCCGCGCCGCTTGCCTTGATCTTGGCGATATAGGGGGCAAAATCCTTGATCTTGCCGATCGGATGGAATTCGTCGCCGACGATCTGGATGTCCGGTCGGCGCGCGGCCAGCATCTCGCGCGCCGAACGCGCCACCTGGTGGCCGAAGCTGTAGTCCTGGTCGATCAGGTAGACCTTGCGCACGGACTGGTCCTGCCGGATCACCTCGGTCAGCGCCTGCATGCGCATGTCGGCGCTGGCGTCGAAACGGAAATGCCAGAAGCTGCAGTTCTCGTTGGTCAGGCTGGGATCGACCGCCGAATAGTTCAGGAACAGCACGCGCGCATCGGGCTGGCGCGCATTGTGGCGGTTGATGGCAGAAACCAGTGCGCCCGCCACGGCCGAGCTGTTGCCCTGCAGGACGAAGGGAATGCGCCGGTCGGTCAGCGCGCGCAACTGGATCAGGCTTTCGTCGACATTGCCCTTGCTGTCGAATGTCACCAGCTCGAAGAGCCGCGCGCCCTCGGCGGTCTTGACGCCGCCGCGGGCATTGACGCGCTCGATCGCCAGGCGCAGGTTGCGCGCCACCGCCTCGCCCGCGTTGGCGAACGGGCCGGAAAGGCCGTCGATCATCCCCAGCCGGATCGGCTCCTGCGCGGACGCGCCTGCCGGCACAACCGCCGCCACTGCCAACAACAAGCCACCCAGCCAACCTCGCAACCGCGCCACACCCTGCATAGTCTCTCCCGGAAAGCGGTGGATGGTACGGCAGCACGCCGGTAGTGCGCAAATCACGGCCGCCTCCACTGCATCTGCCGCGATTCGCGTCGAATGCCGTCGTATTCGGCGAAGTAGCGGAGGAAAGCAGCGCCAGGACCACACAAGGCAGGCGGAGAACTACACTTTCGATATCACCCAGGCATTGACCGAGGCCGTCATGAACCCTGCAATCGCCGGCGGCGCCCGCCGGTTCTTACTGGCGCTTGCTGCCGCCCTGCTCTGCGCCTGCTCCACGCTGATGCCGGTCCAGGAAGGCACCAAGCTTGTCGGCCAGCCCAAGGCGGCGGTCCAGGCCATGTTCGGGCCGCCCACCGATATCTACAACCTGCCCGACGGGACCTCGCGCTGGATCTACTCCAAGCAGCCGCTGGGCCAGTACGCCTATGGCGCCGAGTTCGACCGCAACGGCAACCTCACCAGCTTCCGCAATATGCTGTCGACGCCGGAGCTGTACAAGGCGCAGGTCGGCACCTGGACCCGGGAGGATGTGGCGGAGCATTTCGGCGTGACGCGCCTGCCGGTCGAATATTTTCCGCGGATGCGCAATGAAGTCTGGTCCTACCGCTTCCGCCATGAAGACGTATGGCCATCGCTGTTCCACTTCTATTTCGACGATGCCGGCGTCCTGCGCCGGACCCAGATCACGCCCGACCCGCTCTACGACCCCGATGAAAGATTCCGCCGATGGTAGGGGCGATGGCAGGCGCACATGAAAAAGCCCGCCATCCCCGGGTCGGGAATGGCGGGCTTGGTCCGTACGCTCAGGCCGGGTAAGCCGTCCGCCGTCTTACGCAGAAGCCTTGGTCAGATCTGCGGATTGATCTTCTGCACGGCCTTGTCGTGCAGCTTGTTCAACGCGGCCAGGTAGGCCTTGGCCGAGGCGGCGACGATATCCGGGTCGGTCCCCACGCCGTTGACGATGCGGCCGGCCTTGGACAGGCGCACGGTCACTTCGCCCTGGGCCTCGGTGCCGCCGGTGATCGCATTCACCGAATACAGCACCATCTCGGCACCGCTGGCCACGCGCGACTCGATCGCATGCAGCGTGGCGTCGACCGGGCCGTTGCCCTCGCCTTCGCCGCTCTGCTCCTGGCCGTCCATGCTGAACACCACGCGTGCATGCGGGCGCTCACCGGTCTCGGAACGCTGCGACAGCGAGATGAAGCGGAAGTGCTCGTTCGCGTCATGCTGGGCCTCGTTAGAGACGATGGCCATGATGTCTTCATCGAAGATCTCGGCCTTCTGGTCGGCCAGCTCCTTGAAGCGGGTGAAGGCAGCATTGACTTCGCTCTCGCTGTCGAGCTCGATGCCGAGTTCCTGCAGACGCTGCTTGAAGGCATTGCGGCCCGACAGCTTGCCCAGCACGATCTTGTTGGCGGTCCAGCCCACGTCCTCCGCGCGCATGATCTCGTAGGTGTCGCGCGCCTTGAGCACGCCATCCTGGTGGATGCCCGAGGCGTGCGCGAAGGCGTTGGCGCCGACGACGGCCTTGTTCGGCTGCACCACGAAACCGGTGATCTGCGATACCAGCTTGGAGGCCGGCACGATCTGCGTGGTGTCCACGCCGACGTCCAGGTCGAAGTAGTCGCGGCGGGTCTTCACCGCCATCACCACCTCTTCCAGGCTGGTGTTGCCGGCGCGCTCGCCCAGGCCGTTGATGGTGCACTCGACCTGGCGCGCACCGCCCAGCTTGACCGCGGCGAGCGAGTTGGCCACTGCCATGCCCAGATCGTTATGGCAGTGCACCGACCAGATCGCCTTGTCCGAATTCGGGATGCGCTCGCGCACCGAGCGGATCAGCGCCGCGTAGCCCTCCGGCACGGCATAACCCACGGTGTCCGGCAGGTTGATGGTGGTCGCGCCCTCGGCGATCACGCCTTCGAGCACGCGGCACAGGAAGTCCATGTCCGAGCGGCTGCCGTCTTCCGGCGAGAACTCGATATCGTCGGTGAACTGGCGCGCAAAGCGCACTGCCAGGCGAGCCTGCTCGTACACCTGGTCCGGCGTCATGCGCAGCTTCTTCTCCATGTGCAGCGCGGACGTGGCGATAAAGGTGTGGATGCGGAACGAGTTGGCGGGCTTGAGCGCTTCGGCCGCGCGGGCGATGTCCTTGTCGTTGGCGCGGGCCAGCGAGCAGATGGTCGAATCCTTCACCACCTGGGCGATCGAGCGGATGGCTTCGAAGTCGCCGTTCGAGCTGGCCGCAAAGCCGGCCTCGATCACATCGACCTTCAGGCGTTCCAGCTGGCGCGCGATGCGGATCTTTTCCTCGCGGGTCATGGAAGCGCCGGGCGACTGCTCGCCGTCACGCAAGGTGGTGTCGAAAATGATGAGTTTGTCAGACATTTTGTGGAGCTCCTGAGTAGCTTCTGGTGTGCCGTCCCCGGCCTGCTGTGTCCGGGGCTTACCGCCTGTTCCGCGCTCCACGGCTGTGGAATGCAAAACGCCCCGGCGTGCACGAGCAGGCCGGGGCGTTGGTGTTCCTTACGGATTCCGCGCTAAGGGTAGCGTTGTCCTCAGCGCGCGCGCGTCCCGACCTGATGGCCTAGTAGGCCACCTAGGGTGGTGCGGGCGAGTAGGACTTGGCGCGAAATCATGGGAGCGACTATAGCCGGTTTGGCGCGCCCGTGCAATACAGGGTTTTGCCGCACGCGCCCGCGGATCTGTGCGCGCCTCGCCTCAACCCTTGGGCGGGATGCGCAGCTTCTGGCCGGGGTAAATCTTGTCCGGATGCGACAGCATCGGCTTGTTGGCCTCGAAGATCTTGTTGTACTCGGCACCGTTGCCATAAGCGGCCTGCGCGATCGCCCACAGCGTGTCGCCCTTGACCACGGTATGCCATTGCGACTCTGCCGACTCGACGTTCACCGACATCTTGTCCTCGACCTTGTCCACGCCCTCGACATTGCCGGCGCACAGGATGATCTTCTCGCGCGTGGCCTGGTCCGGCGCCACGCCGAACACCGTCACCAGACCCCGCGAGCCATCCACCTGCACCATCAGCCCGGTGGCATCGAGCCCCATCTTCCTGATGTACGCCTCGATCGCATCGCCCGCGGCACGGTTGGCGGCATCGACCTTCTCGGCCGACGCATCCGCCGCCGCGGCCTGCTGCGCCGCCTTGGCCTCGCCGGTGCCGAACAGCTTTTCCCCCGCTTCCTTGATGAAGTCGAACATGCCCATGACATCCTCCTGACGGTAAGTGGAAAACACTGCAGAGTGCCACGGCCAGCGGCCGCGGCGTAAAAACAATTGTGAAACCGGGAAAGCACGAAGGGCGCCTTAGCGCCCTTCCCTGCCCACAACCATCAACCGTTGCCGCCGTTTCCGCCATTGCCGCTTTCGCGCGCCTTGCGGACCCCGCCCGGCTGCCCGTGCAGGGCACGCCAGCCCCACAGCACGTAACCCGAGATCGCGTAGGCGACGAACAGCCCGAACAGCGCCACCGGCGGATCGGTCGACACCACCACGAACAACACCAGGACCAGCACCATCATGCCGAACGGCACGCGGTAGCGGACATCCAGCGCCTTGCCGCTGTAGAACGGCGCATTGGACACCATCGACAGCCCAGCGTACAGCGTGATGCCGAACGCCACCCACGGCATCCACAGTTCCTTGACCGGCAGCTTGTTGTCGATCACCAGCCAGACAAAGCCGGCGACCAGTGCCGCGGCAGCCGGGCTGGGCAGGCCCTGGAAGAAGCGCTTGTCGACCACGCCGATATTGGCGTTGAAACGCGCCAGCCGCAGCGCCGCGCAGGTGCAGTAGACGAAGGCCGCGATCCAGCCCCACTTGCCGAGGTCATGCAGGATCCATTCGTACATCACCAGCGCCGGCGCGACGCCGAACGAGGTCATGTCCGACAGCGAGTCATACTGCTCGCCGAACGCGCTCTGCGTATTGGTGATGCGCGCCACGCGCCCGTCCATGCCGTCGAGCACCATGGCCGCGAAGATCGCGATGGCCGCCACGTCAAAGCGCATGTTCATCGCCTGCACGATGGCGAAGAAGCCGGCGAACAGCGCCGCGGTGGTGAACGCATTGGGCAGCAGGTAAATGCCGCGGCGGCGCGGCCGCTGGCGCTCATAAGCGATGTCGTGGTCGTCCGCGGCATCGTCGTCATAGTCCTCGGCACCGCGCAGCTGGTTATGGCGGAACGGGCGCAGATGCGTCACGTTGCCGCTGCTGCCCCGTTTGTTACGTCGATTGAAGGCAACCATCGCAGTCCTCCTGTGTTCCTGTCGTCCTGGTCAGGCCTTCGCTCACTTCACGTCGAGTTCGGCGAGGATCGTCGACGACGCCGACACCTTCTCGCCAATGGTCACGCGCGGACGCGCGTCGAGCGGCAGGTACACGTCCACGCGCGAGCCGAAGCGGATGAAGCCATAGCGCTGGCCGCGCGCGAGCTTGTCGCCGGCCTTGGTGTAGCAGAGGATACGGCGCGCCACCAGGCCGGCCACCTGCACCAGCGTGACCACCTGGCCATCGGTCGCGCGACGGATGACCACCGCATTGCGCTCGTTCTCGACCGAGGCCTTGTCGAGGTCGGCGTTGACGAACTTGCCCGGGAAATATTCGACCTTCTCGACCGCGCCGTCGACCGACACGCGGTTCGAGTGCACGTTGAAGACGTTCATGAAGACGCTGATCTTCAGCGCCTCGCGATTGGCGTACGGATCCATGGTCTTCTCGACCACGACGATGCGGCCGTCTGCCGGCGCCAGCACCGCGTTGGGCGCCGACGGGATCGGGCGCGGCGGATCGCGGAAGAACTGCAGCACGAACACCGTGATGATCCACAGCGGCAGCGCCCACCAGAAGCCCGCGCTGGCGTGCACCAGCAGCGAAATGACAAAGGCGCCGGCCAGGAACGGCCAGCCTTCACGGGCGATCAGCGGATGAGGATAGTTCATGCAGTACGTGTTTCGGTGGAGTCAAAATCAGGGCGAGGCGGTGCGGCAGCGGCGATATCCGCCGGGGCGGCGCTGGCCGGCTCATGTCGGTTACGTGCCACGGAGCAGCATCAGGCGCACGCCTTGCCCGAAAAGTTCGACAAGGATAACAAAAAGCCGTTCAGGTCCCGGCAGTCCCCTTCCGATGATAGAAGGGCAAGGCACGGAACGCTGAACGGCTTCGGCCCGCCGCCGTGCGGCGCGGGCCATCAGGCAGCGCTACAGATCAGTTCTTCGACTGGTCGACCATCTTGTTCTTGGCGATCCACGGCATCATCGCGCGCAGCTTCTCGCCCACCACTTCGATCTCGTGCTCGGCGTTCAGGCGGCGGCGCGAGATCAGGGTCGGGGCGCCGGCCTTGTTCTCCAGCAGGAAGCTCTTGGCGTATTCGCCGGTCTGGATGTCCTTCAGGCACTGCTTCATCGCCTTCTTGGTCTCCTCGGTCACCACGCGCGGGCCGGTGACGTACTCACCATATTCCGCGTTGTTGGAGATGGAGTAGTTCATGTTGGCGATGCCGCCTTCGTAGATCAGGTCGACGATCAGCTTCAGTTCGTGCAGGCACTCGAAGTAGGCCATTTCCGGCGCGTAGCCGGCTTCCACCAGGGTCTCGAAGCCAGCCTTGATCAGCTCGACGGTACCGCCGCACAGCACGGCCTGCTCGCCGAACAGGTCGGTTTCGGTTTCTTCGCGGAAGTTGGTCTCGATGATGCCGGCACGGCCGCCGCCGTTGGCGGTGGCGTACGACAGGGCGATGTCACGGGCGGCGCCGGACTTGTTCTGGTGCACGGCGATCAGGTGCGGCACGCCGCCACCTTGCGTGTACGTGGCGCGCACGGTGTGGCCCGGGGCCTTCGGCGCGATCATGATCACGTCCAGGTCGGCGCGCGGGATCACGGCACCGTAGTGCACGTTGAAGCCGTGGGCGAAGGCCAGCGCGGCGCCTTCCTTGATGTTGGCGTGCACTTCGTTCTTGTACACGTCGGCGATCTGCTCGTCCGGCAGCAGGATCATGACCACGTCGGCGCCCTTGACGGCCTCGGCCACTTCCTTGACCTGCAGGCCGGCGTTGGCGGCCTTGTTCCACGACGCGCCGCTCTTGCGCAGGCCGACCGTCACGTTGACGCCCGAATCCTTGAGGTTCAGCGCGTGGGCGTGGCCCTGCGAGCCATAACCGATGATGGTGACGTTCTTGCCCTTGATCAGCGAGAGGTCGGCGTCCTTGTCGTAAAACACTTTCATGATAAATCCTTCAATCTCTGTCTTTTATATGAGGGGGGCGGCATCCTCGTGCGCATTGTGTGCGCACGGATCGCGCCGCCCGGGGGATACTGCTTGAACCTGTGCGATTGGCTGCGAGCGGCGCCGGATCAGACCTTCAGGATGCGCTCGCCGCGGCCGATGCCCGAGCCGCCGGTACGGACGGTCTCCAGGATGGCGGTACGGTCGATCGCGTCCAGGAACGCATCGAGCTTGACGCCGTTGCCGGTCAGCTCGATGGTGTAGGTCTTCTCGGTGACATCGATGATGCGGCCGCGGAAGATGTCGGCGGTGCGCTTCATTTCCTCGCGCTCCTTGCCCACCGCGCGCACCTTGACGAGCATCAGCTCGCGCTCGATGTGCGCGCCTTCGGTCAGGTCGACCACCTTGACCACCTCCACCAGGCGGTTCAGGTGCTTGGTGATCTGTTCGATGATGTCATCCGAACCGGTCGTGACGATCGTCATGCGCGACAGCGAGGAGTCCTCGGTCGGCGCCACGGTCAGCGTCTCGATGTTGTAGCCGCGGGCCGAGAACAGGCCCACCACGCGCGACAGCGCACCGGCTTCGTTCTCCAGCAGGACCGAAATGATGTGTCGCATTACAGGTCCTCCGCGCCGAGCAGCATTTCGGAAATGCCCTTGCCCGCCTGGACCATCGGCCAGACGTTTTCGGTGGGATCGGTCTGGAAGTCCAGGAACACGGTACGGTCCTTCAGGCGGAACGCCTCGCGCAGCGCCGGCTCGACGTCAGACGTCTTCTCGACGCGCATGCCGACATGCCCGTAGGCCTCGGCCAGCTTGACGAAATCGGGCAGCGCGTCCATGTAGGAATGCGAGTAGCGGTTGTCGTACTCGATCTCCTGCCACTGGCGCACCATGCCGAGGTAGCCGTTGTTGAGCGAGCAGATCTTCACCGGGGTGTCGTACTGCAGGCACGTCGACAGTTCCTGGATGCACATCTGGATCGAGCCTTCACCGGTGATGGTGACGACTTCCTTCTCCGGGAATGCCTTCTTGATGCCCATCGCGTACGGCAGGCCCACGCCCATCGTGCCCAGGCCGCCGGAGTTGATCCAGCGGCGCGGCTCGTCGAACTTGTAGAATTGCGCGGCCCACATCTGGTGCTGGCCGACGTCGGAGCAGATAAAGGCGTCGCCGTGGGTCAGTTCCCAGATCTTTTCCACCACGTACTGCGGCTTGATGATCTCGGAGCTGCGGTCGTACTTCAGGCAGTCCACCGAGCGCCATTGCTCGATCTGCTCCCACCACTTGGCCAGGGCTTCGCGCTTGGGCTTGACGTCGCTGGCCTTGAGTTGTGCGATCAGTTCCTGCAGCACGTCCTTGACGTTGCCGACGATGGGAATATCGACCTTGACGCGCTTCGAGATCGAAGACGGGTCGATATCGATATGGATGATCTTGCGCGCCTGCGAGGTGAAGTGCGACGGGTTGCCGATCACGCGGTCGTCGAAGCGGGCACCGATGGCGATCAGCACGTCGCAGTTCTGCATGGCCATGTTGGCTTCATACGTGCCGTGCATGCCGAGCATGCCGACGAACTGCTTGTGGGTGCCGGGGAACGCGCCCAGGCCCATCAGCGTGTTGGTCACCGGGTGGCCGGTCATCGCGGCCAGCTGGCGCAGTTCATCGCTGGCATTGGCCAGCACCACGCCGCCGCCGCTGTAGATGTACGGACGCTCGGCGTTCTGCAGCAGTGCCACCGCCTTGCGGATCTGGCCCGAGTGACCCTTGTTCACCGGGTTGTACGAGCGCATGTCGATCGACTTGGGGTACTCGTACTTGCAGGCATTGCGCGAGACATCCTTGGGGATGTCCACCACCACCGGGCCCGGACGGCCGGTGGAGGCAATGAAGAACGCCTTCTTGATGGTCGCGGCGAGGTCGCGCACGTCCTTCACCAGGAAGTTGTGCTTGACGATCGGGCGGGTGATGCCGACGGTGTCGCACTCCTGGAAGGCGTCCTGGCCAATGGCGTGGGTCGGCACGTTGCCGGTGATCACCACCATCGGGATCGAGTCGAGGTACGCGGTGGCAATGCCGGTGACGGCATTGGTCACGCCGGGACCGGAGGTCACCAGGGCGACACCCACCTTGCCGGTTGCGCGTGCATAGCCGTCTGCGGCATGGACCGCGGCCTGCTCGTGGCGCACCAGGATGTGCTCGAACTTCTTTTGCTTGTGGAGCTCGTCGTAGATATACAGCACTGCGCCGCCGGGGTAGCCCCAGACGTACTCGACGCCTTCTTCGGCAAGTGCGTGAACGAGGATTTCCGCCCCGATCATTTCGGGTGCGGCAGATGAATTGCTGTCTGCGTGGGAGAATTCCGCGCTGGGCATGTTCATTTCAGTCCTTTGCAATTTTCGGCAAAAAATTGTTTGGATGCTCTCTGCCGAACTTGTGGCTCGGGTTCAAGCGGTGCGCGTCTGCATGGAAGACCGCCTCATAAGCGGCCGGATGAGACAACCACTGATGTCGTGTGAACCGTCGATGATACTGCAATGCACCAGCGCGGTCTATGGTTGTTTTGCGCCGGTTTATAGGGTTTTACGCAGGGGCAGATGCCGATTTCCCGCTGCACATTGTCTCTCCCTCAATACAAAGTGGTACATGCGCAGGTTTTTTTGCTAGCATCGCAGCACCTTGCGCATGCTACGGGCCGTACGCAGCACATTCCACATTCGCAAGGCTGAGCAATCGACGCCGCACCAAGCTGCACACCAAGCCGCACTCTGCCTGAATGGCCACCGACCAGGAACTGACCGATTTTCTCGCCAGCGTCGAACGCCGCGCCTTCAAGCAGGCCGTGTTCGCGGTGCGCGACGACGAGGCGGCGCTGGATATCGTGCAGGACGCGATGATCAAGCTGGCCGAGAAATACGGCGACAAGGGCGCCGCCGAATTGCCGCCGCTGTTCCAGCGCATCCTGCAGAACACCATCCACGACTGGTTCCGCCGCCAGAAGGTGCGCAACACGTGGGTCACGTTGTTTTCCAGCCTGCGCGACGACCGCGACGGCGGCGACGATAGCGACCTGCTGGAAACGCTGGAGGCGCAGGCCGGCTCCGAATCGGCGGAAAGCAGCGCCGACAAGGTCGAGCGCGCGCAGGTGATGCACATCATCGAGCAGGAGATCCAGCGCCTGCCGGCGCGTCAACGCGAGGCATTCCTGATGCGTTACTGGGAAGATATGGACGTTGCCGAAACCGCAGCCGTCATGGGCTGCTCCGAGGGCAGCGTCAAGACGCACTGTTCCCGTGCCACGCATACTCTGGCGCAAGCCCTGCGCGCACGGGGGGTCCGACTATGAGCATAAACGAGAGAGATATCCGCGAACGCCGGTTCGCCCATGAGATTCGCACGGCACTCGATGCCAGTGCCGAGGCATTGCCGGCCGACATTGCCGAACGGCTCGCCGCCGCGCGCCGGATTGCGCTCGCGCGCAAGAAGGCCGAAGTGGCCGTGCCGGTGCCGCAATTCGCCATGCCGGGACCGCATGTCCCGGTGTTCGACGATGACGACTCGCCGCTGCACCGCGCCGGTGCCTGGCTGCGCCGCCTGGGCCTGATCTGGACGCTGGTGGCGCTGGCCGCCGGCCTGATGGGCATCTACCACTGGCAGCAGCAGAAACGCGTCGAAGAACTGGCCGATGTCGATGCGGCCATGCTGCTCGACGACCTGCCGCCCACGGCATACGCCGACGAGGGCTTCCACGTCTTCCTGAAACACGGGCAATAGCATGGCGCCCGCACTGCCCCGCCCCGACGCCCTGCGCCGCCGGCTGGCCGCGCTGCTGCTGGCCGTATCCGGCGCCGCGGCCGGCTGGTCCCTGCTGCCAGCCGCCGCGCACGCGCAAGGCGCCTCCGGCGCCACGCCGGCACACGCGGCAGCCAGCGCGCGCCCGGCATGGTCCGAGCTGAGCCCGGTCAATCAGCGCATCCTGGCGCCGCTGCAGCCGCTGTGGGACACCCTGCCCGAACTGAACCGCCGCAAGTGGCTGCGCATTGCCGAGCGCTACCCGAAGTTCTCGCCGGAGGAACAGGCGCGGCTGCAGGCGCGCATGGCTGAATGGATCAGGATGACGCCCCAGCAACGGCGGCTGGCGCGCGAGAACTACCAGATCACCCGCGCGCTGCCGGCCGAGAAGAAGGCCGAGGCCTGGGACAAGTACCAGCAACTGCCGGAAGAGCAGAAGAAGAAGCTGGCCGCCGCGGAGCGCGTGCCGAGCCGGCCTGGTGCCGTCAGCGCGCTGCCGAGCACCAAGCGCCTGCCGGGCGGCACCAGCCACGCGGTCCGGCACGAGCCCAGGTCCGCCGGCGCGGGCGGCAAGCCTGCCAGCGAAGCCCAGGCCGCTTCTGCCGTGGCCGCATCGCCGGCAACGGCATCCGCGCCCGCAGCGCTGCCGGCCACTCCAGCCAGCGCCGCGACCGCCGCGGCCGCCAGCACCGCTACGGCTGTACCGGAAGCCGCTACCGAGGCCGCCGCGGCCTCCGAAGGCACGGCGCGGCAGTAGTCGGCCCGCCCGATGGGTGGCCGCCGTGCCCTTTGGCATAATGGCTGTCTTGCGCGTCCCGCGCGCGCTTGCGCCGCCCTTCTTCGCCTGACATGCCCGCTGCCACCACCCTCGACCCCAAGCCCGCCGCAGCTCCCGCGCCCGTGGCACCGCCGCTGCGCCGCCGCATTGCCTGCATGCTGTACGAAGGCGTATTGCTGTTCGGCGTGATGAGTGCTTCCACTGCCTGCTACCTGCTGCTGCGTCCGCTGCTGCGGCAGGTCGGCGCGGACGGTCCGCTGGCGATCCAGCTGTGGAGCTTCGTGGTGATGGGCCTGTATTTCACCTGGTTCTGGCAGCGCAACGGCCAGACCCTGGCCATGCAGACCTGGCGCATCCGCGTCGAGAACGCCGCCGGCGCGCCTCCGCGCTGGCCGCAGGCGGCGCTGCGCTACGTGCTGGCCTGGCTGTGGCTGCCGCCGTCGGCGGCGCTCGGGCACTGGCTGGGGCTGGTCAAGGGCCCGTTCGTCGGCGTGCTGTGCGCCGGCCTGCTGGTCTGGATCCTGCTGGCCTGGCTCGACCCGCGCCGGCAGTTCCTGCATGACCGCCTCGCCGGCACGCGGCTCGCGGACCTGCGCACGCCCAGGGCATGACGTTCGGCGCCGCCGGCATCCGCCGCCTGGCGGTGACCGCGCAGGCGGCCGCGGCGCTTGGCATCGGCGCCGCCCTGGTGCGGCTGGCTGGATGGCCCTGGCCGGGCGCGCTCGCCGCCGGCGTGGCGATGATCCTCGGCGGCTTCGCCGCCGGCATCGCCTTCGCCTTCGCCTTTACCGGGCGCGGCCTGTGGGTGGCGTCAGGCCACCGCCCGCCCGCGCCGCCGCAAGAACTCGCCGCTACACGCCGCCCGTTGCGCGTGCCTGAAGCACTGCGCTGCTACCTGAACGAGATCCGCTCCGTGCTGCGCATGTTCGACTGGCTGCAGCCGTTTCGCGCCCGCGCGCCCTTTGCCCCGCCCGCCGACGCCCTGCCCGGCCGCGACGCACCGCCGGTGCTGCTGGTCCACGGCTACGCCTGCGGGCAGGCGATCTGGCTCGACATGCAGCCCGCGCTGGCGGCCGCGGGCTACCGCTGCGAAGGGATCGACCTGCTGCCGGTCTTCGGCGATATCGACGACTACGCGCACGCGCTGCTCGGCGCGATGCGGCGCGTGACCGCAGATTACGGCCGTGCGCCATTGCTGGTGTGCCACAGCATGGGCGGGCTGGTGGCGCGCGCGGCGCTGCGGCTGGCTGGCGACGAGGACCTCTGCGCCGGCATCGTGACCCTCGGCACCCCGCACCATGGCAGCGCGCTGGCGCGCTTTGGCGGGGGTCATAACGCCAGGCAGATGCGCTGCGGCAGCCTGTGGCTTTCCGCGCTTGCCAGCGCGGAAAGCCCGCGCCTGCGCGCCCGCATGGTGTCGGTGTTCAGCTGGCACGATTCAATCGCCGGGCCACCCTGCACCGGCTGGCTCGAGGGTGCCGGGCATATCGCGCTGTCAGGCATCGGCCATGTGTCGCTGCTGCGGCATCCGGCGGCGATCCGGGCGGTGCTGGATGCGCTGCGGGAACTGTCGGCACGCGGACGCTAGCCGACATCGGAAGCATCGCGGCTGTCCTGCTTGCGCCACGGTTTCCCACGCTTCACAAGTCAGTCATGTTTCCGTCACGGCGCCGTCATCGCGCGCTGGCTGAATGCAGCCATCGCCGCTACCGGGACTGCCATGGTGCAAGCACTCCGATCCGCCCGCGGATACCTGTCGAAGGCCGCGCAACTGAAGCAACGGCTGCGCCGCAGTTCCGGCGGCAGCTGGGATACCGCGGCACCGCTGAGCGCGTTCCTGCCTCCGGGCCTTGACGCCGCCGCCCTCGCGCCGCTGCGCGAGCAGCCGGACACCTATCCGGCCGAGGCGCACAAGATCCACCGCTACCGCGCCATCTGGCTGTCCGACATCCACCTGGGCACGCCCGGCTGCCAGGCCACCTACCTGCTCGACTTCCTCAAGCACAACGAATCCGACCAGCTCTACCTGGTCGGCGACATCATCGACGGCTGGCAGCTGCGCCGCGGCTGGTACTGGCCGCAGAGCCACAACGACGTGGTGCAGAAGCTGCTGCGCAAGGCGCGCAAGGGCACCGAGGTGATCTACGTGCCCGGCAACCACGACGAAGCCGCGCGGCAGTTCGACGGCATGGCATTCGGCGACATCACCGTGCGCGAAGAGGCGGTCCACGTCACCGCCACCGGGCGCCGGCTGTGGGTGGTGCACGGCGACCTGTTCGACGGCGTGGTACAGCACGCGCGCTGGCTGGCCTACCTGGGCGACTCGCTGTACACGATGATCCTGGCGCTGAACCGGCACTTCAACCGGCTGCGCGCGCGGCTGGGCTTCCCGTACTGGTCGCTGTCGCAGTTCCTGAAGCACCAGGTCAAGAAC
Organism: Cupriavidus sp. IK-TO18; assembly: GCF_015549295.1. Lineage (NCBI taxonomy): Bacteria > Pseudomonadati > Pseudomonadota > Betaproteobacteria > Burkholderiales > Burkholderiaceae > Cupriavidus > Cupriavidus sp. IK-TO18. The sequence continues at coordinate 129,355 of NZ_JADGMP010000015.1, forward strand.
GCGGTCAACTACATCAGCGCCTTCGAGACCGCGATGGTCGACGAAGCGCGCCGGCGCGGCTGCGATGGCGTGGTCTGCGGCCACATCCACAAGGCCGAGATCCGCGAGGTCAACGGCCAGCTCTACTGCAACGACGGAGACTGGGTGGAAAGCCTGTCGGCATTGGTCGAGACCATGGAGGGCGAGCTGAAGATCGTCTACTGGACCACGCTGATGGATCCGCCCGAACCGGCCGCCCGCCGCCGGCGCCGTGCCGCGGTGGCAGGCTGATGCCGGCCCCGCATTCCTCCCGCGCCCCTGATTCCGCATTGCCCTTCCAACGCCCCCTAGGAGGCTGCATGAAGATCCTGATCGTCACCGATGCCTGGGAACCGCAGGTCAACGGCGTGGTGCGCACGCTCAAGTCCACGCGCCGCGAGCTGGAGGCACTGGGCCACACGGTCGACATGATCACGCCGCTGGAATTCCGCACGGTGCCGTGCCCGACCTACCCCGAGATCCGGCTGTCGCTGTTGCCGTCGGCGCGGGTGCAGCGGCGCATCGAAGCATTCGCTCCCGATGCCCTGCATATCGCCACCGAAGGGCCGCTCGGCCTGGCCGCGCGGCGCCACGCGCTGCGCCGGCACCTGCCCTTCACCACGGCCTACCACACGCGCTTCCCGGAGTACGTGCAGGCGCGCTTCGGCGTTCCGCTGGCCTGGACCTACCGCTTCCTGCGCTGGTTCCATGGCCCGGCGCAGGCGGTGATGGCGCCGACGCCGGTGGTGCTCGACGACCTGCACCAGCACGGCATCGACCACGGCGTGCTGTGGACGCGCGGCGTCGACCTCGACATCTTCACGCCGCAGCGCGCCAACGTGCTCAACACGGCGCACCCGATCTTCCTGTACGTGGGCCGCGTCGCGGTGGAGAAGAACGTCGAGGCCTTCCTGGCGCTGGACCTGCCCGGCTCCAAGTGGGTGGTCGGCGACGGCCCCGCGCTGTCCGCGCTGCGCGCGCGCTATCCGGGCGCCAATTACCTGGGCGTGCTGAGCCAGCCGGAACTGGCCCGGGTGTATGCTTCGGCTGATGTCTTCGTGTTCCCCAGCCGCACCGACACCTTCGGGCTGGTGCTGCTGGAGGCGCTGGCCAGCGGCCTGCCGGTGGCGGCGTACCCGGTCACCGGCCCGATCGACGTGCTGGGCGACAGCCCCGCGGGCGTGATGCACGAAGACCTGCGCGAAGCCTGCCTGGAAGCGCTGCGCATCGACCGCGCCACGGCCCGAGCCCATGCCGAACGGTTTTCATGGCGCGCCGCCTCCGAGCAGTTCCTGGCCCACTTGCGGCCGTTCGCTGCCGGAAAGCCCGGCGGCGCGGCGGCCCAACCCGCATCGCAAAGCCATGCCGAAACCCCATCCGGAGCTGCCGTCCGACCCGCCCCTGCAGAGGCCGCCGGCAGCCCAGACCGCTGACTACACGATCGAGCAGAACCCCCACAAGGGCAACCGCGGCCTGGCACGCGCCTGGCACGCCGCCATCAACTCGCTGTCCGGCCTGCGCTACGCGGTGCTGGAGGAAAGCGCGTTCCGCCAGGAGCTGACGCTGGTGGCGATCCTGGCGCCATGCGCCTTCCTGCTGCCCGTGGGGGTGGTCGAGCGCATCCTGCTGCTCGGCACGCTGCTGGTGGTGCTGATCGTGGAACTGCTCAACTCCAGCGTCGAGGCGGCCATCGACCGGATCTCGCTGGAACGCCACAGCCTGTCCAAGCGCGCCAAGGATTTCGGCAGCGCCGCGGTGCTGCTGGCGCTGGTGCTGTGCGGCGGCACCTGGCTGGCCATTGCCGGGCCCCACGTGGTGCAATGGGTGCGGGCGCTGGCGGGCTGAATCCGGGGCAAGGCGCCAGACGGGAGGTGGCCCGGGCCGATTGCTTATAATCGCAACCCTGCCACGATTCACCGATCGACCGATCGACCGACCGCCCGGACGCCCATGGAACCGAAACCGCAAACCGGCCCCCGCCGCACCAGGGACCGCATCCTCGACGTCTCGCTGCGCCTGTTCAACGAAGTCGGCGAACCGAACGTCACCACCACGACGATCGCGGAAGCGATGGAGATCAGCCCCGGCAATCTCTATTACCACTTCCGCAACAAGGACGACATCATCAACTCCATCTTCGTGCGCTTCGAGCAGGAGATGGAGCGCCGCCTGAAGATGCCGGACGACCACAAGGCGACCCTGGACGAAAGCTGGGGCTACCTGCAGTACATGTCCGAGTTCCTGTGGAACTACCGCTTCCTGTATCGCGACATCAACGACCTGCTGGCGCGCAACCGGATGCTGGAGACCAACTTCAAGCGCATCGTCGAGCAGAAGCAGCGCTTCGCGCACGAGATCTGCCGGCAGTTCCTGGAAGACGGCGAGATGGAAGCCACGCCCGAGCAGGTCGAGGCGATCTGCACCAACATGGTGGTGATTGCCACCTACTGGCTGTCGTTCCAGTTCGTGCAGCATCCGCGCCAGTACAACGATGCCGAGCAGATCCGCGGCTACCTGCACGGCTCGAGCTACCACATCTTCTCGATCCTCGCGCCCTACCTGCGCGGCCGCGCGCGCGAGGCCTTCGACCAGCTGGCCCGCGACTACGCGGCGTCCAAGGCAGCCGCCGAGGCGGCAAAGGAAAAGAAGTGAAATCCGTCTGCGTCTATTGCGGCTCCAGCCCTGGCAACCGCCCCGAATATGCCGAGGGCGCGCGCCTGCTCGGCCGCACGCTGGCCGAGCGCGGCCTGGCGCTGGTCTACGGCGGCGGCAAGGTCGGCCTGATGGGCACCGTGGCCGACGCGGTGCTGGAACACGGCGGCACCGTCATCGGCATCATCCCGGAAGCGCTGATGCAGAAGGAAGTGGGCCACCGCGGCCTGACCGAGCTGCACGTGGTGCGCAACATGCACGAGCGCAAGCAGATGATGGCCGACCGTGCCGATGCCTTCATCGCCATGCCCGGCGGCGTGGGCACCTTCGAAGAGCTGTTCGAGACCTTCACCTGGCTGCAGCTGGGCTACCACGACAAGCCGGTGGGGCTGCTTAACGTCGGTGGTTTCTACGACGACATGCTGGGTTTCCTCGGCCATGCCGTGCAGGAAGGATTCCTGAAGCAGGTGCATGCCGACCTGCTGCATGTGGCGGACCTTCCCGGCACGCTGCTGGACCAGCTGGCCGCCGCGCCGCGCGTGCGCGTGGACAAGTGGCAGCAGGCCCGCGACAAGACCTGACGCCCGGCGCGGCTCCTGCCGCGCCTAGAACGACGAGCCCGGCCGCTGCAGGAACGCCAGTTCCTCCGCCGTGCCCGGCCTGCCCAGCACCGCATTGCGGTGCGGGAAGCGGCCAAAGCGCACGATGATCTCGCGGTGCTTGTCGGCCCACTCCACCACATCCACCTTACCGCCACTGGACTCGCGCAGCTGCGTCATCAGCCGCACCGCCTCGTCCTGGTCTTCCAGCGCTTCCGAATGCTCGAACGGCATGTAGCAGAACATGCGGTGGTAGTCCGTCGGCAGCTCGCGGTCCATGCCGGTCGCGACGATGCGCCTGGCCAGCGCCAGCGCCTGCGCATCGGTGCCGAAGCTGCGCGGATCGTTGCGGAACATGTTGCGCGGGAACTGGTCCAGCAGCACCACGCGGGCACAGGCGCCTTCGGGGGTGACCGACCAGTCGTCCGGCGCGCCCTCGCTGGCGACCTGCCAGTCAGACAGGAAGTGCGTGCGGATGCGGTCGTCGAAATCATCCGACTTGGTGAACCATGCGCGGCGCTCGGTATTCCAGGCCGCCGAACCAGGCTGGTCGAACCAGAAATCGAGCACGCGGCAGGCACCTTCGGGCAGTTGCACGGACATGGGTGGAGATTCTTTCTCAGTGAGCAGGGGAAGGAAGGCGCCTCAGCGCGCCACGTTGCGCATCCAGTCGGCGGTCTGGAAGAACGCCTGCATCAGGCGCAGCTGCAGGTCCTCGGACAGGCCGATGTCCTGCATCGCCAGTGCCATGCAGCGCATCCACTGGTCGCGCTCGCTGATACCGATCTCGAACGGCATGTGGCGCGCGCGCAGGCGCGGATGGCCGAAGCGCTCGATAAAGTGGTTGGGGCCGCCCAGCCAGCCGCACAGGAACCAGAACAGCTTGTCGCGCGAGCCGTCTAGCGACGGCGGATGGATCGCGCGCAAGCCGGCAAACTGGGTTTCCAGGTCCATCAGGTCATAGAAGCGGTCGACCAGCTCGCGCACGCGCGCCTCGCCGCCGACCAGCTCGAAAGCCGTGACCTCGGGGGCGCCGTCGGCATTGCCGGATTGTTGATTGGATTCAGTACTCATCACAAACTCGAGGCGCGGCGCCGTTCAGGCGTCACGCAAGGTCGCCAGCGCCGGCTGGCGCAGCACTTCGCGCAGGCCCAGCCAGCCGCCGGCAAAAGCGCACAGCATGCCAGAAACCACGCCGACCGGCACGATCCACCCATTGAAGCGGTAGGGGAAGTCGAAAACGAACTGCGACAGCCCCCACCCCACCGCGATCGCTCCCAGGCTGGCCAGGAATCCTGCCAGGCCGCCCACCACGAGGAATTCCGCGTATTGGGTCTGCCGCACCAGCGCCGCCGACGCCCCCAGCGCCTTGAGCAGGCCGGCGTCGCGCATGCGCTCGTCGCGCGCGCCGGACAGCGCCGCGTACAGCACCGTGACCCCGGCGGCCAGCGTGAAGATAAACAGGAACTCCACCGCCGCGATCACCTGGTCCAGGATGTCCTGGATCTGGCGCAGGATCATGTCGGTGTTGACCACCGTGATGTTCGGGAAGGCCGCGATCAGCCGGTTGCCCAGCGCCGCGCTGGCAGCGGGCAGGTGGAACGAGGTGATGTAGGTCTCGGGCATGCCCTGCATCGCCGACGGCGGCAGGATCACGAAGAAATTGACCCGCATCGAGCCCCAGTCGAGCTTGCGCAGCGAGGTCACGCGCGCCTGCACCGCCTGGCCGGCCACGTCGAAGCGCAGCGTGTCGCCGAGGTGGATCCCGAGCGTCTTGGCGATGCCCTCCTCCACCGAGGCACCCGCGTCGGTGCCGGCGCTGCCATCGGACCACCGCCCGGCGATCACGCGGTTGCCCTCCGGCAGCACATCGGTATAGGACAGGTTGAATTCGCGCTCGACCAGGTTGCGCGCGCGGCCTTCCTCGAAGCTGCCGGCCTGGATCGCACGCTCGCCGATATGGGTCAGGCGCCCGCGCACCATCGGATAAAGCAGGTCGTTGATGCCGGCGCCGGCCAGCATCTTGCGCAGCGGTTCGCGCTGGTCGGGCTGGATATTGATGATGAAGCGGTTGGGCGCGTCGGCCGGCGTGGCGCTGCGCCACGAATCGACCAGGTCGTTGCGGGTCATGCCGAGCAGCAGCAGCGCCATCAGCCCCACTGCCAGCGCCACGGTCTGCAGCACGGTGACGCCGCGGCGGCGCTCCAGCACCGCCAGCGCAAAACGCCAGCCCATCGACGCGGCACCACGCAGGCGCCCGCGCAGCAGGCGCGACAGCAGCGTGAGCAGCCCCAGCGCCAGCAAGCCGAACACCACGCCGGCGCCGACGAAGCCGCCCGCGGTGGTCAGCCCGAGCCGCAGGTCGCGCGCCGCCACCAGCAGCAGCGCGACGAAGGCACCCAGGCCGAGCGCGTACGCGACCCACGCGGATACCGGAGGCAGCCCGATATCGCGGCGCAGCACCCGCAGCGGCGCCACGCGCGTCAGCGCCAGCAGCGGCGGCAGCGCAAACCCCGCCAGCAGCACCAGTCCCGCCAGCACACCCACCAGCGCCGGCAATGCCGAAGGCTGCGGCAGCGACACCTTGAGCAGCCCGCCCAGCGACAGCAGCAGCCCGTAGTGCGCCAGGTAGCCGATCAGCACGCCGGCCAGCGCGCCGCCCGCGCCGATCAGCAGGAATTCCAGCCCGAACGCGCGCAGGATCTGTCCGCGCGACAGCCCCAGGCACTTGTAGACCGCGCAGGCATCGGTATGGCGCTGCATGTAGCGGCGCGCCGACATGGCGATTGCCACCGCCGCGATCATCGACGACAGCACCGCCACCAGCGACAGGAAGCGCTCGGCCCGGTCGAGCGTGGCGCGCATCTGCGGCTGGCCGGATTCGAGCGACTCGATGCGGGTGTTGCGCAGCTTGCGGCGGTCGATCTCCGCCTGCGCCCATTTCTGGTAAGCGGCACCGGCGGCGTCGGGGCCGGCCACCAGCAGCCGGTAGGTCACGCGGCTGCCCCAGCCGATCAGGCCGGTGCCTTCCAGGTCCGACAACGGCATCAGCACGCGCGGCGCAAAGTTCATGAAGCCCGTGCCGCGGTCCATCTCCTGCGTGATGATGCGGTCGATGCGGAAGGTGCGGCTGCCAAGCTGAAGCGCGTCGCCCACGTTCAATCCGAGCGCGCCCAGCAGCGCTTCGTCGACCCATACCGTGCCCGGCGCGGGAATCCCTTCGGCGGGCGCGTCCGGCGTGCCCGGCGCGTTGGCCACCCTGAGCCTGCCGCGCAGCGGATAGCCGTCGGTCACCGCCTTGAGCGCGGCCAGCTGGCTGGGCGCGTCGGCACCGGCGGCGCGCGCCTTGCCGCTGGCCGTGGCCATGCTCGGGAAGGTCACCGTCTGCGCCACCGCCAGCCCCTGCTGCCCGGCACGCTGCGCGAAGGCGGCGTCGAAAGGCTGGTCCGAGACCAGCAGCACGTCAGACGCGATCATTTGCCGCGCATCGCGCTCCAGCCCCAGCCGCATGCGGTCGGCCATGAAGCCGACGCTGGACAGCGCCGCCACCGCGAGCACCAGCGCGAACAGCAGCAGGTAGAGCTCGCCGGCGAGCCAGTCGCGGCGTGCCATGCGCAACGCCTGGCGCCAGGCGGAAAACCTGCCCGCTTGCGCGGTGCCCGCCCCGGCGGCGGGACTGGCATTGGTGGTCGGGGCGTCGATGGCGGACTCGGAGGGCATCGGTTGTTTGGTGAATTCTTCGGTGAATTGTTCGGTGATGGCTTGGCGCCGGTGCGCCGCGGGTCAGTCGGAAAGCCAGGAAACAGGGATACGGTCCGGCGTGAACGGCAACGGAACGGCAAGCGCTACGGAGGTCCCGGCCGCCCCGGCCGCGCGCTGCCGCCGCGCAGCGTGGCATGCAGCCGGCGCACGCCGCGCCACAGCCTGGGCAGCAGCCAGATGGCGGCCACCAGGAACAGCACCAGCACCACCAGGAACACTACCGGCAGGAAGAACGCCAGCATCAGGCTGCCGGTCGCGGTCAGGTCCTCGGTGAATGAGGCCGCCCAGTTGGAAAACGGTTCCGGCGAAACGTTGATCAGCGCGCGCGTGCCGGCCTTGGCCGCATGCGCGGTGCCGGCCAGCGTGCCGCCGATCAGGCCGGCAGCCACCACCCACTGCGGGTCGAGCTGGCCGAACGCGGCGGCCGCCAGGATCGCGCCGGCCGGAATGCGCACGAAGGTATGGATGCCGTCCCAGACCGAGTCGAAGCCCGGCACCTTGTCGGCGATGAACTCGGCCACGGCCAGCACCGCGGCCACGCCGATCACCCACCAGGATTCCAGCGGCTGCAGCCCGGGGGGCAGTTCCAGCCAGCCCAGGCGTGCCAGAACGCCGGCGGCGAACACGGCGAGATAGAGGCGAAAACCGCTGGCCCAGGACATGCCCGCGGCCAGCGCGGCGGTTTCCAGCATGTTGCTCCTTGCAAGGCCGGGCGTGCGCGGGGCACGCCCTGGCAAGGAGTGTAATACGAGCGGAGCGGGCGGGCAGCGCGCCCGCCATCCAGCCCATCATCCGCTCCTGCCGCCCGGCCCGCCGCTCAGGTGCCCTCGCCGTCCGGCCCGAACCAGGGCAGCGCTTCCTGCGGCGTCAGCACCCCGGCCGGCTCGGCCATGGCGTAGCCGGGCAGCGCCTCGATGCGTTTTGCGAACGCCGGATCGGCCAGCAAGGCCAGCAGCGCCGCCATCCAGCCGGCGGTCTGGTCGTTCTTGCGCAGCGCCAGGTAGTAAGCCTCGCGCGTCAGCGGCACGAAGGCCAGGCCGTGACTTTCGGCGTTCATGCGCAGCCCGAAGCCAACCTGGGCGCGGCCGCCATGCACCGCCTCAGCCACCTTCTCGTTGCTGAACTCGGTTTCGTCATAGCCGGCGACCTGGTCCTGGTACAGGCCCTGTGCCGCCAGCAACTGGTCGAACAGCATGCGCGTGCCCGAACTGCGCTGGCGGTTGACGAAACGCGCCTGGGTGCGCACCAGGTCGCGCAGGTCGCGGATCTCGCGCGCCAGCTCCGGCGCCACGATCAGCCCCTGCTCGCGCCACGCCAGGCGCAGCAGCCGCACCGAGGCCGGCCGCAGCCACTTGCGCAGGGTCACATGCGCCACAGATCCCGCCGTCTGCACCGGCGAGACGTAGAAGCCCGCCAGCTCCGACTGCCGCTCCTGCAGGCATACCAGCCCTTCCACGCTGCCGCAGAACACCGTGTCCAGCTGCAACGGCGCGACCGCCTGGCCGAGCGCCGCAGCCAGCACTTCCACGGCCGGGTCATGGCTGCCGGTGAAATGGACGCACGATTGCGGCTGCTGGGCATCGTCGAGCTCGGCGATGAAATCCGCCATGGCCTTCTGCACCACCGGTTCGACCGACTCGCGCAGGCGCAGCTCGGCGCGCAGCAGCCGCTCGCCAAAACGCGTCAGCGATGCGCCGCGGCCCCGCTCCATGTCGAGCATGGAGCGGCCCAGCATTTCCTCCCATGTGCGCATCACCCCCCAGGCATGGCGGTAGGACAGGCCGATCTCGCGCGCGGCCCGGTGCAGCGAGCCGGTCTCGCGCACAGCCTTGAGCAACTGGAACACCTTGTCGTTGGCGCGCGGGTTGTCGTCCGGCGCAATGACCGGAAACAGGTCAAAGCGGAACGTCATATGTTCCTCGCTTCATATTTACATCTGAAATTCCGCTGGATCACAATGAACACCCCTGCTTATTGTCTTTCGCTGCATTCTCCCCGAGTCCTGTAGGGAAAGGCAATTATGTCCATCAAAACATAACTCAATGGGTCCCCATGCAGCCGCGCCACACCTCCAGCCCGTTCCGCCACCTGCGCCGCGCCACCGCCGCCGCCTGCGTGGTCCTGATGTCGGCCGCGCACGCCGGCGAACTGAAGCTCGCCACCACCACCAGCACCGACAACTCCGGCTTGTTGAAGTACCTGCTGCCCCGCTTTGAGCAGAAGTCCGGCGTCAGCGTCAAGGTGATCGCCGTCGGCTCCGGCAAGGCGATGAAAATGGGCGAGATGGGCGACGTCGACGTGCTGCTGGTCCACGCCCGCAAGATGGAAGACGCCTTCGTCGCCGCCGGCTACGGCGTCAACCGGCGCGACGTGATGTACAACGACTTCATCGTGGTCGGCCCGGCCAACGACCCGGCCGGCCTGAAGGGCGGCAAGGACGTGCTCGCCGGCTTCCGCAAGCTGTCGGGCAGCGGCAGCAAGTTCATCTCGCGCGGCGACAACTCCGGCACCGACGTGATGGAGAAGGAGTACTGGAAAGAAATCGGCATCGAGCCCAAGGGCAAGCTGTGGTACGTCAGTGCCGGCCTGGGCATGGGCGAGGTACTGACCATGGCCGCGCAGATGCCGGGCTACACGCTGTCAGACCGCGCCACCTACGGCGCCTACCGCGCCAAGACCGGCCTGGCCATCGCCATCGAGGGCGACCCGAAGATGTTCAACCCGTACGGGATCATCGCGGTCAATCCGGCCAGGCACCCGGGCACCAACTATGGGGATGCGATGAAGCTGATGGAGTGGGTCACGTCGAAGGAAGGGCAGGACGCGATCGCCAGTTACAAGGTGGAAGGGGAACAGCTGTTCTTCCCGAACTACAAGGCGCAGACCGCGCAGAAATAAATCGCCCGGGGGCAGGGGGATCAACCCGCCTCCGCCTCCAGCCGCGGCAATTGCGGCAGGTCCGCCGCCACCTCCGCGATCATGCGCCGGATCCACATGATGTCCGGCGCCGCGTGGCAGCGCTCGTGCCACAGCTGGTAGAAGCGCATGCGCGGGAACGACACCGGCGACGGCACCATGCGGATCGGCAGATATTGCGCATAGTGCGCCGCGAACTGGCGGCCGGTGGTGAAGACCATGTCAGTCTTCATCAGCACATACGGCACCAGCCCGAAGTACGGCAGCGTCACCTGGATATTGCGCTTGTAGCCCTGCTCCGCGAGCGCCTGGTCGATCATGCTGCGCTGCATCGACGCATATGGCGCCGGGGCCAGGTGCGGCATCTCCAGGTAGTGCTTGAGCGTCAGTCCCTTGCGCGCCAGCGGGTGCTGCGCGCCCAGCATGCACACCACCTCATCGTCGAACAGTGGCGAGATATGCAGGTGTTCCGGCGGCGACAGCCAGTTGCCGACCACGATATCCAGCTGCCCCTGTTCCAGGTCGTCGAGGAAGTCCGACGACGACGTCATCGGATGCACGAACAGCTTGGCGCCCGGCGCCAGCCGGCGCACGCGTTCGACGATATTGGGCAGGAAGAAGGCGTCGAGGTAGTCCGGCGCCCCCAGGTGGAAGGTGCGCGTAGTGGTGGCCGGGTCGAACTGCTGCGGCGGGCGGGCAATGCGGTCCATCGCCGCGAGGCTTTGCTCGGCCAGCGCCAGCAGTTCGCGGCCGCGCTCGGTCGGCACCATGCCGTTCTTGCCCCGCACCAGGATGGCGTCGCCGGTGATCTCGCGCAGGCGCTTCAGGGTGTTGCTGATGGCGGGCTGCGACTGGCCCAGGCGCACGGCGGTGCGGGTCACGCTCTGCTCGGTCAGCAGGGTGTGGAGCACCCGCAGCAAATATGTATCGAGATGGTCGCGTCCGTGCATGGCGATGGGCAGCCCTCCGGCGGGGGCCGGATAGGTGGCGTGGGGGATGGGAACGGCGCATAGTGTATGACAAGCACCCCACAATCGGTCAAATCCGCATACCGCTCAGTGCGGCCGGGCACCGACCGGCGTGCCCGCTGATGGCGCATATCACCTGGGTCGAATATTGCATGAAACGTAGCGATGCTATGTTTCCGCCATCCCCAAGAGAGAGAAGACCATGGAGACGCAAACCATCCGCTTTTTCCACCGCGGCCAGGTCAAGGAAGTATCCGACGCCCCCATTACCCGCACCGTGCTGCAGTACCTGCGTGAAGACGCCCGCTGCACCGGCACCAAGGAAGGCTGCGCCGAAGGCGACTGCGGCGCCTGCACCGTCGTCATTGGCGAACTGCAGGACGGCGGCGACGTCGAATTCAAGGCGGTCAATGCCTGCATCCAGTTCCTGCCCACGCTCGACGGCAAGGCCCTGATCACGGTCGAGGACCTGCGCCAGGCCGACGGCACCCTGCACCCGGTGCAGGAAGCCATGGTCGAGTGCCACGGCTCGCAGTGCGGCTTCTGCACCCCCGGCTTCGTGATGTCGCTGTGGGCGCTGTACCAGCAGCACACCCCCGGTGGCGAGGCGCCTTCGCGCCAGACCATCTGCGACGCGCTGACCGGCAACCTGTGCCGCTGCACCGGCTACCGCCCGATCATCGACGCCGGCGAGCGCATGATGGCCCTGCCCGCCCCGACCGACGGCAAGCTGGACCCGAAGCAGATCGCCGACACGCTGCGCAACCTGAAGCGCGGCGAGACCTTCCGCTACCGCGCGCAGGGCCAGGACTTCTTTGCCCCGCGCACCGCGGCCGAGTTCGGCGCGATCAAGGCGGCGCAGCCCGATATCCGCATCCTCGCCGGCAGCACCGACGTCGGCCTGTGGGTGACCAAGCAGTTCCGCGAGCTGGGCAACCTGCTCTACGTGGGCCAGGTGGAAGACCTGAACCGGATCGAGCAACGCGACGGCGTGATCGAGATCGGCGCTGCCGTCACGCTGGAGAAGGCCTATACCGCGCTGAACGCCGCGCACCCGGAACTGGAAGAGCTGTGGAAGCGCTTCGCTTCGCTGCCGATCCGCAATGCCGGCACGCTGGGCGGCAATATCGCCAACGGCTCGCCGATCGGCGACTCGATGCCGGCGCTGATTGCGCTGGGGACCGAAGTGTTGCTGCAGCTTGGCGAAACCCGCCGCACGCTGCCGCTGGAAGACCTGTACCTGGCCTACCAGAAGACCGCCATGCAGCCGGGCGAATTCGTCGCCGCGCTGCGCGTGCCGGTGGCGGGGCCGCAGCACTTCCGCACCTACAAGCTGTCCAAACGTTTTGACGAGGATATCTCGGCCGTGTGTGCCGCATTCGGCATCACCGTGCGGGACGGCATCGTCCGCGAGGCGCGCATCGCCTTCGGCGGCATGGCGGCCACGCCCAAGCGCGCGGCCGCCACGGAAGCGGCCCTCATCGGCCGGCCGTGGAACGAAACCACCGCCCGCGCCGGCATGGCCGCGCTGTCGCAGGACTACGCCCCGCTGACTGACATGCGCGCGACCGCGTCGTACCGCAGCCGCGGCGCCGCCAACCTGCTGTACCGCTTCTGGCTGGAAACCACCAGCGAAGCGCTGCCCGCGGCAGCCGTCAATGTCCGTGCGCCCGGCGCCGGCACCATCGCAATCGTCACGGCCTGAGAGAAAAAGGAAAATCGGCATGAACAAGCAAACCGAACCCTTCCTGCTCGACGCCGGCATTGCCGCCGAGGCAGTGCCGCAGGTCGGCATCTCGCGTCCGCATGAATCCGCCCACCTGCACGTGGCCGGCACCGCCACCTATACGGACGATATCCCCGAGCTGGCCGGCACGCTGCACGCCGCGCTCGGCATGAGCAGCCGCGCGCACGCCCGCATCAAGTCGATCTCGCTCGACAAGGTGCGCGCCGCTCCCGGCGTGGTGTCCGTGCTGACGGTGGACGACATCCCCGGCACCAACGACTGCGGCCCGATCATCCACGACGACCCGATCCTGGCGCGCGACGTGGTGCAGTTCATCGGCCAGCCGGTCTTTATCGTGGTGGCGACCTCGCACGACGCCGCCCGCCGCGCCGCCCGCCTGGGCGTGATCGAGTATGAAGACCTGCCGCCGGTGCTGTCGCCGGAAGCCGCGCACGAAGCCGGCAGCTATGTGCTGCCGCCGATGCACCTGAAGCGCGGCGAGGCGGTCAGCCATATCGCCGGCGCTGCCCACAAGGACGGTGGCAAGATCCACCTCGGCGGGCAGGAACAGTTCTACCTGGAAGGCCAGATTTCCTACGCCGCGCCGCGCGAGAACGACGGCATGCAGGTGTGGTGCTCGACCCAGCACCCGACCGAGATGCAGCACGCCGTGTGCCATATGCTGGGCTGGCAGGCGCACCAGGTGCTGGTCGAGTGCCGCCGCATGGGCGGCGGCTTCGGCGGCAAGGAATCGCAGTCGGCGCTGTTCGCCTGCTGCGCCGCGCTGGCCGCGTGGAAGCTGATGTGCCCGGTCAAGCTGCGTCCGGACCGCGACGACGACATGATGATCACCGGCAAGCGCCATGACTTCGTGTTCGACTACGAAGTGGGCCACGATGACGAGGGCCATATCGAGGGCGTCAAGGTCCAGATGGTGTCGCGCGCCGGCTTCTCGGCCGACCTGTCGGGCCCGGTGATGACCCGCGCCATCTGCCACTTCGACAACGCCTACTGGCTGCCGAACGTGCAGATCGACGGCTACTGCGGCAAGACCAATACCCAGAGCAATACCGCCTTCCGCGGCTTCGGCGGCCCGCAGGGCGCGTTTGCGATCGAGTACATCCTGGACAACGTGGCCCGCAACGTCGGCAAGGATTCGCTCGAAGTGCGCCGCGCCAACTTCTACGGCAAGACCGGGAACAACGTCACGCCGTACGGCCAGACCGTGGAAGACAACGTCATCCACGAGCTGATCGACGAACTGGTCGCGACCAGCGCATACCGCGCCCGCCGCGAGGCCACGCGCACCTTCAACGCGCAGAGCCCGATCCTGAAGAAGGGCATCGCCATCACCCCGGTGAAGTTCGGCATCTCGTTCAACGTGGCCCACTTCAACCAGGCCGGCGCTCTGGTGCACGTCTACAACGACGGCTCGGTGCTGGTGAACCACGGCGGCACCGAAATGGGCCAGGGCCTGAACACCAAGGTGGCGATGGTGGTGGCGCATGAGCTGGGCATCCGCATGGAACGCGTGCGCGTGACCGCCACCGATACCAGCAAGGTGGCCAACACCTCGGCTACCGCGGCATCGACCGGCGCCGACCTGAACGGCAAGGCCGCACAGGATGCCGCCCGCCAGATCCGCGAGCGCCTGGCCGCGTTTGCCGCGCGCAAGGCCGGCGTGGAGCCGTCCGAAGTGCGCTTCAACGACGACCTCGTAAGTGCCGGCGAACTGCGTGTATCGTTCGGCGAACTGGCGCGCGAGGCCTATGTGGCGCGCGTGCAGCTGTGGTCCGACGGCTTCTACACCACGCCCAAGCTGCACTGGGACCAGAGCAAGCTGCAGGGCCGCCCGTTCTACTACTACGCCTACGGCGCCGCCTGCTCCGAGGTACTGGTCGATACGCTGACCGGCGAATGGAAGCTGCTGCGTGCCGACGCGCTGCACGACGCCGGCCGCTCGCTGAACCCGGCGCTGGATATCGGCCAGGTCGAGGGCGCGTTCATCCAGGGCATGGGCTGGCTGACCACCGAGGAACTGTGGTGGAACAAGGACGGCAAGCTGATGACGCACGCCCCGTCCACGTACAAGATCCCGACGGTCAACGACTGCCCCGAGGAATTCAACGTGCGCCTGTTCCAGAACCAGAACGTCGAGGACAGCATCCACCGCTCCAAGGCGGTGGGCGAGCCGCCGCTGCTGCTGCCGTTCTCGGTGTTCTTCGCGATCCGCGACGCGATTGCGGCGGTGGGCGACTACCGCATCAACCCGCCGCTGAAGGCGCCCGCCACCAGCGAGGCGATCCTCGACGCCGTGGAAGCGGTACGCGAAGCGGCAGCGCAAGCGGCCTGAGCGCAGGCAACGAAGCGATCGCAAGGAAGCGCGCGCCCGCGGGTGCCCCGGACTTTCCCCCCGTGCCTGCCGTGACAGGCACGGGGCCGGCGGACGAAGCAGGCGCGCGCCCACCCTGCCCCAGGCAAGACCCAGTTTTCCGATAAGGCCCCCACATGCAGGACGCACCGCTCAAACCCTTCCGCTTCGCCGACGCCGCCCGCATGGTGCGCACCGGCGTGCCGGTGGCGATGGTGACCATCGTCGAGGTCAAGGGCTCGGCCCCGCGCGAGCCCGGCATCCGCATGCTGGTCAGCCCGGACGACCTGGTCGGGACCATCGGCGGCGGCCACCTGGAATGGCGCGGCATGGATATCGCGCGCGAGATGCTGGTGCGGCACGAGCAGCGCCGCATCGAGCGCATCCCGCTGGGCCCGGCGCTGGGCCAGTGCTGCGGCGGCGTGGTGCAACTGGCGTTCGAGGTGCTGGGCGAGGCCGACCTGGCATGGCTCGATGCGGTCGAACGCAATTTCGCCGCGCACCGCGCGCTGCAGCGCCACGTGCCGGCCAGCGGCGCGGTGACCTTTGCCGACAGCCGCGCCGTCCTCCCCGCCGTCGACCTGCGGCCGGACGGCAGCTGGACCGACACGGTGGTGCCCGACGCCATGCACGTGGTGCTGTTCGGCGCCGGCCACGTCGGCCACGCGCTGGTCAAGGTGCTGGCGACGCTGCCGTGCCGCGTGCACTGGGTGGACGAGCGCGACACGCTGTTCCCCGGCGGCCTGCCCGACAACGTCGAGGCCGAGGCCAGCGACACACCCGAGGCCGTGGTGACGCAGGCGCCGGCGGGCAGCTATTTCCTGGTGATGACGCACAGCCACGCGCTCGACCAGACCCTGTGCGAAGAAATCCTGAAGCGCACCGATTTCGCCTACTTCGGCCTGATCGGTTCCAAGACCAAGCGCGCCCGCTTTGAACACCGCATGGCCGAGCATGGCATCGACCCGGCCAGGTTTGCGGAAATGACATGCCCCATGGGGGTTCCCGGGATTACCGACAAAGCTCCGGCTATGATTGCGGTTGCTATCGTCGCCCAGCTGCTCCAGGTTCGCGAACAGCGCCTAGCCGCGCTGCGTGCGGGCCTGGCGGAGGCGGTGCATCCCTGAGAACCCGTGCCGCCGGCCCTGGCTGGCGGGCATAGAGAACACGAGGCCCCCATGACCATCGATGCCGCACTGGCGGACAAAATCCGCCGTACCCCCAAGGCCGAACTGCATGTGCATATCGAAGGCACGCTCGAGCCGGAACTGATCTTCCGGCTGGCCCAGCGCAACCAGGTGGCGCTGCCCTACCCCAGCGTGGAGGCGCTGCGCGCCGCCTACGCCTTTACCGACCTGCAGTCGTTCCTCGACATCTACTACGCCGGCGCCAGCGTCCTGCTGACCGAGGAAGATTTCTTCGACATGACCATGGACTACGTCAAGCGCGCCGTCGCCGACAACGTCCGCCACGCCGAGATCTTCTTCGACCCCCAGACCCATACCGCGCGCGGGGTGCCGATCGGCGTGGTGATCGACGGCATTGCCGACGCCCTGGCCCAGGCGCGTACGGAATATGACTTCTCCAGCAGCCTGATCCTGTGCTTCCTGCGCCACCTGTCGGAGGAAGACGCCTTTGCCACGCTGGAAGCCGCGCTGCCCTACCGGGACCGCTTCGTCGGCGTGGGGCTGGATTCCTCCGAGAAAGGCAACCCACCGGAAAAGTTCGAACGCGTGTTCGCCCGAGCGAAAGAGCTGGGCCTGCACCGGGTCGCGCACGCCGGCGAGGAAGGCCCGGCGCAATACGTCTCCGATGCGCTCGACATCCTCAAGGTCGAGCGCATCGACCACGGCGTGCATGCCATCGACGATGCCGCGCTGATCCAGCGCCTGGCGCGCGAGCGCGTCGCGCTGACGGTATGCCCGCTGTCCAACGTCAAACTCAAGGTCTACCCCGACCTGAGCGACCATCCGCTCAAGCGCATGCTGGATGCGGGCGTGGCCATCACGCTCCATTCGGACGATCCGGCCTACTTTGGCGGCTACATGAACGCCAACTGGGAAGCCACCTTCGACGCGCTGCCGCTGGATGCCGCCGACGCGCACAAGCTGGCGCGCAACAGCTTTGAAGCGGCCTTCCTGCCCGAGGTGCAGAAGGCCGAGTTCCTGGCCGAAGTCGACCACTTCTGGTCGGCCACGCCCAAGTCCCCGCCCGCGACGGCCCCTGCGGCCTGACCGGCGCATGCCAATAGACCGGCCCGCCGCGTGACGTAACGTCGGCACGCGCGGGCCGGCCACAAGAGACAAACGATGACGACCACCCCCACGACCGAGTCCACCACCCGTGCCATCCGCGGCCGCGTGCTGCATTTCCTGCGCGACCCGCAGTTCCATGAGGATGCGTACCAGTATTGGGACGACGGGGTGCTGATCGTCACCGACGGCCGCATTGCCGCCGCCGGCGAGTATGCAAAGCTGGCAGACCGCATCCCGGCCGGCGCCGAGATCGTCGACCACCGTGGCAAGCTGATCGTGCCGGGCTTTATCGACACCCACGTGCACTACCCGCAGACCGACATGATCGCGTCGCCGTCGCCGGGCCTGCTGCACTGGCTCGACACCTACACCTTCCCCGAAGAGCGCCGCTTCGCCGATCCCGACTACGCCCGCGGCGTGGCCGGTTTCTTCACCGAAGAACTGCTGCGCAACGGCACCACCAGCGCGGTGGTCTGGAGCACGGTGCACAAGGCCTCGGCCGACGCGCTCTTCACCGAGAGCGAGGCGCGCAACCTGCGCCTGGTCACCGGCAAGGTGATGATGGACCGCAACTGCCCCGAATTCCTGCGCGATACGGCCGAGACTGGCGCGCAGGATTCGGCCGACCTGCTGTCGCGCTGGCATAACAAGGGCCGCCTGTCGTACGCGATCACGCCGCGCTTCGCGCCGACCTCGACCGAAGCACAGCTGGCCGCCTGCGGCGAACTGGCGCGCGCCTACCCCGACGCCTTTATCCAGACCCACGTGGCCGAGAACCGCGACGAGGTCAAATGGGTAGCCGAGCTGTTCCCGGACGCGCGCAGCTACCTGGACGTCTACGACCGCTACGGCCTGCTGCGCCCCGGCGCGATGTACGGCCACGCCATCTACCTGGACCAGGACGACCGCCGCCGGCTGGCCGACAGCGGCGCCGCGGTGGCGCACTGCCCCACCTCCAACCTGTTCCTGGGCAGCGGTTTCTATGACTTCCACCAGTCCGACGCCAACCGCCTGAACGTGACGCTGGCCACCGACGTCGGCGGCGGCACCTCGTTCTCGATGTTCCGCACCATGAACGCCGCGCACAAGGTCGCGCGCATGGGCGGCTACTACCTGACCGCGCTGCGCATGTTCTACCTGGCCACGCGCGCCGCCGCCGAGGCGCTGGGCTGGACCGGCCGCGTCGGCAGCTTCAGCGAGGGCTGCGAGGCCGACTTCGTCGTGCTCGATCCCAAGGCCACGCCGCTGATCGCCCGCCGCAGCAACCGCTCGGAGACGCTGGAAGAAGAACTGTTCGCCTTTGCCATGCTGGGCGACGACCGCGTGATCGACAGCGTCTACATCATGGGCGAGCCGGTGCGCGCCGCCGCCTGATCCGTCACATCCGGCACTCCTGTCCGGTACCCAATTCCGGCACCACGGCGCCCGCCCTTCGCGGCGGGCGCGCTTTTACCGCTTAGCGCGTCCTTCCGGATTGACGCCCGTCAAGATCCCCACCGGCAAAGCCTTCTAACCTTGCGGTTTCGCCATGGCCGGCATGCGCCGGCCTCATTGGCAGCATTGGCTGCGTTGGCCAACGCCATCCGACCGCAAAACCAGAAGGTTCCGCATGACCGCAATCCCATCCACGCCCTCAGCGCATCCCGAGCATGCCCCGCATGCCCGGCAGTCCGCCAAGCCCGGCCGGCTGCCGCTGCCGGAGCCGATCGCCCCGGACGCGCCGTTCCCGTCGCGCAAGGTCATCCGCGGCTGGCTGATCCCGCTGGGGGAGCGCAGCACGCCGCGCGCGCTGGCGCTGTTCGCCTTCGACTACCTGCTGTTCGCCGCCGTGCTGGCCGGCGTGGTGCTAGCCTCGCACTGGGCCGCCAAGCTGGGGCTGGGCGTGCTGGCCGGGCTGGTGATCGCGCGCCTGTTCATCATCGGCCACGATGCCTGCCACCAGAGCCTGACGCCGCGCCGCGGCCTGAACAAATGGCTGGGCCGGCTGACTTTCCTGCCGTCGCTGACGCCGTACAGCCTGTGGGAAGTCGGCCATAACGTGGTCCACCACGGCTATACCAACCTGAAAGGCTTCGACTTCGTCTGGGCGCCCTACTCGCTGGAAGAATTCAACGCGCTGCCGCGCTGGCGGCGCGCGCTGGAGCGCATCTACCGCACCGGCTTCGGCCCGGGCCTGTACTACCTGGTAGAGATCTGGTGGAGCAAGCTGTTCTTCCCCAGCAAGCGCCAGATGGCCACCCGCCGCCCGGTCTTCGTGCGCGATTGCCTGCTGGTGGCGGCCTTCGGCGTGGCCTGGATCGGCGCGCTGGTGGCACTGGCCTTTGCCACGGGCCAGTCGGCCTGGATGCTGGTCGGCGCCGGTTTCGTGCTGCCTTTCCTGGTGTGGAACGTGACCGTGGGCTTCGTGCTGTACGTGCACCACACCCATGCCAGCGTGGCCTGGTACGACACCAAGGCCATGTGGGCCAAAGCGCAGCCGTTTGTCTCGACCACAGTGCACCTGCGCTTCCGCCATGGTATCGGCTCCGCGCTGCATCACATCATGGAGCACACCGCGCACCACGTCGACATGAGCGTGCCGCTGTATCGCCTCAAGCGCGCGCAGGCGCTGCTGGAGCACGCGCTGCCGGGCCGCATCATCATCGAGAACTTCTCCTGGCGCTGGTATTTCGACACGGCGCGCCGCTGCAAGCTGTATGACTTCAAGGCGCTGTGCTGGACCGATTTCCGCGGCCGCCAGACCAGCGAGAACGCGCCGGTGCCGGCCTGATCGCCATACCGACCGCGGCGGCGGTGGACGATCCACCGCCGCCGCGGTTATAATTGCCGCTTCCATTGGGGAGTAGCCGCCCTGCTCTCACCGCGCCGCGCAATGCGGATTCCGGGGGACAGGGGCGTACGTCAACAGACTTGACCGCTTGCGGTTATGGCGTGCGCAGCTCCGGACCCCGCCTGGCCAGACTGGCCCAGGCAGCGTCCACGCCTGGCGAGACCGATGACCATACCTTTCTGGCCGGGCCGGGAAAGGTGTGCGTCATTGGCATCTCGCGATGCATTGCGGCCTGGTTATCCCACATAACAACATGGAAGCCTTCCTCGTCTCCACAGGCATCGTCGCCCTTGCTGAAATGGGCGACAAGACGCAACTGCTGTCGCTGGTCCTGGCCGCGCGCTATCGCAAGCCCCTCCCCATCATCCTTGGCATCCTGATTGCCACGCTCGTCAACCACGGCTTTGCCGGCGCGCTTGGCGGATGGATCACGCATGTGGTCGGAGAAAACCTGCTGCGCTGGATCCTGGGCCTGGGCTTTATCGCGATGGGCGCATGGATGCTGATTCCCGACAAGCTCGACGATGCCGAGCAGGCCAAGCCGGTGAAGGGCGCGCTTGGCATCCTGGCTACCACCATCGTTGCGTTCTTCTTCGCCGAGATGGGTGACAAGACGCAGATCGCCACCGTTGCCCTGGCGGCGCGCTTCAGCGATGCGGTGGTGGCCGTGGTCGCCGGCACGACCTTCGGCATGATGATCGCCAATGCGCCTGCTGTTCTGCTGGGGGACAAGTTTGCCAACAAGATGCCGATTGGGCTGGTGCATAAGATTGCGGCCGCGATCTTCGTGGTGCTGGGCGTGCTGGCGCTGATGAATATTGGAGGTTGATTTCGGGGGTGGGTCGCTGTTGGTGACAGCAACGCATCAACAGCCGATAGCATGTCGCCAACTGCACCAGCAGTGCACACCCCCAACCCTATGATCACATCGCGGCGAAAGCAAAAAAAACGGGACACAAAGGCCCCGTTCAAACCCTCGCCGGTCCGGTACTAACGACTGCCGACAACTCAGCCCTCCAGACCGTCGATCACCGATGCTCGGATTTCGCGGGCCGGCTCGGCAAGAGCCAGCCCCAATGCTTTTCAACTCAAACCACGATCAATTCGTAGTCTTCGCCCCGCCTTCGAACCACTGCCCCAGCAGCGCACGTTCGTCGTCGGTAATCTGCGTCACGTTGCCCAGCGGCATCGCCTTCTGCTGCACGGCCTGCTGGTAGATCAGCTGGGCGTGGGCCTTGATGTCTTCTGGCGTCTCCAGCTTGATCCCCTTGGCCGCCGTCGGCATCATCTTCGGCTGCTCGGCGTGGCATTGCACGCAGCGTGCGTTCATCACTTCCTGCACCTTGGCAAAGCTGACGGTCGCTGCGGCTGCCTCGCCACCCTTGGCCACGGCGGGGCGCGGCTGCGGCGCGATCATCACGGCCACAACGCCCAGCGCGGCAACGCCGGCAGCAGGCCACAGCACGTTGATCTTGCCCTTGTGCTTCAAGATGAAGAACTGGCGGATCAGCACGCCCGACAGCATGATCAGGATCAGCACCACCCAGTTGTACTTGTGGGCGTAGGTCATGCTGTAGTGGTTTGACAGCATCGCGAACAGCACCGGCAGCGTGAAGTAGGTGTTGTGCACGCTGCGCTGCTTGCCACGCTTGCCGTGGATCGGGTCCACCGGCTGGCCGGCCTTCAGTGCTGCCACCACCTTGCGCTGGCCCGGGATGATCCATGCCAGCACGTTCGCGCTCATGATCGTCGCGATCATCGCGCCGGTCAGCAGGAACGCCGCGCGGCCCGAGAAGACGTGGCATGCGACGTAAGCGGCCGCCGCGATGTAGATCGCCACCAGGATGCCGACCAGTCGGTCATTCTTGTTGAACAGGCGGCAGATGCTGTCATAGACGATCCAGCCGATCAGCAGGTACGACACCGCGAAGCCGACCGCCGCGCCAGGCGACATGTCGAACACATTCTTGTCGATCAGGAACGTGCTGGCGTTGAACAGGTACAGCACCACCAGCAGCGCGAAGCCGCTCATCCAGGTCGAGTACGACTCCCAGTAGAACCAGTGCAGGTTCTCCGGCAGCTGCTTGGGCGCGGTCAGGTACTTCTGCGGGTTGTAGAAGCCGCCGCCGTGCACGGCCCACAGTTCGCCGTCGACGCCTTTTTCTTTCAGGTCGGGCGCGGTGGGCTTGGTCAGGCTGTTGTCCAGCCACACGAAATAGAACGAAGAGCCGATCCATGCAATGGCGGTGATGACGTGCACCCACCGCAGCAGCATATTGGCCCAGTCGAGGATATAGCCTTCCATGTCTTGTCTCCTGTTTCCCTATGCCACCGCGTCAGCTGCCGCGGTAGGTCGAGTACGACCAGGGCGAAACCAGGAGCGGCACGTGGTAGTGCGCGTTGACGTCGGCAATGCCGAAGCGCAGGGGCACCACGTCCAGGAAAGCCGGCTCGGGCAGCTTCGTGCCCTGTGCGCGGAAATAGTCGCCCGCGGCGAATTCCAGTTCGTACACGCCGGCGGCAAGGTCGGCGCCTTCCAGCAGCGGCTGGTCGCAGCGGCCGTCGTGGTTGGTGACCACGGTCTTCAGGGTTTCGCGGCGATTGTCGACAATTTTATGGAGAGTAATCGACATCCCTTGTCCGGGCGTGCCGGCAGCGGTGTCAAGAACATGGGTGGTCAAGCGTCCCATCGTATTTGTCCTTTTGCGATTGGGTTGTGAGGGGCGCCGCTGCCTTCACTAGCACCATTTGTGGGATGGTGCCCGCTCGGTACGTCTGGTAACGCATCCCGGCGCTGGGTTGGTGCGTGGCGACAATGCGCCTGCCCGACCCGGTTGACAACTCCGGGATTACCCTGAGTTGTCGAAAACCTGAGTTGGTTTTGTTGACAATATTGCCGTCCCAACCAAATAATTGTCAACAATTTTCGGATCACCGGACCCTGATACAGGGCATTACGGGGGTCCGGACCGACCTGATTGCATGACCGCTGGTGCCAAGATGTCCAAGAGCCTGAAGCTGATTGCCGGTGTCACCGGCGTTTCCGATGCCGACCCAGCCGGGTCCCTGCCCACCAGGCCGGACAAGCCCGCGCGCAAGGGCTCGGTCGAAGAGCGCATGTACCACGAGATCTACGACGCGATCATGGAGCACCGGCTGCCGCCGCGCACCAAGCTCACCGAGCATTCGCTTTGCGAGATCTATGCCACCGCGCGCCACACCGTGCGCAAGGTGCTGTCGCACCTGGCCGCCGACGGCATGGTCGACCTCGAGCCCAACCGCGGCGCCTTTATCGCCAGCCCCTCCACCGACGAAGCGCACGACATGTTCGAGCTGCGCCAGATGCTGGAGCGCGCGGTGCTGGAAAAGCTCGCCGGCATGCCCGACGTGAAGGCCGTGATCGCGCCGCTGCGCAAGATGGTCGCCAGCGAGCGCCAGGCCTTCCTGACGCACGACCGCCCCAAATGGATCCGCCTGTCCGCCGAATTCCACACGGCGCTGGCGGAGCTGTCGGGCAACGCCCTGCTGGTCAATATGATGCGCCGGCTGGTGTCGCGCACCACGCTGATGATCGCCAGCGTGGAAGCCCCGGGCAACAACGCCTGCTCGTTCGACGAACACGAGGAAATCCTCGATGCACTGGAACAGGGCGATGCCGCGCTGGCCCAGTCGCGCATGGCGCACCACCTCGGCGCCTGCGCCGACCGCGTGCAGCCGGACGAGCCGGGCAGCTTCGATCTTCGCAGCGTGCTAGGCCGCTCCACCTAGCACGGTGTTCCCGCCACGCCCCCGCAAGAAGCAGGCCGAACGCCCGCCGTCCGCACCGCGCCCAGGCAGTGCAAACGAGAGCGCAGCAGCGGCAGGCCGACAACAACGATAGCAAGGCCGGCAACACGCATTGCCGGCACAGAACTGGCACGGGCGTGGCGTTCCCGTCAAACCAAAGGAGAGGAGACGCACCAATGAATTCCGCAAGCACCACGGTCCCGACGGACCTCACCAACGAGCGTTTGCCTTCAGGGCGCCTGCTCGCGCTTGGTTTGCAGCACGTTCTGGTGATGTACGCCGGCACGGTTGCCGTACCGCTGATCGTCGGCGGCGCGCTCAAGCTGCCCAAGGACCAGCTGGCCTTCCTGATCAACGCGGACCTCTTCGCCGCGGGCCTGGCCACGCTGATCCAGGCCATCGGCTTCTGGAAATTCGGCATCCGCCTGCCGGTGATGATGGGCGTGACCTTTGCCTCGGTGGCGCCGATGATCGCCATCGGCACCGATCCCAACGTCGGCCTGCTCGGCATCTACGGCGCGGTGATCGCCTCCGGGATCTTCGGCATCCTGATTTCGCCGATGATGGGGCGCATGCTCGGATTATTCCCGCCGGTGGTGACCGGCACGGTGATCACGCTGATCGGCGTGTCGCTGATGCGCGTCGGCATCAACTGGGCGGCCGGCGGCCAGCCCACCACGCGCGCGGTGATCGACGGCGTGGCCAAGGAAGTGCCCAACCTCGCCTACGGCGACCTGACCAACCTCGGCATCGCCGGGCTGACGCTGGTGACCATCCTGCTGCTGACCAAGTACGGCCGCGGCCTGGTCGCCAACTGCGCGGTGCTGCTGGGCATCATCATCGGCACGCTGGTGGCGATGGGCATGGGCAAGGTGTCGTTCGAAGGCCTGGATGAAGCCAGCTTTGTCGCCGTCATCACGCCGCTGCACTTCGGCATCCCGACCTTCGAGGTGACCGCGATCCTGTCGATGTGCATCGTCATGCTGATCACGCTGGTGGAATCGACCGGCATGTTCCTGGCGCTGTCGGACATCACCGGCAAGAAGCTGAGCAACGACGACCTGACCCGCGGCCTGCGCGCCGATGGCCTGGGCACCGTGATCGGCGGCATCTTCAACACCTTCCCGTACACCTCGTTCTCGCAGAACGTGGGCCTGGTCACCGTGACCGGCGTGCGCTCGCGCTACGTGGCGGCTGCCGGCGGCATCATCCTGATCGCCTTCGGCCTGTTTCCCAAGATGGCCCACGTGGTGGCCTCGGTGCCGCAGTTCGTGCTGGGCGGCGCCGGCATCGTGATGTTCGGCATGGTCGCCGCCACCGGCATCCGCATCCTGGGCTCGTGCGATTTCAACCGCAACCGCCACAACCTGTTCATCGTCGCCATCTCGATCGGCTTCGGCATGATCCCGACGCTGGCACCGACGTTCTTCCAGTACCTGCCCAAGTGGACCGGCCCCTTCACCCATAGCGGCATCGTGCTCGGCACGATCGTGGCCGTGGCGCTGAACCTGTTCTACAACGGCATCCAGTCGCGCGAGGAAGCGATGCGCAACGCCGCCGCCAATTCGCACGGCACCGAGTAGCGGTTATATCGAAGTACGCCACCGGGCCAGTGACTGGCACGCTCATTGCACAGTCGACGGCGCTTGCGGGCGCCGCGGCCCGGACGGTTCCCCTGAAGCAAGCAACGACCATGACAACAGAGAACTATCCACGCGATCTCATCGGTTACGGCGCCCGGCCGCCGCACGCCCGCTGGCCGGGCGGCGCGCGCATCGCCGTGCAGTTCGTGCTCAACTACGAAGAAGGCGGCGAGAACTGCGTGCTGCACGGCGACGCCGCCTCCGAGCAGTTCCTCTCCGAGATCGTCGGCGCCGCGGCCTACCCCGACCGCCACATGAGCATGGAGGGCATCTATGAATACGGCTCGCGCGCGGGCGTCTGGCGCATCCTGCGCGAGTTCGAGAAGCGGGGCCTGCCGCTGACCATCTTCGGCGTGTCGATGGCGCTGCAGCGCCATGCCGAACTGACGCGCGCCTTCGTCGAGCTGGGCCACGAGATCGCCTGCCACGGCTGGCGCTGGATCCACTACCAGAACATCGACGAGGCCACCGAGCGCGAGCACATGCGCATCGGCATGCAGATCATCAAGGAGCTGACCGGCGAGCTACCGCTGGGCTGGTACACCGGCCGCGACAGCCCCAACACGCGCCGGCTTGTAGTCGAGCACGGCGGCTTGCTGTACGACTCCGACTACTACGGCGACGACCTGCCCTTCTGGACCGAGGTGGAAGTCACCGGCGGCGAGAGGAAGCCGCACCTGGTGGTGCCGTACACGCTGGACTCGAACGACATGCGCTTTGCCACGCCGCAGGGCTTCAACACCGGCGAGCAGTTCTTCCAGTACCTGAAGGATTCGTTCGACGTCCTCTACGAGGAAGGCGATCCCGCAGGACAGGACAGCCCCAAGATGCTGTCGATCGGCATGCACTGCCGGCTGCTCGGCCGCCCCGGCCGCTTCCGCGCGCTGCAGCGCTTCCTCGACTATATGCAGGGCCATGACAAGGTGTGGATCTGCCGCCGTGTCGACATCGCCCGCCACTGGGCCGAGACCCACCCCTACACGCCCGCCAAGTAACCCGGATCCAGCATGAGCCACACCTACACCCTCGCCCAACTCAACACCATGCCTGTCGCGGAATTCGTGCAGGTGCTGGGCGGCATCTATGAACATTCGCCGTGGTTCGCCGAGGCCGCCGCCGCGCAACGCCCCTTTGCCGATGCCGCCGCGCTGGCGCAGGCGCTGCGCAGCGCCGTGGATGAAGCCGGCGAGGCCGCGCAGCTGAAGCTGGTGCGCGCCCACCCCGAGCTTGCCGGCAAGGCCGCGGTGCGCGGCGAGCTGACTGCCGAGTCCACGCGCGAGCAAAGCGGCGCCGGCCTGAACCTGTGCACGCCGGAAGAGTTCGATCGCCTGCAGGCGCTCAACGCCGCATACAACCAGAAGTTCGGCTTTCCGTTCATCCTCGCCGTGCGTGGCTACGACCGCCACGGGATCATCGCGGAGTTCGCGCGCCGCGTAGAAAACTCGCCGAAAGACGAGTTGCAAACTTGCATCAACCAGATCCATCGCATTGCGCAGTTCCGTCTTGACGACTTAGTATCCGCCTGAGAAAAAAAGCGTCACCTGTATAACAAAAAACGCTGTACCCGATGCCGCCGGTCCCCAAGCAACACCACACCACACCGAGCCAAAGCCAGGCGGCACGAATAAAAGCACAAAGACATTAAAAGAACCCGACAGGGACCCAGTACACAACGTTCCAAGCAGGATCCAGAAACCACGGAGGTCTAAACATGCAGAAGCAGTACAAGCCGGCAATGAAGCTGGCAGCGGTAGCGGCTACCCTTCTTTCCGGCACGGCCATGGCCCAGTCCAGCGTGACGCTGTACGGCCAGGCCGACATGTTCGTCGGTGCGGTCAAGAGCCCGGGTGTGGGCGAGCGCGCATGGGTCGCCAATTCGGGCGGGATGCAGACGTCTTACTGGGGTATCAAGGGCACCGAGGACCTGGGTGGCGGCACCAAGGCCATCTTCGACCTGAACGGCTTCTTCCGTACCGACAGCGGCAACAGCGGGCGCTTCAACGGCGACTCGATGTTCAGCCGCAACGCCTTTGTCGGCCTGCAGAACGACAAGGCCGGCACCATCAAGCTGGGCCGCAACACCACGCCATACTTCGTGTCGACCATCCTGTTCAACCCGCTGATCGACTCGTACGTGTTCTCGCCGACGATCTTCCACACCTACTTCGGCGCGACCAGCGGCGCGGTGGTGGATCCGGGCGTCATCGGCGACTCGGGCTGGAACAACTCAGTGCTGTACTCAACGCCGAATTTCGGCGGCCTGACCGCCAACTTCATCTATGCCTTCGGCGAGCAAGCCGGCGCCGCCGGCAAGAACAAGTGGGGCGGCAACCTGATGTACTTCAGCGGCCCGTTCGCGGCCACCGTTGCCTACCAGCAGGTGCGCTTCGACAACGTGCCGACCGACCTGTCCAATGCCGGCCTGTCGCGCCAGGACGCCGCCCAGATCGGCCTGTCCTACGACTTCAACGTGGTCAAGCTGTTCGCGCAGGGCCAGTACATCAAGACCCGCGCCACCACCGCGCCGTCGGGCGACACCAAGCACATCGACGGCCAGTTTGGTGCCTCCGTACCCATCGGCGCCGGCAGCCTGCTGGCCTCCTACGCATACGGCAAGGTCGACAACTCGCTGGGCGACTTCAAGCGCAACACCTTCGCGGTCGCCTACGACTACAACCTGTCCAAGCGTACCGACGTGTACGCCGCCTATTACTACGACAAGATCACCGGCATCGAGCACGGCGATACCTTCGGCGTGGGCGTGCGCCACAAGTTCTGATGGCGTAATCGCCGCACCGGCAGTCCTGATGCCCGCCCTTCCGGCGGGCTTTTTATTGCACCTGCACCAATCACTTCCGGCAGGAAAGCCTCACGGAATGCTGCGCTGCGCCATTAGATGCCAAGCCTGTACTCGGATCGGAAACCTTCGCTCCATAGGGGGATTCAATTGGAAGCGCCCTCTTGCGCTACCTAGATTGGTGTTCCAGGCCTCAAAACTCGATCCTAGAGAGGTGACTCATGCGGCGAAATGCGAAGACGCGATCCGAACTGATGGCCATCCTGAACCAGTGCCTCGACAACAACCCCGAGTGCGGCGAATGCGAGCTGCACGCGGTGCGAATGCACCAGCCTGACCATACCGGATGCAACTGGAGCGCCGAGGTCGATTTTCGACAGGAATACGTCGAAAACCTCGACAGCCAGCTGGCCGCGGCCAAGTCCATCATCGTGGTCATGCGCGAGCATTACAACGTGCTGCAGTAGCCACCGCACCGAATGCCTTGCCGCACGTGTCGTGCGGCAAGGCAGCATAAACAAAAAGCCGGGTCAGATGGCCCGGCTTTTTCATCCTGGCGCAACGCCAGCAGCTACCTTCTCAGCGCATCAGCGGATAGCATTGCACTCCGCCACCGCCACCGCCGTCATGTTGACGATGCGGCGCGTGGTCGCCTGCGGGTTCAGGATGTGCACCGGCTTGGCCGCGCCCAGCAGGATCGGGCCCACGGTCACGCCCTGCCCGCCCGTGATCTTGAGCAGGTTGAACGCGATATTGGCGGCGTCCAGCGTCGGCATCACCAGCAGGTTGGCGCTGCCGGCCAGCTGGGTCGACGGCAGGAAGTGGCGGCGCACGTCTTCGTCCAGGGCGGCATCGCCTTGCATCTCGCCTTCCACTTCCAGGTGCGGTGCCGCCTTGGCCAGGATCGCGGCAGCCTCGCGCATCTTGCGCGCCGACGGGCGGGTCGAAGAACCGAACATCGAGTGCGACATCAGCGCGGCCTTGGGATGCAGCCCGAAGCGCCTGATCTCCTCGGCGGCCAGCTGCGCGATCGCGGCCAGTTCCTCGGCGGTGGGATCGTCATTGACGAAGGTGTCGGTGATGAACAGCGTATGCTTTTCAAGCATCAGCGCGTTCATCGCGGCGAACACCCTGGCACCCGGCGCCAGGCCGATCACGTCGCGCACATGCTCCAGGTGCGCCTCGAAGCGGCCGACGGTGCCGCACAGCAGCGCGTCGGCGTCGCCCATGTGCATCAGCATGGTGCCGATCAGCGTGTTGGAGCGGCGCAGCGCCACCTTGGCCATGTCCGGCGTGACGCCGTCGCGGCCGCGCAGCGCGTGGTAGGCCTCGTGGTAGGCGCGGTAGCGCGGGTCTTCTTCCGGGTTGACCAGATCGAAGTCCACGCCCGGCTTCAGGCGCAGGCCGGCCTTCTCGATGCGCATCTGGATCACGTGCGGACGGCCGATCAGGGTCGGGCGTGCCAGCCCTTCGTCGACCACGCCCTGCACCGCGCGCAGCACGCGCTCCTCCTCGCCCTCGGCATAGGCGACGCGCTTGGGCGCGGCCTTGGCGGCCGAGAACACCGGCTTCATGATCAGGCCGGTGTGGTAGACGTAGGTCGACAGCTGCTGGCGATAGGCTTCCAGATCCTGGATCGGACGCGTGGCCACGCCGGACTCTTCAGCGGCCTTGGCCACCGCCGGCGCGATCTTCTCGATCAGGCGCTGGTCGAACGGCGTCGGGATGATGTAGTCGGGGCCGAACTTCAGCTCGCGGCCACCGTAGGCGGCGGCCACGGCCTCGTTCAGCTCGGCTTCGGCCAGATCGGCGATCGCCTTCACGCAGGCCAGCTTCATCGCTTCCGTGATCTTGGTCGCGCCGCAATCGAGCGCGCCGCGGAAGATATACGGGAAGCACAGCACGTTGTTGACCTGGTTCGGATAGTCCGAACGGCCGGTCGCGATGATGCAGTCCGGGCGCGCGGCCTTGGCCACTTCCGGGCGGATTTCCGGCTCGGGGTTGGCCAGCGCCAGGATGATGGGCTTGTCGGCCATGGTCTTGACCATGTCGCCGGTCAGCACGCCGGCGGTCGAGCAGCCCAGGAAGACGTCCGCGCCCTTGACGATGTCAGCCAGCGTGCGCGCCGAGGTGTCCTGCGCGTAGCGGGCCTTGTTGGCTTCCATGTTGGCGTCGCGGCCAACGTAGATCACGCCCTTGGAGTCCACCACGGAGATGTTCTCGCGCTTCACGCCAAGGCTGACCATGGTGTCAAGGCAGGCGATCGCCGCGGCGCCGGCGCCCGACACCGCCATCTTCACGGTGCCGACGTCCTTGCCCACCACCTTCAGGCCATTGAGCAGCGCCGCCGTCGAAATGATGGCCGTGCCGTGCTGGTCATCATGGAAGACGGGGATGTTCATGCGCTCGCGCAGCTTCTGCTCGATATAGAAGCATTCCGGCGCCTTGATGTCTTCCAGGTTCACGCCGCCAAGCGTGGGTTCCAGCGCGGCGACGATCTCGACGATCTTGTCCGGGTCGCGTGCATCCAGCTCGATGTCGAACACGTCGATGCCGGCGAACTTCTTGAACAGGCAGCCCTTGCCCTCCATCACCGGCTTGCCGGCCAGCGGGCCGATGTCGCCCAGGCCCAGCACGGCGGTGCCGTTGGTCACCACGGCCACCAGGTTGGCGCGCGAGGTGTATTCGGCGGCGGTAGCGGGATCCTTGGCGATTTCCTCGCAGGCGTACGCGACGCCCGGCGAGTAGGCCAGCGACAGGTCGCGCTGGTTGGACAGCGCCTTGGTCGCCGTTACCTGGATCTTTCCCTTGGTGGGACTGCGGTGGTATTCCAGTGCAGCGAGGCGCAGTTGCGCTTCAGGACTGTTCGGGGCATGTTGCGGTGCATCACCGCTGTTCTGGCTGCTCATTGGCTCGTCCGGAAAATGGCCCGGCCGGAAGCGCCCTTCTCCCGCCATGATTCGTATCGGCCGCAATCGGGAGAAGGACCGGAAGCGAAAAAACATCTGGCAGCGAAACTGACGATCCCGACCACGAAGGCTCGGAAAAATCGAGCAGTCATTCTAGCCCACGGCTTCGTGCAAAGTGCCACCAAAGCCAGTCCGGAAGCCGTTTTTTGGTCGGAATGTTCCAGTTAAACAGCTTTTACCAATGGGTATGCAATGAACGTGCAGAAGCATGCCTCTGCACGCAATTGCACGCAGCTCGGTTTTTGCGCTATTTCTGCGGCTTTTCGACTTCCAGCGTGACCCGCCGCGGCCGCCCGCTGTCCCCCGGAAAGTCCGCGAAGGCGCTGCGGATCAGGTATGGCATCGTCGCCGGCAGGCTGCCGTTCTCGGTCTGGTTCTGCGCCGTGACCTGGTAGACCCGCTTGCCGCTGGCAGCGTCCCTGAAATAGACGCGCAGGTTAGAGAACAGCACCGGCACGTCGCGCACCACCGTCTGCGGCGGCCAGTAGCCCGGTCCCCACGGGCCCCACGGCCCCCATGGACCCCACGGGCGGTAATAGCCGGGCCCCCAGTACGGCCCCCAATAGGGCCCCCACGGGCCATACCAGGGATCGGGATAGACCGTCTCGGCCACGCGCACGATGCCGGGCGCGGCGTCGTAATCCATGCTGATGCGGTAGCGCGCCTGCTTCTCCGGCACCTGTTCGTAGCCGGCGTCGTACAGCGCCTCGGCCAGCCATTGCTCGTAGGTCTGGCGGTCCAGCTGGCCCGCCTGCTCCGGCGTGCGCTCGAAGCTGTAGGTGCGCGGCGCATCGTTCTGCCAGCCGGGCTGCCGGAAAGCGGTGACATCGGTCACCACGGTACTGGCGCAGCCCGACAGCAGCAGCGCCAGTAGCGCCAGCGCCCAGAGGCCCGGGATTCCCATGGACCAGGCATTTTTTCTTTTTTCATCGCCGACACCGCCTGAGCGCCGCCACATAGCTACCTCGCTTTCCACTCTCAAAATCGTCCTGCGTGTCGCTGAGACCACGCGGCGCCGGCGGAATTCCCGCTTGCCCGGGCGCGGCTGCTGACAATGAACCCCCACCCCCTTGGCTACAATGAGGACTTCGGCGCCATGCTTCGCCCGCACGCGCATGGCACCCTCCCCAACGGTCTTCCGAAGACAGGATCCCTCCATGCTGCGCACCGACACGCCCGTTACCGTCTATCGCAAGGACTATACCGCGCCCCCGTTCGCCATCGACCATGCCGACCTGGTGCTCGATCTCGATCCCCAGCGCACCGTCGTCACCAGCACGCTGCGTTTCGCGCGCCAGCCCGGCGGGGCCGCCGACGCGCCGCTGGTGCTGTGCGGCGACGAACTCGAACTGGTCGGCGTCAGCCTGGACGGCA
Source organism: Cupriavidus sp. IK-TO18 (assembly GCF_015549295.1). NCBI lineage: Bacteria > Pseudomonadati > Pseudomonadota > Betaproteobacteria > Burkholderiales > Burkholderiaceae > Cupriavidus > Cupriavidus sp. IK-TO18. The sequence continues at coordinate 162,021 of NZ_JADGMP010000015.1, forward strand.
AGCCGGTGGCCAACGCCACCCAGGACGCCGGCACGCTGACCATCCCGGGGCTGCCCGCGCAAGGCTCGCTCGAGATCACGACCGCGTGCCAGCCCGCGGCCAATACCACGCTGTCGGGCCTGTACGTGTCCAACGGCAACTTCTTCACCCAGTGCGAGGCCGAGGGCTTCCGCCGCATCACCTACTTCCTCGACCGCCCGGACGTGATGGCGACCTTCCGCGTCACGCTGCGCGCCCGTCGCGACGCCTACCCGGTGCTGCTGTCCAACGGCAACCTGGTCAGCAAGCAGGACCTGCCCGACGGCCGCCACGAAGCCGTGTGGGAAGACCCGTTCCGCAAGCCGTCGTACCTGTTCGCGCTGGTGGCCGGCAAGCTGGAATGCATCGAGGAGCGGATCCAGTCCGCCTCCGGCAAGGACAAGCTGCTGCAGGTCTGGGTCGAGGCGCGCGACCTGGACAAGACCCGCCACGCGATGGACTCGCTGGTGCATTCGATCCGCTGGGATGAACAGCGCTTCGGGCTGGAACTCGATCTCGACCGCTTCATGATCGTCGCCGTCGGCGACTTCAACATGGGCGCGATGGAGAACAAGGGCCTGAACATCTTCAACACCAAGTACGTGCTGGCCAATGCGGAAACCGCCACCGACACGGACTTCGCCAATATCGAGGCGGTGGTCGGCCACGAATACTTCCACAACTGGACCGGCAACCGCGTGACCTGCCGCGACTGGTTCCAGCTGTCGCTGAAGGAAGGCCTGACCGTGTTCCGCGACCAGGAATTCTCCGCCGACATGATGGGCTCGGAATCGGGCCGCGCGGTCAAGCGCATCGAGGACGTGCGCGTGCTGCGCCAGGTGCAGTTCCCCGAGGACGCCGGTCCGATGGCACACCCGGTTCGCCCCGACAGCTACGAAGAGATCAACAACTTCTACACCGTCACGGTGTACGAGAAAGGCGCCGAGGTTGTGCGCATGTACCAGACCTTGCTGGGCCGCGACGGCTTCCGCAAGGGCATGGACCTGTACTTCCAGCGCCACGACGGCCAGGCCGTCACCTGCGACGACTTCCGTGCGGCGATGGCCGATGCCAATGGCCGTGACCTGGCGCAGTTCGGCCTGTGGTACAGCCAGGCCGGCACGCCGGTGGTGACCGCGCGCACCGCGTGGAACGCCGACGACGGCAGCCTGGCGCTGACGCTGACGCAGCGCTGCCCCAAGGTCGGCATCGAGACCCGCGCCGGCACGCCCGAGAAGCAGCCCTTCCACATCCCGTTCGCGCTCGGCCTGCTCGGCGCCGACGGCAAGGACCTGCCGCTGCAGCTCGAGGGCGAAGGCGCGCCCGGCGCGACCACTCGCGTGCTCGACTTCACGCAGGCCGAGCAGACCTTCCGCTTCATCAACCTCCCGCGCGGGACCGAAGCGCCGCTGCCCTCGCTGCTGCGCAATTTCTCCGCACCGGTGATCGTCGATGCCGAGTACACCGACGCGCAGCTGACCTTCCTGCTGGCGCACGACAGCGACGCCTTCAACCGCTGGGAAGCCGGCCAGCGCCTGGCCACGCGCGCGCTGCTGCAGCTGGTCGCCGACGTGCAGGCCGGCCGCGAGCTCAGGCTCGACCCGGCGCTGGTGCAGGCCATGCGCGCGGTGCTGACCGACGACACGCTCAACCCCGCCTTCCGCGAGCAGGCGCTGGTGCTGCCCGCCGAGGCCTACCTGGCCGAGCGCATGGGCGTGGCCGATCCGGCCGCCATCCACCGCGCCCGCCAGTTCATGCGCGAAGGCCTGGCCCGCGCGCTCAAGGCCGACTGGCTGGCCGCCTACGAGGCCAACGCCACGCCCGGCCCCTACTCGCCGGATGCTGCCTCCGCCGCCAGGCGCGCGCTGCGCAACCTGGCGCTCGGCTATTTGGCCGACAGCGGCGACGCCGACATGCACGCGCTGGCCGACCAGCAGTACCAGGCCGCCGACAACATGACCGACCGCTTCGCCGCGCTGTCGGCGCTGGTCAACAGCTTCGCGCCCGGGCGCGAGCATGCCCTCACCGATTTCTACGAGCGCTTCGAGGACGACCCGCTGGTGATCGACAAATGGTTCTCGCTGCAGGGCATGCAGCGCGGCAGCGTGGGGAAACAGCCGGGCGGTCCGCACGCCGGCAAGCGCACCATCGACACCGTGCTCAGGCTGATGGAGCATCCGGCGTTCAACCTGCGCAACCCCAACCGCGCGCGCTCGCTGATTTTCAGCTTCTGCTCCGGCAACCCGGCGCAGTTCCATGCCGAGGACGGCTCGGGCTACCGCTTCTGGGCCGACCAGGTACTGGCGCTCGACGCCATCAACCCGCAGGTGGCCGCACGGCTGGCGCGGGTGATGGACCGCTGGCAGAAATACGAGCTGACGCTGCGCGACCGCATGCGCGCCGAACTGGAGCGCGTCGCCGCCAGCACCACGCTGTCGCGCGACGTCCGGGAGATCGTCGGCAAGGCGCTGGCCGCCTGAACCACGGAGTATGTCAGGGAGGCCCCGCAACGCCCCCTTTGCCCGGCCAGGGCCGGCCGGGCATGTAGAATTGCGGCCATCCAAGGAGAACCAACCATGACTCGCATCAGCCTCACCCGCTACCTGGTCGAGGAGCAGCGCAAGCACAACACGATCCAGCCCGAACTGCGGCTGCTGATCGAAGTGGTCGCGCGCGCCTGCAAGGCCATTTCCAACGCCGTCAACAAGGGCGCGCTCGCCGGCGTGCTCGGCTCGGCCGGCACCGGCAACGTGCAGGGCGAAACCCAGCAGAAGCTGGACGTGATCGCCAATGAAGTGCTGCTCGACGCCAACGAGTGGGGCGGCCACCTCGCCGCGATGGCGTCGGAGGAAATGGAATCGTTCTACGAGATTCCCAACCGCTATCCGAAGGGCGAATACCTGCTGCTGTTCGATCCGCTCGACGGCTCGTCCAACATCGACGTCAACGTGTCGATCGGCACCATCTTCTCGGTGCTGCACATGCCCAAGCCCGGCCAGACCGTGACCGAGGCCGACTTCCTGCAGCCGGGCACCCACCAGGTCGCCGCCGGCTACGCCGTGTACGGTCCGCAGACCACGCTGGTGCTGACCGTCGGCAACGGCGTGCACGTGTTCACGCTGGACCGCGAGGCCGGCAGCTTCGTGCTGACGCAGTCCAACCTGATGATTCCGGAAGACACCAAGGAATTCGCCATCAACATGTCGAACATGCGCCACTGGGCCCCGCCAGTGCGCAAGTACATCGACGAATGCCTGGCCGGCGACGAAGGCCCGCGCGGCAAGAACTTCAACATGCGCTGGATCGCCTCGATGGTCGCCGACGTGCACCGCATCCTGACCCGCGGTGGCGTGTTCATGTATCCGTGGGACAAGCGCGAGCCGGAAAAGGCCGGCAAGCTGCGCCTGATGTATGAAGCCAACCCGATGGCGATGCTGGTCGAGCAGGCTGGCGGTGCCGCCACCAACGGCCAGATCCGCCTCATGGACGTGCAGCCGGAAAAGCTGCACCAGCGCGTGTCGGTGATCCTGGGCTCGAAGAACGAAGTGGAACGCGTCACCCGCTACCATCACGAAGCCGAAGGCAAGGCCTGAGCCTCGCCACCCGGCAACAAGACGGGGCGCCAGCTGGCGCCCCGTTTTTCATCCGCCTCCCGCAAGCGGAGCAGGCGCCGCCTGGACGGTAGACGGCGGATGACACAGGCGACACAAAGGGCTTCCCAAGCCGTAAAAACACTGCTAGTATTGCGGGCTGTTCCAGTTCACCGGAACTTGTTGCCGAAGTAGCTCAGTCGGTAGAGCAGCTCATTCGTAATGAGAAGGTCGGGGGTTCGATTCCTCTCTTCGGCACCAATCAAATCAAGCACTTAGCCCAGCCCGCCCGGTTGGGCTTTGTTGTTTCTGGGCAGCGTGTAGCCAGCAGGCTGCGGTTATTCTGCGCTGCCTGAAGCCGATGCCGAGGGCGTGGCATCGGCAAGAACGTGCGTGGCCACCCAAAGCCAGCCACTTGTCGTCGACCGACGCCTCCACGAGCCGGCTCTGGCCGCTTACGTCAGGTCTCTTCCAACAGTACTTTGGCATCTTGCCAGTCAACGGTATCGAACCCTTCGGTGAAGGTGTCATGAATACCGGCCAGGATGGTGCAGTTCGGCCGCGAAGATCAGGCTCATGGCAAGGGCGAACGGATCAGAGGCCTTGCTGGCCAGCGCCAGCGCTTTCTCGCTGCGCACGCACGCCTGGTCCGGAAAACCAAGAAACCAGAGCGTCCAGCTTAACGTGCTCCGCATATGGAGGGCGAGGTTAGGCGCATGACGCAGAGGCCCCGGATGGTCATGCCGTCCTTCATGATGCCCCCCGCGCAAAGGAAGCCGACGCCGGTGACGACCCCCTGCACAATACGTGTCGGGTCTGCCTGGGCGTGCGCTGCAGCACCGCCGTACCACAGCGCCGGGTAGCCGACGAACACCGTCAATGCCGTCGACGCCATGCACACGAGGCCGTAAGTGCGCATGCCAGCGGCCCGGCCGTTGTACGAGCGCTCGTAGCCAACCAGCATTCCCAGCAGCAACGCGCCCGCCAGGTTCAATCCGATGAACGCGTTGGCGGCGAGAAAGCTACCGCTCCAATAGTGCTGCAGATCTCCGATCATGGGGTTTCGCGATCAGGATGCGAGCCAGGCATTCAGCGAGCGCAAGGTTTCCTCGCTCAGCTCGCCGGCCGCGGCGGCAAGACGCAGACGGCCCAGGAGGTAGTCCAGGCGTGCCTGGACCACGTCAAGCTCGGCGGCGAACACGCGCTGCTGCGCGTCCAGCACGTCGGGTTCCGTACGGGTTCCCACGTCACGGCCAAGCGTCGTCGCCGCGAGCGCGCTACGCGCCGAAGTCAGCGACTGCTCGAGTGCGGCGACGCGCGACACGCCCGTTTTCACCGAGAGGAATCCATCCTGCACCTTCAGGCGCACGTCGCGCCGGGCGGCGGCAAGCTCCTGCTCCGCCTGGCTCTTCCTCGCAACGGACTCCCGCTCGCGCGAATCCAGACCGCCGCCCGCGTACAGCGGAATGTTGAGCTGCAAGCCGACCGTCGCGGTGCGGGTGTTGCTGGGTGCAACCCAGGGAGCCAGGTTGCCGCTCTGCCCTTGTGCGCCATAACGTGCCACCAGCGCAACGGTCGGGCGGCTGCTGACGCGGTACTTGTCGATCTCCATGCCGGCAATGTCGAGCTCCGACTGCCTGGTCTTCACCAGGTAGCTCTGCTCTTCCCCCCTTGCCTGCCACGCCGTGAGATTGTCCGGTTCCGGCGGCCGCGGCGCGAAACCGGGCGCCAGCGCGCTGAGGTGATCGGGCGGCATGCCGACGGTTTCCTGGAATCGCGTGCGTCGTTGCTCCAGCGCGGACTGCGCCGTAACTTCGCGACTCTCCACCCCATCCAGGCGCGCCTGGGCTTCATGAAGATCGGTGATCTTGCCCTGGCCGACGTCGAAGCGGGCCTTGGCGCGGTCGCGTTGCTGCCGCAAGGCCGCCTTCTCGGCTTGCACCACACGCAGCGTTTCCTCGCCCAACACCACGCCGAAGTATGCCTCTGCCACCCGCAGGGCCAGGTCTTGGCGAGACTGGTCGAACTGCGTCTGCGCCAGGTTTGACTGCTCGCGGAACTGCTTCCTCGTTGCTACCGCGGTCCTGTCGTACAGCGGCTGAACCAGCACCACGCCGGCCTGCCGCGACGTTCCCGAGCTATCGCTGGCTACCAGCGGCGCGCCGTCGACCGGCTGGTTGCCAGACGAACGATTGTTGATCCTGTCCAGTGCCGCCTGGAGGTTTACGCGGGGACGCAGCAAGGCGTCGCCCTGCACTGCCTTTTCCCTCCCCGCCGTGAGCGCATCGTTTGCAGCGAGGCTCGTCGGATCATGCGCCAATGCTTGCTGATAGGCCGTCACGAGATCGATAGCGCCCGACTCTCCGGCGTTTAGGAACAGCATGCAGCCCAAAGCCACTTGCGCGGCCCGCAGGGCCATACTCAATCTTTTCATCGAAATCACTCTCATCGTCACATTGCGATCAGACGGTCGCAGGACGCTTTGCGCGGTACCAGGTCGCATACAGGGCAGGAAGGAAGACGAGGGTCAGCACCGTGGCAACGGCGAGCCCACCCATGATTGCCCACGCCATGGGACCCCAGAACACGGAATGGGTAAGCGGCACCATCGCCAGGATCGCCGCCAGGGCAGTCAGCACGATCGGGCGTAGCCGTCGGACCGCCGCCTCCACGATGGCCGTCCACAATGGGACACCCGCGGCCACGTCCTGGTCGATCTGCACGACCAGAATCACCGAGTTGCGGATGATCATTCCGGCGAGGGCGATAACGCCTAGCATGGCGACAAAACCAAATGGAATCCGGAACGCGGCCATGATGATGCTGACACCGATCAATCCGAGCGGCGCTGTCAGCAAGACCATCGCCATCTTTCTCATATCCTGCAATTGAATCATCAGCAGCAGGAGCACCACGATGATCGTCACAGGCATCACCGCGAAAACAGAAGCCTGAGCCTTCGCACTCGATTCGTAAGCGCCACCGATCTCGATGCCGTAGCCGAGCGGAAGTTCTTTTTCCAGTGCGTCGATCTTCGGCTGCAGTGCACGCGTGACGTCGGGTGCCTGCGCCCCCGCGATATCGGCACGAACCGTCAGCGTCGGCACGCGATTACGCCGCCACAGCTCGCTGTCCTCGCTGTCAAGCGTGAGTCGGGCCACCTGCGAGACCGGCACGAACTTGCCGTCGCGCACGTAGATCTTTGCGTCCTTCAGGTTGTTCAGGTCCGTGCGTTCCGCCGCGACGAGGCGCGACACCACATCGATACCCTGGTCTTCCTCGCGGTACTGCGTGATTGGCGTGCCCGACAGCGAAGCCTCAAGGGCCTCCTTGATCTGGCCTGAGCTGACACCCAGTGCACGCGCCTTGTCCTGGTCGACGTCGACCTGCAAGCGCTTGACGCGTTCGCCCCAGTCCTGATTGACCTGGCGCACGTGCGGCTCTTCGCGCATGATTGCGGCCAGTTTCTGCCCGATTGCGCGTACTTTGGCGTTGTCCTGCCCGTACACTCGGAACTGCACCGGGTAACCGACCGGCGGACCGTTTTCCAGTCGATTGACGCGGCCGCGCACATTGGGGAATTTTTCGTCGAACAGCTTCTCGAGCTTCTCCTTCACCCGCTCCCGTGCCTCGCCGCCCTTCGTCATCACCAGCATCTCGCCCAGATTCAGATTGGGCGTCTGCACGTCGAGGGGCAGGTAGAATCGCGGCGCACCGTTGCCAACAAAGCTGGTCACCGCCGCAATGTCCGGATCGCCCTTGAGCAGGCCTTCCAGCTTCTGGACCTCGCGTTGACTCGCCTCGAACGTCGAAGCCTTCGGCATCCACAGGTCCACAATGAGTTCGGGACGGTCAGACGCCGGAAAGAACTGCTGGGGTATTGCCTTGAACAGCAGCAGTGAGCCGATGAACGCAGCAACCGTGATGCCGAGCACCCACACGCGCTGCTTCAGGCAGAAGTCGATGAACCGGCGGAATCTGACATAGAAGCCGCGCTGGTAGACCGCGTCCTCGTCATGCGAGGCGTGCGCATGCTCCTTCAGGAGTTTGAAGCCGATGTAAGGCGTAAAGAGGACTGCCACGACCCATGACAGCACCAGCGAAATACCCACCACCTGGAACAGGGAGTACACATATTCGCCCGTGCCCGACTTCGCAAAGCCGACCGGGAGAAAACCCGCCGCGGTAATCAGCGTTCCGGTGAGCATCGGGAAAGCCGTGGCAGTGTAGGCGTAGGTGGCGGCGCGGAACCTGTCCCAGCCCTGCTCCAGCTTCAGCGCCATCATTTCGACGGCAATGATGGCGTCGTCCACCAACAAACCTAGCGCGATGATCAGCGCACCGAGCGAGATGCGCTGCAACTCGATGCCCATCACGTACATCGCCAGGAAGGTCATGGCCAGCACCAGCGGGATGCTGAGCGCGACGACCAACCCGGTGCGCAAGCCCAGCGACAGGAAGCTGACGACGAGCACAATGATCACGGCCTCGGCCAGGCTCTTCTTGAACTCGAATACGGAATGTTCGACGATACGCGGCTGGTCGCTGACCGCGTGGATCTGCACGCCCACCGGCAGGTTGGACTCGATGCGCTGGATCGTTTCGTCCAGCTTTGCGCCAAGCCGAATCACGTCGCCGCCCTTGCGCATGCTCACAGCCAGGCCGATCGCCTCATTGCCGTTGAAGCGCATCCTCGAGGTGGCGGGCTCCACAAAGCCGCGGCGGACGTCGGCGATATCGCCAAGGCGGAAGGTACGCTGGCCGGCACGGATGCCGATGGCGCGAATTTTTTCGACTGAGTCGAACTCGCCACTGACAGCCAGCCGTACTTGTTCCGCCGACGTTTGAACCGTTCCGCCGGATGTCACGGCATTGGTTTGTGCGAGCGTCGATGCGATCAGTGCCGGGTCGATACCCAGCGAGGCGAGCTTGGCGGTGGAGACTTCCACATAGATCTTTTGTTCCTGCTTGCCTACCAGGTCGACCTTGTTGACGTCGTCGACACGAAGGAACTCATTACGCGCGGCGTCCGCGATCCGTCTCAGGTCGTCATAGTCGAAGCCATCGCCCGTGATGGCATAGAGGTTACCGAACGTGTCGCCGAACTCGTCATTGAAGAGCGGGCCCTGCGTGCCCTGGGGCAGGGTATGCCGGATGTCGCCCATCTTCTTGCGGACCTGGTACCACACATCGGGTACGGCCTCCGGTGGTACATTCTCGCGCAGGTTGACCTTGACCTGCGTTTCGCCCGGCTTCACATAGGTGGACGTATAGTCAATCTCGGCGACCTCTTGCAGCTTGCGCTCGATCTTGTCGGTGACCTGGTCGGCCATCTGCTGCGCGGAGCTTCCCGGCCAGTACGCCTGCACAACCATGGTCTTGATCGTGAACTCGGGGTCTTCCTTCTGGCCCAGGCTGCCGTATGCCAGCGCACCGGCCACTGACAACAGCAACAGCAGAAACGCCACCATCTGCTGGTGCTTCAGTGCCCATTCGGACAGGTTGATCCCTTTCACTTCACACCTCCCGCCCTGGCGACAGTTACCGCCTCGGCCACCTTCACCTGCTGGCCCGCCTGCAGCATGTGCACGCCGGCACTCACCACGGTCTCTCCGCCCGCCAGGCCCTCAACCACGAGGACGCTGTCGTTCTGCGCCGCACCCAGCCTGACTTCACGCGCGATCACCCGCGACGTCTTCGGGTCGACCACCCATACCTGGCGGCCACGTTCATGATCAACGATGGCGGTCAGCGGCACGCGGACTACGCCGTTGCCGTCCACGTCGGGTGCGATCACCGACGCTGTCATGCCTAACCGCAGCTCCGGATCCGCCTCCTGAATGGAGATGCGCGCCGAGTACGTCCGGGTGACGCTGTCCGCGTCCGGCGCAAGCTCGCGGAGCTTGCCCGTCCAGGACTTGTCCGGTTGCGCCCATACCGTAATCGTCAGCATCGGCGCCTTGCGCAACTCGTCGACGCGCGACTCCGGAATGCTGATTGAAACCTCGCGTTCGCCGTCAGCCGCGACGGTGGCGATCGTCTGCCCGGCTGAAACCACCTGGCCAGCTTCCGCGTTGATTGCGCTTACCACGCCATCGCGGTCGGCTACGAGCGTGGTAAATCCGCGCATGTTGGCATTCAGCTGCTGACGCGCCTGTGCCGAACGCAGTTGTGTTTCCGCCTGGTTAAGCGCCAGCCGCTGCTGGTCCAGCTCGGCTTGCGAAGCAAAGTTCTGGGCCAGCAGTTGCTCGGTACGCTTAACGTCCACCCGCGCCTGGGCTACCCGGCTTCTTGCCGCATCAGCCTCCGCGCCCGCCGCGGCTACCTGCAACGTTTCTTGCGTGGGATCGAGCTGGAACAACGGCTGGCCGCGCTTGACATGGCTGCCGACTTCCACCATGCGCGCGACGATCTTGCCGCTGGTGCGGAATCCCAGCTGACTTTCGTAACGCGCACGAATCTCGCCTGAATAGGTCGCACCGACCGACCCGGCGGTGCGCCCGGCGACCACTGTCCGCACTGGCCTCACGTCCTTGCGTTCGGGTTCCGGACCCGGTGTGCACGCGGCCAGATGTGCCGCGATGACGGTAAGAGCTGCCGCTCGAAGGTTCCTGTTCAATTTCTGCGCTCCACTAAGGTCCGTCGCTCGCCTGCGATTCATCAGCGATCCACGCCACGGACTCGTGCTGGCTTCATTGACGGCAGGCCTGTTCGGGCTTTCGCCCTTCCTGAAAGCCCGAAGTCTACTTCATAATGATTTATTTGTCATGATGACATACAATGTATTTTTGTGTGTGTGAGGACGGGTCGCCTTTGAGGTCCCGGAGCGCAGGAGACGAAGACAGCCCGTGCGCAAAACGACAATGGCGATACGCGAAGTGATGCGACGGAGGCTGCAGATGCAGGAAGACCGGCGCGCGGGTCGCCGACGCATTAACCATGAGGAGAGAACAGATCAATGGCCCCGATGCAGACCCGATTCGCAACGGAAGCAGAACCGTGGAAGACTGGCGACCACCGTCAGCGCGTCGCGGCAAAACGGCGGCAGCGTATGCGCTCACTGTTGCTGAACAGTGCGATGCGCCTGATGCTGGAGAACAGGGTCTCGACGCCGTCCATCGACGACATCATCTCGGCAGCAGGGGTTTCACGCGGAACGTTCTACAAGTACTTTCCGTCGTCCGACGCGATCGTGCAGGAGATTGTCGGGAAGATGGCCGAGCAGTGGGTGCGGGCGGCCGACCCCATTGTGCGCGACCATGACGACCCGGCCGAGCACATCGCCAGGGGAATACGGCTGGCGTCGATCCTGACGGTACACCAGCCGGAGGTGGCTGGCATCCTTGGCCGGCTCGGATGGACGGCCTACCAGGCGCCGAATATGCTGGAGTTTGTCCGCAGGGACATAGAGGAAGGCGTTCGGCTCAATCGCTTCAAGCGCATGCCGATCGCCCTCGGCTTCAATATCGTTGCCGGAGCCGCAATGAGCGCAATGCAGAGCATGCTTGAGACCGAATGTCGCGAAGATTTTTCGGAGCTCGCCGCTGCCGTGGCATTGCGCGCCCTGGGCGTGGAGGAATCAGCGGCCGATGCGATATCCAGGTCGCCGCTGCATGCGAGTGAAGCGCTATTCGATGGCTTGCTCGCGAAAACGATCAGCGATATGCCATAGCGCTGGCTGCTAGTTGGAGGGCTCGGCCTTGGCGGCGAGCTTCTCCTGGGCCTTTTCGAGCAAGGATTCCGGCGGAGCCACCAGCTTTGGCAAAGGCGGGGAGGTCAACCGTACCGCACTCGCTGCAGGCACGCCGAGCGACTGCAACACCGCCCGGACAATCCGTTCCGGATAATCCTTGGCTGTTCTTCCCTTGGCCATGCGGTGAACGGCGATCAACCCGGCGCCGGCCACCATGTCCAACGCCACATCGGCCGCAACCTCGTCAAACGTGCCTCTCTTCAGGCCTTCCTTGATATCCGAGGGCAGGTATTCGTAGACGGCAGCACCCTTGCTGCCGACCAAAAGCAGGCCCGTACCGGAAAGAAACTGCGCCACGACAGGATAGGAGCGCGCAAGGTGGAGGTATAAGCGTATCCCCGTTGCAACCCGCAACGCCGGGTCTTCGATATCGCCGACCACGCTCTCAATCATTTGCACCATGTCGTGACTGAGCGCGTCACCGACAGCCGCCAGCAGATCCTCGTTAGTACGGAAATGGTTGTAGAAGGAACCTTGCGAGACGCCAGCAGACGCGATGACTTCCGGGATCACGCTGGCCCCCACACCCCTTTGCCCAAAAACGATCATCGCGCTTTCAATGAGACGTTTGCGCATCCGTTCACGACGTTCTGCGGCAACGCGAGGGCGATGGTCTTTGGGATCAGGAGCGGCAGGCATCTTCAGTTAGAGGACCTTATGTGACGAGGCGATTATATCAATACGCCGCTTCAACGCCGCCAGCATGGCGTACGCCATGCTGGCGGCAGCGGGCGCCGGCGCTCTTCTTATAACATACAACATGTCATGATGACATCTAAGTCATTATGTGGAAGAATACGGAACTCATCAAAGATCCCGATGCGCACACGCGCTACTTGCCTCACGCAACGAGGCCCAATCATTTTCCCGAGGACATCAGTGCATCAGAACCACGCGTCGCTGCCAGTGGCCATGCAGGATCCGGACAAGCTGGTGGCATGCGAACATTGCGACGCACTCCATACACGAGCGGCGCTGAAACAGGACGAACGTGCCACGTGCCTGCGCTGCGGCGGCGCGCTGTATCGCGACAGTTCGCGAGCCTATCGCCGCTTGCTGCCGCTCGTGGTGACTGCCTTGATCCTGCTTCTGGTTTCGAACGCGTACCCGATTGTCGCCATGGACCTCAAGGGCTCGCGCATGGAGACCACGCTATGGAGCGCGGTACAGGCACTCTACGCGGACGATATGGCGCCGGTGGCGATGCTCGTGTTCGCCACGACCATCCTGTTTCCGCTCGCCGAACTGCTGATGATGTGCTACCTGCTCGTGTCGATGGCGCAGAACCGCACGCCACCCGGGTTCGAGCGCATCTTGCGCGGCATTTGCCGGACGCGGCCGTGGGGCATGATCGAAGTCTTCATGATCGGCGTGCTGGTTACGCTGGTGAAGCTGTCGACCATAGCGCAAGTGATGCCTGGTGTCGCGCTCTGGTCGTTCGGCGCCCTGGTGGTTGTACTGGCCGTCATCCTGTCGTTCGACCCGCGTGAACTCTGGCACCACCTCGATGTGCACGATGCAGATGACGTACCGGCCCGCTCGCGGGATACCGCGCCATGACCGAGCCGCTTTCGCCCCTCCCCACCGCCACCTCGCGCGGACTGCTGTCGTGCCACACGTGCGACCGGCTCAGTCCGATGACGCTCGAGGCGGAACCGTGTCCGCGCTGCGGCACCGTACTGCATCATCGCAAGCCGGCCAGCCTGGCGCGCGCCTGGGCCTTCCTGCTGGCTGCCTACCTACTGTATATCCCGGCCAATCTGTTGCCGATCATGGTGACGCAGTCAATTTTCGGCACGCAGCGCGACACCATCATGTCCGGCGTGATCTATCTGTGGTTGTCCGGCTCATACATGCTGGCAATCGTGGTGCTGATCGCCAGCATCGTCGTCCCGTTGCTGAAGATGATGATCCTCACCTTGTTGCTGCTATCGGTGCGCCGCGGATCGACCTGGCGCCTCCGCGAGCAGAGCAGCCTCTACACCCTGGTCGAAGTCATCGGCCGGTGGTCCATGCTCGACATCTTCGTGGTGGCACTGCTGGCATCGCTGGTGCGCGCCGGGGCGCTGGCCACCATTGCGCCCGGTGCCGGAGCCCTGGCCTTTGCCTCGGTTGTCGTACTGACCATGCTCGCGTCACTGAGCTTTGATCCCCGTCTGCTGTGGGATGCGCTCGAGACCTCTCCTTCCCCCACCGAATTTCAGCACTCCGAAAATGCCCGAACACACTAACCATCCTCCCCCAAACGGTATTCCACCGCCAGGACGCAAGCCCCGCGCGCGCTGGCTACCTTCCCTCGTCTGGGTAGTCCCGATCGTTGCCGCGGTGGTCGGACTCTCGCTGCTGGTCAGCACGCTTGCGTCACGCGGGCCCGAGATCACCGTCACATTCCGCACCGCGGAGGGCCTGACGCCAGGCAAGACCGCCGTGCGCTACAAGGACGTCGATATCGGACTGGTCAAGACAGCACGTCTGGCAGCGGACCGTTCGCATGTGATCGCGACGATTGCTCTCACCAAGGACGCCAGGAACTTCGCCGTGGCCGACACACGGTTCTGGGTGGTACGGCCCCGCTTTGCCGTGAGCGGCGTGTCAGGACTGGAGACGCTGCTATCGGGCGCATATATCGGCGTGGATGCCGGCAAGTCGGCCGAGACGAAGCACAGCTTCACCGGGCTCGAAAATCCGCCGGTCATCACCACCGACGCTACCGGCAGGCAGTTCGTGCTGCGTGCGCAGGACCTGGGCTCGCTCGACATCGGCTCACCGGTCTACTATCGTCGCGTGCGGGTCGGCCACGTGGTGGCGTACCAGCTCGAACCGAATGGCCGCGATATATCGCTGCGCGTATTCGTCAACAAGCCCTATGACAAGCTCGTTTCCGCCGACACACGCTTCTGGCACGCCAGCGGTGTCGACCTCAAGCTCGACGCGAACGGCCTGAAGTTGTCCACGCAGTCGCTGGCCACCGTGATGCTTGGCGGGGTGGCCTTCCAGGCCCCGGACCACTCCACCGCGCATGCCCCGGCCGCCGAGAACACCGAGTACCTGCTGGCGGCGGACCAGTCCGAAGCCATGAAGGAACCGGACGAGCTCGCTCCCGCGCTGGCAGTGCTCAACTTCGATCAGTCCGTGCGCGGCCTGTCGCCCGGTGCGCCGGTCGATTTCCGCGGCGTGACCGTCGGGCAGGTGCGCTCGATCGGTATCGAATACCAGCGTGACAAGAAGGCCTTCCGCATGCCCGTGGTCGTGGAGCTCTATCCGTCTCGCATGGGTCTGCGCGAGAAGGACGTGGCTGACGACGCGCGCAAGCGCGCCATTGTGCATAGCATGGTACAGCGCGGCATGCGTGCGCAGATGCGCACCGGCAATCTGCTGACCGGCCAGATGTATGTGGCACTCGATTTCTTTCCGAAAGCGTCCTCGCCGGTTAACCTGGACCTGAACGCGTCGGTGCCTGAGCTCCCCACCACACCGGGCACCTTCGACGAGTTGCAGGCCAAGCTTGGCGACATCATCACCAAGATCGGCAAGGTGCCGTTCGACCAGATCGGACAGGACGCGCGCACGGCGATGGTGTCGATGAACAAGATGCTCGTCAAGGCGGACAAGCTCGTGGCACAGGTCAACGGCGATGTGGCTCCGCAGGTGGTCGCTGCCCTGCAGGATATGCGCCGCACGCTCGATACGGCCAATGGCGCGCTGGCGCCCGACGCATCACTGCAACAGGATACGCGCAGGATGATGCAGGAACTCACGCAAACAGCCGTCTCGCTGCGCATGCTCACCGATTATCTCGAGCGGCATCCCGAAGCGCTCCTGCAAGGCAAGAGGGAAGAGAAATGATGAAACGTCTAACGATGCTCCTTACGCTGGCCGCCGCGGCCACGACCCTGATAAACGGCTGCGCGTCGCCCGAGGCGCGCTACTACACGCTGGCGGCCAGTCCCTCCGACGCCGCGCCGGCCGGTACCTCGCGAGCCGGCCGTAGCGGCGACCCATTATGGATCGAAGTCACGCCGGTGCGCGTGCCGGAGCGCCTGAACCGTATTCAGCTGGTGGTGCGTGACGGCAATGGGGGCCTCAAGCTTTCCGACACCTCTCGCTGGACGTCGCCATTACCCAACGAACTGCGCGATGCGCTGTCGCAGCAGCTGCAGGCGAGCCTCGATGCGGTGGATGTCTACCAGCGCGGCCTGTCGGCGACGCAGCCGGCATTCCGTGTGACGACCGATGTGGTAGCCCTCGACGCCGACGTGGGCAAGCGGGCAGCGGCGACCATCGCCTGGACCGTGCGGCGGCTGCCGGACGGCAAGGTCCTGAGCGGCCGCACCGAAACGGAGGTGCCCGCGCCCGGGCAGGTGGAGGGCGTGGTGAAAGCATATCGGGAGATCCTCGCGACAACCGCGGCCGATATAGCAGTTGGCGTGCAATCGCTAAACCGCTAGACGTGACGTTCGTACCCGGCGCCACCGCGCCACATCTCGACGCAGCCGGTTCCGGCCGACCGACGGTGGACGCCTGCCAGCTAAGGGGCCACCCGTTTTTCTGGGGCATACTCCAAGGTTCTGAGTGTCAGGCAACTGGAATGACGGACGATCGAACTACGGGGAATGAGTGGCCGGACCTGTCGGCTGAACGGGGCGTTGCGCAATATCAGCGGCTGGCCTCGTTGCTGAGGCACCGGATCGCAAAGGGCGAGTATCCGCTCGGCATGCTGCTGCCGCCGATAACGCAGCTCGCCGCTGACCTGGGCGTGGCCGTCGTTACCGTCCGGCAGGCGTATGAGCTGCTTTCCAAGGAAGGCCTGATTCGTAGCCAGCGAGGCATCGGGACCCACGTGGCTGCCCTGCCCGCCGCCACCGGCGACCTCGAACTGGCGATCAACGATCCGTTCGCGGCGCCGGAGGCGCTCGCCTTCGAAGTACTCGAAGTCCGGCGCCGCACCAAGGTGCCGCAGGAACTGCTCGGACCGGGCGACCGGTCGGACGGCGAGTACGTCTGTGTCCGCAAGCTACACACCTATTCCGGCGAGCCGTTCTGCTACGCGGAGATCTATGTGTTGACCCTGGTCTTCGACGCATTGCCCAAGGACACCGCCAGGAACAAAAAGCTTCTCGCCGCGCTGCTCGATGAACTGGGCTCGCGGGGCAAACGTGTGCGACAACGGTTGACCGTAATGCCGGCGGATTTTCCCCTGTGCGACATGCTGAAAATCCCGTTCGCCACACCCGTCGCGAAGATGTCGCGACGTCTTCTTGATAACAAAGGCAACGTACTCTACGCCGGCGTCACATGGTATCGGGGTGACCGCTACGTCTCCGAAATTGACATCCCGGCGTCCGCATTGAAGGCGGTGCCTGCCATTACCGAACCTCGCAGGGCCGCTGGCGAGCGCAAGTAAGGCTAAAAATCCTGGTCGTTCAGCCCCTAGGGTAAACAAGGGGCAGAAAAATCCTTCCTCAGCCACTAACATTCCAACATTAGAACTTTAGAAGTATCAACTTGACATGCAAGCCCGTTAGCCAGGCTTCGCCGTTGCACTGGGCGCTTCTATTCCTCCGGCGCGTTGCCGCCGTACTGAGTTCCCCGCCGAAGCGGCGTCCCTCTTCCGTGTCGTCAAAGGGCGACTTCCTTCTCAAGGATTCACATCCTCTAACAAACGGAGACAACTCATGACTGCAAGAGTACTTACACAGCCCACGACGTCCACCGGCGCCAAGCTGCCGCTGCCCGCCTTGCCGCAGGACAAGCTCCTGACCGTCAATATCGAGCAGATCCCGCTGATCAAGGATGTCTTTCCGGGCATCCACATCAGGCCGCTGCGCATGGACCCGGAGCGTGGTGAGTGGGTCATCATGGCCATCGTGGAACCCGGCTGTTCCCTTCCGATTCACTACCACACCGGAACGGCGCAGGTGTGGACAATCCAGGGCTGCTGGAAGTATCGCGAGTACCCTGACCAGCCGCAGACGGCCGGCTCCTACCTGTACGAACCCGGCGGCTCGGTGCACACCTTCTACACCCCCGAGGACAACACCGAGGACACGATCACCATCGCCTGGATCGAAGGCGCGCAGGTGAGCTTCAACGAGGACGGCACGTTCCACTCGCTCAATGACGCACTCTCGATCCAGTACGCGATCCAGGCTCTCGCGGCTGCGCGCGGCATCGGACCGGTGCCCTACGTCCGCGGTAACGGCACCGACGTTATCGAGGGATAAGAAGCGACTGACACCAAGGCAGGCCGCTCGCCGGCCTGCGCGGTGCCGTTCCTCTGCTCCTTACAGGCCAGCGTGTACGACACCGATCAGATCAATCAGTGACGATCCATCAATCCGCGAGATTGAGAGAGTGCAAGATGAGAATGATCAAAGCCGAGAGGATGTCGATACTGCCGATGCTGTTGTTGCTCGCTTTGCTGGCGACGCCGCTAGCCACAAGAGCGTGGGAACGCGGCAAGGTCGAAACCTTCGCCAAGTTGCCCGCTGGTGAGGCGCATCCCGAGGGGATCACCGTGGACCGCGAGGGCAATGTCTACGTCGTCACGGTGGCGGCGAACAAGCCCAGGACGAGCGAGGGCACGCTACTTGTGTTCGATCCGCGGGGCAAGCACCTGCGCACTGTCACCATCAAGGGCTCGAGCAGATTGTTGCTTGACCTCGGCTTCCATCCCCGGACGGGCCAGTTGCTCGTCGTCGACTACAAGGGTGCGAAGGTCCTGAGCGTCGACCCCAGGACGGGTGCCTCGTCCGTGTTCATGACGGTCACCGGCAAGAACCCCGGCCTCGACGGGTTGACGTTCGACCCCGCCGGAAACGTCTACGTGACCGACGCCCATCAGGGGATCATCTGGAAGGTCGGACCCGATGGCGGCGAAGGGACGGCCTGGGTCACCAGCGCGCTGCTGAAGCCCACGCGGATACCACCGACCATCGGCGCCAATGGCCTGGCGTTCAACAACAAGAAGACGGCATTGTTCGTTGCCAATACGGCGAACGACATCGTTGTCAGGATACCGGTGAGCGGCCCGACGCTCGAGCCCGGCACCCCTGAAGTCTTCGTCAACCGGATCGGCGGCGGACCCGACGGCCTGATCATCGACGAGCACGACAACCTCTGGATCGCGTGCAACCAGTCCAACGAGATTCTCGTGCTCGAGCCGACGCAAGGCCGGGTCATTGCCAAGCTCGGCGATTTCGGCGGCATCGATCGCAACGGGGCGCCGATCGGCTTCCTCTGGTCGAACAGCCTCGTCTTCCATGGCGACGACATTCTGGTCACCAACCTCTCACTCGATGTCGAGACGGCCATTTCGCAGCTCAGTGACGAGCTTGGCCTGGCGCATCTTGTGCCCAGGAATCTGCGCACCATCGATGGGCCGTGGGCGCGCCAGGTGAAGACCCACACCATCTCGAGAATCAAGAAGCCGATACCAGAACGTCTTGCGCTCGACCGCGGTCCACGCTAACCAGATCCTGGTCGCTGACCGCACGACACCGGTCGATGAAAGCTTGCAGCCGATGATGGTGGACGAATTCAACTGAGTTAATCCAGCCGGAGCCCGACCGATGAACGATGCGTTGTTGCAAGCCCGAGGTCGCGGCCGATCGGCACGGAACGGCGGCCTTCCGGCCAGCCGTCATACATTGCCCCAACGGGATGAAAAGGATATGAAGAAAGAGGAGACAACGGGGCCGCTGGCCGGCGTGAAAGTCGTCGACATCACGTCAGTATTCATGGGGCCTTCTGCCACCCAGATGCTGGCTGACCTGGGCGCCGACGTGATCAAGGTCGAGCCTCCGGGCGGAGACAGTACGCGCGGCATCGGTCCCTGCGGCGATGAGAAGATGGGCCCGCTATTCCTGGGTCTGAATCGCAACAAGCGCAGCATCGTGCTTGACCTGAAAGCGCCCGCGGGGCGTGAGGCCCTGCTTTGCCTGGTACGGGATGCCGACGTGCTGGCCTACAACGTGCGCCCGCAGGCGATGCAGCGGCTGGGGCTGGACTATGAAACGCTGTCGGCCATCAATCCGCGCCTGGTCTATGTCGGCATGTTCGGCTTTTCGCAGCGGGGACGCTACGCGCCCCAGGCTGCCTTCGATGACCTGATCCAGGCCGCAACCGGCCTGCCGCTGGCCGTTTCGCTGGGCAGCGGCGACAGTCCCCGGTATCTGCCCATCACCATCGCGGATCGCTCGGTGGGGCTCTATGCTTTCGGTGTGATCTGCGCCGCCCTGTATTCGCGCATGAGCACTGGCAAGGGCCAGCGCGTTGATGTGCCCATGTTCGAGACGATGGTTCCCTATGTGATGGGAGACCACCTGTATGGCGAGACCTTCGTCCCGCCGAAGGGCGGCTTCGGCTATCCGCGACTGCTCTCGCCCGAGCGGCGCCCGTATAAGACGAAGGACGGACATGTCTGCTGCCTGATCTATCACGATCACCATTGGCGGGCCTTCCTCCGGGTCATTGGCAAGCCTGAGTTGTATGACACCGATCCGCGCTTCGCCAACATCAACACCCGCACCGCCCACATCACCGACCTGTATGCCATGGTCAGCAACGAAATGGCCAGGCGCAGCACCGAGGAATGGCGCACCCTGCTCAAGGAGGCCGATGTTCCGGTCTTTCCGATGCACACGTTCGAGTCGCTGCTGGACGATCCGCATTTGCAGGACATCAGCTTCTTCAGCGAATCGGACCACCCGGCCGTCGGGCGTATCCGGGAGATGGCGGTGCCCAGCGAATGGCATGGCACCCCACCGACCAGCCGCCGCCATGCACCTGGCCTGGGTGAGCACAGCCGCGAGGTACTGCGTGAGGCCGGCTACGACGACGCCACCATCGATGCGCTGCACGCGTCCGGCATCTTGGGGGACTGGCCGAAAGCGCTCCACGCCAAAGGAGAAACCAGCCATGAGTGAAGAATTGCTGAGCGAGGTCCGGGGCGCAGTGCTCTACCTGACCATCAACCGCCCGGGGCGCCGCAATGCCATCACGCCGGGCGTAGTGCAGGGACTTCGCGACGGCATCCTGCGCGCCGATCGTGATGCCGACATCCGCGCTGTGGTCATTACCGGAACGGGCGAGCAGGCGTTCTGCGCCGGCGCCGATCTGCAGACCGGCAGATCCTTTGCCTTCGATTACGCCGAGCCCTACCTGGGGATGGCGGACCTTTTCCGCTGCGCCAGACAGTCGACGGTACCGCTGATCGCCCGTGTCAACGGCGCCTGCATGGCGGGCGGCATGGGGCTGATGGCGATGTGCGATCTGGCGATCGCCAGCGAAGGCGCCCGCTTCGGCCTGCCGGAGGTCAAGCTGGGCTTGTTCCCGGCACAGGTCTTGAGCGTGCTGCAGCACCTGGTGCCACGCCGCACGCTCACCGAATTGTGCCTGTGCGGCGAGCCGCTGTCCGCGAGGGAAGCGCTGGCCGCAGGACTCGTCAACGATGTCAGCGACGCTCTCGACGCCAGGCTGGACTTGCTGCTGGCCCGCCTGCTGAACAATTCGCCCGCCGCCATTCGTCGGGGGCTGTACACGCTCAAGCATACGGAAAACATGTCGTTCGAGCAGTCCATGGCGTTCACGGAAAGCCAGATCGGGCTCTTTGCACTGACCGAGGACGCGCGCGAAGGCCAGCTGGCATTCCGCGAGAAGCGCGAGCCCTTGTGGACTGGCAGATAGGGAGATGGGAATGGACGTGAAAACGGTACGCATTGGCGGGGCTTCCGGGTTCTGGGGCGACAGCAGCGTTGGCGCGCCACAGCTTGTGCGCCACGGCGATATCGATTACCTGGTGTTCGACTACCTGGCCGAACTGACCATGTCGATTCTCGCCGCCGCCCGATTGCGCAAGCCGGAACTGGGTTACGCCACCGATTTCGTGACGGTGACAATGAAGCACCTGCTCGGAGAAATTGCCGCGCGCGGGATCCGCGTGGTCAGCAATGCCGGCGGCATGAACCCGCACGGGTGTGCGCAGGCCATTGCCGCGCTGGCCGCGGAACAGGGCCTGACAGTGCGCATCGCCGTGGTGGAAGGCGATGACGTGATGCCCCTGCTTCCACACCTGCGCGAAGCCGGTGTGCAGGACATGCAGAAAGGCCGCCCCCTTCCGGAGAAGGTAGTCAGCGCCAACGCGTACCTGGGGGCCTTGCCGATCAAACAGGCGCTGGACCAGGGAGCCCAGATCGTCATCACCGGACGCTGCGTGGACAGTGCCGTGACGCTCGGCGTGCTGATGCACGAGTTCGGTTGGCAGGCCGACGACTATGACCGCCTGGCGCAAGGCAGTCTGGCCGGGCACATCATCGAGTGCGGGTGCCAGGCCACGGGCGGCTTGCATACCGACTGGGAAAGCGTCCCGGACTGGCACGACATCGGCTATCCGGTGGTCGAGTGCCGTGCCGACGGCACCTTCCTGGTCGGCAAGCCCCCCGCCACGGGGGGACTGGTCAATACCGCCACGGTCGGCGAGCAGGTGTTGTACGAGATCGGCGACCCGGCCACCTATCTGCTGCCAGACGTCACCTGCGATTTCACGCAGGTAACCCTTCGGCAGGCCGCAGCCGACCTGGTGGAAGTCAGCGGCGCGCGCGGGCGGGCCCCAGGCAATGCCTACAAGGTCTGTGCCACCTATATCGACGGCTTTCGCTGCAATGCCCAGCTTTCCATCGTCGGCATCGACGCGGTGGCCAAGGCGGAACGCACGGCGCAGGCGATCCTTGCCCGCACGCGCAAGCTGTTCGGGGAGAACGGGTGGGGAGACTACAGCCGCACCCACGTTGAGGTGCTGGGAGCGGAGTCCTGCTTTGGGCCACATGCTGCCGTCCGTCACACCCGCGAGGCGGTGATGCGGCTGGCGGTTATGCATCCCGAGAAGGCGGCGCTGGAATTGTTCGCGCGGGAAATTGCCGCGGCGGGGACCAGTTGGGCGCCGGGCACGACGGGCTCGGCTGGCGGGCGTTCCAGTCCCTCGCCATCGATCCGCCAGTATGCATTCCTGCTCGACAAGGGCACCTTGATCCCGGCGGTGGTGATAGACGGCGTACGCAGCGGCGTCACTGTTCCTTCGGGCGGCCAGGCGGTACCCGTCGCCCCGGTGGCGTCTTCACTCGCGGAAGCGCCGGCCACGGGCCCGGCAGAAAGCGACACCGTCGAAGTTCCGCTGATCCGGCTTGCCTATGGCCGTAGCGGCGACAAGGGGGATACCTCGAACATCGGACTGATCGCCCGCCGGCCGGCGTACCTGCCCGTGCTGCGGGCGGAAGTGACGGTGGCGCGCGTGGCGGAGTGGCTTGGCTACCTTGTGAAAGGGCCGGTGACCTGCTACGACCTGCCTGGCTTCGACGCCATGAACTTTGTCTGCGAGTCGGCACTGGATGGCGGTGGCATGGCGTCGCTGCGCAATGATCCGCTCGGCAAGGGAATGGCGCAGATTCTGCTTACCATGCCCGTGCGCGTGCCGCGGGAGTTGTTGTCATGACCAGCAATGCGACCAGCGCTGCGGCCAACGAGAGCGTCATCCTCGCCGACGACGGCACCGGCGGCGTGACGCGATATCGACAACTCGCCAGCGTCATCCGGCACAAGATCGTGTCAGGCGAGTACCCGGTGGGCATGCAGCTACCAACCGTGGACAGCCTCGCCCAAAGCTACGGGATCGCCAAGGTCACCGTGCGCCAGGCCTTTGCCGCGCTGACGGAAGAGGGGCTAATCAGCAGCCAGCGCGGTCGTGGCACCCACGTCATGAAGCAGCCGCCAGCACCCGGAGAAGGCCTGCGCTCCGCCATCAATGACGAATCGGCCCATGGCAGCGAACTGGAAATCCGCATCCTCGAACTGCGCGAGGGCGTGGCGCTGCGGCCGGGGCTGGCCCGCCGCGGCACGCCGCTGGACAGTTATGTCATGGTCCGCAAACTGCATTTGCATGGCGGCACGCCATTCTGCCTGATCGAGGTGTATGTGGCCTCGTCAGTCTTTGCCCGCTTTCCCCGCGGTGGCGAAAGACACCACAAGCTCGGTCACCTGCTGCGCCAGGTCGAAGGTGACCGCCTTGGCATGATGCAGCAGACCATGACAGTGGAGCCGGCCGACTACATCCTGGCGCGCGACCTCGCCTATGGCTTCGGGGCGCCTATTGCCAGGATCGTCCGGTCGACGCTGGACGTCGACGGCAATGTACTGCTGGCAGGGGAGTTCTGGTATCGCGGCGACCGGTTCATCCTGGACGTGGAAATGCCCGCCAAGCTGACCGAGCACTACCCCGCGCTCGCCATCCCCGACAGCCGTCGCTGAGCGCGACAGATTTCACCTTCAAGCGAGGAGACATCCGAATGACATCATCCTATGTACGGCGGGCCGCTGACGTGCCCGCGTACGCACCGGACAACCATACGGGAACGGCGAACCAGCGCATCATCGGCAAGGAGACTGTCGGCGCGCGCCGGCTCGAGGTCCTGCTGGGCACGATTTCGCGGGGCCACGGCGCGTTGCCGCATGCACACCCGAATCTTGAGCAGGCGTCGTTCCTGCTCGCCGGCGAGGGTCTTGGCGAACTACCGGGAAAGCAGCGCATCTTGCGCGCGGGTGACTGGAGCTTCAACGCCGCCGGCGTCTTCCATCGCTTCGAGGTCATCAGCGACGAACCGGTACAGGTGATGGTGGTCTACGCGCCGCCGTACAGCGAAAACCCGAACGCTGCAGTGACCGCGGCCGGCCCGGACGACCCACGCCTTCAGACCGGTGCTGCCGATGTCCGCGACGTTCCTGCCAGCACCGAACCGATCGCGCTGCCGCACTACCGTGGCGCGCTCGTCAGGCCGGTCATCACACGCGAGACCGTCAATTCCCGCTTTCTCGACATCTATATGGTCGAACTTGATCCCGATGGCGGCGCCGAGCCGCACAGGCTTGGCGAGACCGAGCAGGTGCTCTTCGTGCGTGGCGGCACGCTCCACGGGCACATTGAAGAGGAGCGCTTCGCAGCCGGGACCGGGGAGTGGGTCTACGTTCCCGACGGTGCGGAACTCAGCCTCGAATCGGCGGACGGGACGTGTGAGCTGATTGTCATTCGCGCACACGATCCGCTGTCTTGACGCAAGCTCGGCCAAGTCAATCCATCAGATCCCGAGATGCGGGAGGAGACAAGATGATCCAGCGATTTCCCCGGCGGCGCATGCTCGCCCTGCTGTCCGGACTGGCCGCTGCTTCCGCGGCCCCGCAATGGGTGTGGGCAGCGGGCCTCAACGAGTATCCGGACAAGCCGATCCGTGTCGTGGTGCCGTTCCCTGCAGGCAGTGGCACGGACAACATCGCGCGCTACATCGCGCGGATTATCACTGACCAGACCGGACAGTCCGTCGTCGTGGAAAACCGCCCCGGTGCCAACGGCTTCATCGCGGCAACGGCGGTCGCGACTGCGCCCGGCGATGGCTACACGATGCTCATCACGACAAATACCACCCACGCGGCCAATGCGTCCCTGTTCAAAAAGCTGCCCTATGATCCCATCAAGGACTACGCGCCGGTGTCGTTGATCGCAAGAAGCGGATTGGTCCTGGTGGTGCCATCCGACAGCCCGGTGCAGAAGGTCTCAGAACTGACCACGCTGGCGAAAAGCCGGCAAGGCAAGTTGACCTTCGCCAGCGGCAGTTCCTCCACCCGGGTCGCCAGTGAGCTCTACAAGATGATGAGCGGCGCACCGGCACTGCATGTGCCCTACAAGGGCGTGCCGCAGGGCCTGACCGACTTGATGGGCCACCAGGTCGACTTTATGATTTCCGACATCAATCCGGCCCTGCCCCTGATCCAGAACGGCAAGCTGCGCGCAGTCGCCGTGACCACGTCCAGGCGCCATCCCCTGCTCGCCAATGTTCCGACCATGGCGGAAAGCGGCCTGGCAGGGTATGAGATGACGGCCTGGGTTGCTGCCTTCTTTCCTGCCACCACGCCGAAACCCGTCGTCGCGCGCATGAGCCAGCTGATTCGGCATGGGCTGACGAGCCCGGCGGCTACCGAACACTTCAGCCGGACAGGAGGCCAACCCTTCCCATCGACGCCAGAAGAACTGGCAGCGTTCGTGCGCAGCGAGACCGTCAAATGGTCTGAGGCAATCAAAGCCGCCGGCATTCAGCCGGAATGACCTGCGCCGCCGTCGGAGGCCGGGAATACTCGGCCGGCCCCCTGGCGGTAGTCAGAACATCCGGATCAGTCGGATCTGGGTGAACTTTCCGTGCTTGGCATTGCGCGACGGCGCCACGAATAGGATTTAACTCGTTGATTTTTAAGGAGTATGACAACGGAAATCGCCTCTCTTCGGCACCAAAAAGAATTCAGGGCATCGCCCACGCAAACCCGGACAGCCCTCACGCTCTCCGGGTTTTTTGTTGCCTGATCTCCGAAGCGCGGCCCAGGCCAGCGCAAGCGGATCTTCTTCCGTCTCGATAAGCTCCCATCCTCGCGGCATCTAGCGCATGGCGTCTGCCCACGGCGCGCATGATGCCACCGCAGACGCGTCGGCCATGGCGTTCCGGCAAACGGGGAGAGGCAGGCTACCGCCCCAACCGCCGCGCCCACCAATACCGGAACGGATGGTCGAAGTCGGGATAGAGCACCGGCTGGCTGAAGCAGCCAGCGTGCTTCATCAGGAGGTAGGCGACAAGCATGGTCGCCCAAAAAGCAAACAGGTCCACGATGCACGGCCACCCTTGTTTGCCAGGTGGCCGTTTTCATTATAGGGAGCGCTGCCGCTGCGGGGCCGATACCGCACTCCGCACTTACCCTAACGCCAGGTGCGTCAGTACACTTCCGGCACGAACATCTCTTGCGGCACCGGATGCCGCACATAGTCCTCATGCCGCTCGCGCGCCGGCAGCACGATCGTGGGTGCGTCCACGTCCTGGTAAGGCACCAGGCTGAGCAGGTGGTGGATGCAGTTCAGCCGTGCGCGCTTCTTGTCGTCGGCCTGCACCACCCACCACGGCGCCTCGGGGATGTGGGTGCGCTCGAGCATGATCTCCTTGGCCTTGGTGTAGTCCTCCCAGCGCCGCTGCGATTCCAGGTCCATCGGGCTGAGCTTCCATTGCTTGAGCGGATCGTGGATACGGCTGAGGAAGCGCAGGCGCTGTTCGTCGTGCGTGATCGAGAACCAGTACTTGACGACCTGGATGCCGGAGCGCACCAGCATCTTCTCGAACTCTGGCACCGAGCGGAAGAATTCTTCGTACTGCTCGTCGTTGCAGAACCCCATCACGCGCTCGACGCCGGCGCGGTTGTACCAGCTGCGGTCGAACAGCACGATCTCGCCTGCCGCGGGCAGTTGCGCCGCGTAGCGCTGGAAGTACCACTGGGTGCGTTCGCGGTCGTTGGGCGCGGGCAGCGCGGCCACGCGGCATACGCGCGGGTTCAGCCGCTGCGTGATGCGCTTGATCACGCCGCCCTTGCCGGCGGCGTCACGCCCTTCGAACAGGATCACCAGCTTGTGGCCGGTGGCCGCGACCCAGCTCTGCAGCCTGACCAGCTCGCCCTGCAGGCGGAACAGCTCGCGGAAATAGTGGCGGCGGCTGTCCTGCTCGGCCCCTTCGGGCAGATGTACCGGGTCGCCGAAGGCTTCGCTGGCTTCGCGGTCGTCCAGCTCCAGTTCGATCTCTTCGTCGTAGTAGTCGGCCACTTCATTGTGGATGCGCCGTACCAGCTCTGCCTCGCCCGGTCTCATCTGCTCCTCCTGTCGGATACATCGCGGTCGCGCCGATGCTGGCACGCCAGTGTTGCAGCCGCGTGAACGCCTGCGCGCGCTATGCCGCCGGGTTGATGTTGTGGTTGTGGCGGAACAGGTTGCCCGGGTCGTAGCGGCGCTTGACCTCGACCAGCCGTGCGAAGTTGGGACCGTAGGCGGCGCCGATGCGGTCGGTTTCTTCCTGCGTCAGGAAATTGACGTAGACGCTGCCCAGCGCGAACGGCGCCGCGGCGCGGAATACTTCGCGGGCCCAGCCGATGCACGCGTCGTCCTCGGCCGGCGTGTCCCAGCGCCCGTGCAGGTTCATGATGAACTGCGCGTCGCGGTTGGCATAGGCGGTGGCGTCCGGCGCCACGCGGTTGGTCTGGCCGCCCATCGCGCCGACGAACACCTCGCATTGCGGCGACGGCAGCTTGCCGATCTGCTCGACCAGCATCGCGATCAGGCCGTCGTCGAGCCCGGCGAAGTTGTGCGATTTCCAGTAGTTGCGCGCTCCCGGCGTCAGCAAGGGATCGAAGGCCTGCTGCCATGCCGTGAACGGCATCGGTCCGACATGCTCGCCATAAGGCGTGCCCAGTTTGCGCAGCGGCTCGACCAGCGCGGCGCCATGCTCCGGCGGGCCGATATAGCAGATCGCCAGCGCCACGATCGGCTTGCCATGCGCCTCCGGTGGCAGGAACGGCAGCGGTGGGGCCTGGCGCAACACCGCCCATACCGTCAATTCATCCGGCATCGACTTGAACTGCTCGCGAAAGGCCGGCAGCACGGTGGGACCCTGCTCGAGGGGGTAGATGATCAGGCCGCCATAGACCTCGGGGCCGACGGGGTGCAGCCGGAACTCGAACATTGTGACCACGCCGAAATTGCCGCCGCCGCCGCGCAGTGCCCAGAACAGGTCGGGGTGCTCGTCGGCGCTGGCGCGCAGCAGCTTGCCGTCGGCAGTGACCACCTGCGCCGAGACCAGGTTGTCGACGGTGGTGCCGAACTTGCGGCTGAGCCAGCCGAAGCCGCCGCCAAGGGTCAGACCCGCGACGCCGGTGGTCGAGTTGATGCCCAGCGGCGTGGCCAGCCCGAAGGCCTGCGCCTCATGGTCGAAGTCGCGCAGCGTGGCGCCGGGCTCTACCCAGGCACGCTGTGCCCGCGGGTCAATGCGCACCGAGCGCATCGCCGTCAGGTCGAGCACCATGCCGCCGTCGCAGATCGCCAGCCCGCCGATATTGTGGCCGCCGCCGCGTATTGCCAGCAGCACACCGTGCTCGCGCGCAAAGTTGACCGCGGCGATCACGTCGGCGACGCCGGCGGCCTGCACGATCAGTTGCGGCCGGCGGTCGATCATTGCGTTCCAGATGCGGCGGGCATCATCGTAGGCGGCGTCGGCGGGCTGCAGCAGCCGTCCGCGCATTTGCGCCTTTAGTGATTCGATATGTTCTTGCGATAACTGGCCCATGATCAGCCTCCCGATGCGGGTTTGGAAACATCGGACGACGCGCGGCTGCCGGGGTGCAGGAAGATGGCCACGAGGACCGATGACTTCACCATTTAAGGCAGGCCCCCGGCGAATGTAAACGCGGCGTGCAGCGCGCCCCGCTCAAGTGCCGCAACGCGATCATGGCGCCGTGCCCGCCTATCATGGAAGCAACGCCGGCACGGTGCAAACGGGCGCCGGCCGGCTGCGCAAATGGACACAACCAGCCACCCTCCCCTGTTCCTGTGCGGCGATGTGATGACCGGGCGCGGCATCGACCAGATCCTGGCGCATCCCAGCCAGCCGCTGCTCCACGAGTCGTATGTGCATTCGGCGCTCGACTATGTGCGCCTGGCCGAGCGCAAGGCGGGCCCGATCGCTCATCCGGTGGCGCCCGCGTATCCGTGGGGCGATGCGCTTGCCGAACTCGACAGTCGCGGCGCATGGCCGCGCATTGCCAACCTGGAGACGGCGATCACCACCAGCGACGACGCATGGCCCGGCAAGGCCGTGCATTACCGCATGCATCCGGACAATGTCGATTGCCTGCAGGCGGCAGGCATCGACTGCGTGTCACTGGCCAACAACCATGTGCTCGACTGGGGACGCGCTGGCCTGGCCGATACGCTGGCGGCGCTCGATGCCGCGCGTATCGCGCATGCCGGTGCCGGCCCCGATGAGGACAGCGCGATGCGGCCGGCGTGGCTGCCGCGGCCGGGCGGCGGGCGCGTCGCGGTATTTGCCTTCGCCATGCATAACTGCGGCACGCCCGCTGCATGGCGCGCCACCGCCGGCCACTCCGGCGTGAACCTGCTGGATGACTGGTCCGCCGCCTCGTGCGACCGCATTGCCGCGTGGATTGGCAGGGACAAGCGTGCCGGCGACCTCGTGGTGGCATCGATCCACTGGGGTGGCAACTGGGGCTACGACATCGACCCGGCGCAACGCGCCTTCGCGCACGGGCTGGTGGAGCGGGCCGGCGTGGATATCGTGCATGGGCATTCCTCGCACCATCCGCTCGGCATCGAGCTGCATGCCGGCAAGCCCATCCTTTATGGCTGCGGCGACTTCATCAACGACTACGAGGGCATCGGCGGCTACGACGACTACCGGCCGGACCTGGCGCTGATGGTATTCGTCCGCTTCGATGCGGCAGGCAACGCAGACCTGCGGCTGGTTCCGCTGCGGCGCAGCCATTTCCGGCTCGAATATGCGGGCGAAGTCGACATCGCCTGGCTGCTGGCGATGTTCGCCTATGAAGGACGCACGCTCGGCACGCGGGTCGAGCGCAGCGGGCTGCACGAACTGCGCCTGTCGGCGGCATGAGATCGCACCATGAGGCCGGCGCCATGAAAAAGCCCGCCGGCACGGCGGGCTCTTGCGGCACGTACCGCCAGGCTGCGGTGCGGCGCTAGTGGCGGTGAATCATATGGTCGAACCATGTGCGTACCGACTGCTCCTGCTGCTGCAGCAGCGTCGGATTCTTTTCGCGCATGATCCAGATGGCAAAGGCGGCACAGGCCACCAGGGCGATCAGCGCCAGTGCCGTGATCAGTGCGGCAGTCATAGCAACCTCCTGTAGAAGACTGGTTGCACCTTCAGTGTAGGTCGGATCGCGCGCGATGCAGGGGACGTGCAAAAGCAGGAAGGCCAGCCGCATTGGCTGGCCTTCCGGTATCTCAAGTGCCACGTGAGTCGGTTCCGTGTAACGCTTCCACAGTTTGCTGGTCCGCTTCTGCATTCACTGCCCGAGACTAGCTCTCTCGCCCATCCTGCGGCACCCCAGGACATACCTGCAGGATAGTACAAATTCGGGCGCGGGGAAGCGCGCGCGCTGATGCGGGCACAGGTCACGCACAGGTCACGCTCACGTCACCTCAATACGGTCGTCGACGAGGCGGATCTGGCCACCGGGCTTGTCTTCCACCACCTTGAGCACGCGGCTGCCCACCTGCAGCGTGACGCCGCCATGGATGCGCCGTGCCGCGTCGATGACGGCACCGGCTGCGGGCTGCATCTGCTGGCCCAGTTCGGCCAGGCGGCCTTCCAGCTCGAACAGGTCACGCGAGAGCTTGAACAGCGTGGCACGCGCCTTCTCGCGCAGGTCGCCGACGGCCTTCTCCGGATGCCTGGCAAAGAACGCCACCAGCTGCCTGACCTTGTTCTGCTCGTCCAGCAGCCGCCGGCGGTCTGCCTCGAGCGCGGCGCGTTGCGCGTCGGCATAGGGATTCAGTCCCACCTGCACGCTGGTGGCGCTGCCGGCAGGACTGCCGAGCACCGCGGCGTGCACCGCCAGCATGGCGCGCGTGCGCCCGCCGCTGATGCTGCCCTGCACGCCGGGGCCTCCGACCACGATGCGCGCGCCCGCGGCAACATCGCTCTGGCGGATGCCGCTGTCGACGTTCACCTCGGTACCGGCCTCGACCACGGCGTTCTCGATGAAGCGGGCCTTGACCGCGCCCTTGCAGCGCACGCTGGCGCGGCTGATGCCGCCGTCGGCATGGCCGGTCTCGGACTTGCCGATGATGCCGCCCTTGACCACGACATTGCCGCCGGCGTCGATGTCGGCGGCTTCGATGGTGCCTTCGACCAGCACGTCGCCGCTGACGCGCACCGACATGCCGGTACGGATATCGCCCGCCACCCGCAGCGTGCCGTCAAATGCGACGTTGCCCGAATGCAGGTCGACCGCCTCCACCTGCACCACCGGGCTGACGGCGATGCCATGCACGCCGGCTACTGGGGCGCCGGCGATCACGGCAACCAGCAGGTCGGGGTCGTCGGGATCGGCGGCGGCGCCGGTCAGGCCCTCGGCAAAGGGCGGATCGTCCATCGGATCGGCGGCAATGGGCTTGCCGAACACGTCGACGCCATCATGGCCGGGCACCGCCGGGATGCGGCGCATCAGCGGCATGCCGGGACTGACCAGCAGCAGGTTGCCGAGGTCGCGCAGGTCGACGCGCGAATCGTCCTCATCGGCCTGCACTGGCTTGCGCGGCTGCAGCAGGTTGACGAAGCGTGCCGGCTCGCCCTGGCGCGGCGCCACGCCGGCGGCGATGGTGCGCAGCTCGCTGCGGCCTTCGGCCAGCGCGGCGTCGAGCGCCAGCGCCTGGATCGGCGCCACCACGCCGCGCTCGGCGACGGCGCGGCGGATCTCGTCCTCCGTGACCGGGCGGCCGCCTTCGGCGGGCATCAGCGTGAGCCGCGCGGCCAGGCCGTCGTCCGTGATATCGAGCTCGAACGCGCCATCGACGAGCACACCGATGGCGGCGTCGATCTCATGCTCGGCGCGCTGGCACTGCTGCAGGAACTGCGCGACCGCGCGTGCATCCAGCCTCGCGCCGGCCCAGCCGTGGCTGTCCAGGCACTGCCTCAGGCTGGCGTGATCCGGAGCCAGCCTGCCTGGCTCCGGTGTGTAGCGTGCATGCACCTGCTCACCTGGCTCGGTCAGCTCCAGGCGCAATCCCGACTCGTGCATCATGAGTCCCCTGACGTTGGTTGCGGAGCTGCATGGCGCTCGGCCACGGCGGCCTGCCCGCGCTGGCGGACAGCGCGTGCCCGGACGGCTGGCGCTCCACTTGTTATCGATCCAAGACCATCGGCAGCGGGAGTACGAAACTTGAGCGGGCAACGGCCCCCGCCGAGGAGGGGTGGGCCAGGCCATCAGCGGATGGCATCGCCGGACTTTTCGGTAAACTGTCGGCATTTCCGGGACGCGCCGCGTCCCGCAGCCTGTGCAGTCCCCATGTCAAATACCCACGAAATCCGCCCCGGCCAGTCCCTCGAGCTGCTCAAGGAACTCCATATCCTGACGCGCGACGGCAAGATGAACCAGGACAGCCGGCGCAAGCTAAAGCAGGTCTACCACCTGTTCCAGTTCATCGAGCCGCTGCTGCAGCAGGTCAAGGATGAGCGCGGCCGTGTCACGCTGGTCGACCATGGCGCCGGCAAGTCGTACCTCGGCTTCATCCTGTACGACCTGTTCTTCAAGGCCTTGAAGGACGATTCCCATATCTACGGCATCGAGACGCGCGAGGAACTGGTGAAGACCTCGCAGGCGCTGGCAGCGCGGCTGGGCTTTCCCGGGATGTCGTTCCTGAACCTGTCGGTGGCGGACTCGATCACCTCGCCACAGTTGCCGCCGACCGTCGACGTGGTCACCGCGCTGCATGCGTGCAATACCGCCACCGACGACGCCATCCGCTTCGCGCTGGCCAAGCGCGCGCAGCACATCGTGCTGGTGCCCTGTTGCCAGGCCGAAGTGGCCAGCGTGCTGCGCAAGCACAAGGGCAAGCTGCTGGCGGGCAATCCGCTGACCGAGATCTGGCGCCACCCGCTGCATACGCGCGAATTCGGCAGCCAGGTGACCAATGTGCTGCGCTGCCTGCAGCTGGAGGCGCATGGCTACCAGGTCAGCGTGACCGAGCTGGTGGGCTGGGAACACTCGATGAAGAACGAGCTGATCATCGCCCAGTACAAGGACCTGCCGCGCCGGCGCCCGGCGGAGCGGCTGCAGAACGTGCTGGAAACGCTGGGACTGGAAGAGATGAACGAGCGCTTCTTCACCGCCCCGGTTTCGGACAAGCCGGCCGAGCCAGCGTAAGTCAGTCTTTCGGGGGCGGGTTCTTGCCGGTGGCTTTGTCTTCGGCTTTGTCTTCGGCTTCGTCCTCGCCCGCCATCACGCGGCGCCAGCCCGCATGCCCCAGGCGGCGCATGGTTGCCTGGTTGCGCTCGTAGATATCCGCCGCATCCGGGAAGGCCGCCGCCGCGCGCGCGATGCTGTCCTCGCGCAGCAAGTGCAGGATCGGATACGGTGCGCGGTTGGTGTAGTTCTCGATGTCGTCAGGCTCGCTATCGGCGAACTGGTACTGCGGATGGAAGCTGGCGATCTGCAGCGTGCCTTCCAGGCCCAGGCTGCCGAGCAGGCGGTCGGCGAAGTACAGCAGGTCGTTGTAGTCGAGGAAATCGGCCACCGCGTGGGGCAGGATCAGCAGCGTGGTGTCGATCTCCGCCGGATCCGTCTCATCGAGCAGGCGCAACTCGCGCTCGAGTTCACCCAGCACATCCGGCGCTTCGGTGGCGGTGCTGACCACGTAGCGCACCTGCTCCTTCACATAAACACTCTTGGCAAATGGGCACAGGTTGAGCCCGATCACCGCGCGCTCAAGCCAGTGGCGGGTGGCGGCGATGACAGCGTCTGCGGAAGTGGCGGCGGAGGGCATGATGGGGATACCGGGCAAACCGTCATTCTAGCGCTGCCGCAGGCTCTATAATCCGCGGCGGAAACACTGCTGTCCTTGCCGAGCGCCCCATGTCCCCTGCCACGCCTCCCGCTGCCACCGCCAACCCACCAGATGTCGCCATCATCGGCGGAGGACCGGCCGGGCTGATGGCTGCCGAAGTGCTGGTGGCGCAAGGCGCCAGCGTGGCGGTCTATGACGCGATGCCGTCGGTCGGGCGCAAGTTCCTGATGGCCGGCAAGGGCGGCATGAACCTCACGCATGCCGAGCCGGAACCGGCCTTCCTCGGCCGCTATGGCGCCCGTGCCGCGCAGATCGCGCCGATGCTTGCGGACTTCGGCCCGCAGGCGCTGCGCGAGTGGGTGCACGGGCTTGGCATCGACACCTTCGTCGGCAGCTCGGGCCGCGTTTTCCCGACCGACATGAAGGCCGCGCCGATGCTGCGCGCATGGCTGCACCGGTTGCGCGAGGCCGGCGTGCAGTTCCATATGCGGCATCGCTGGCTGGGTTGGGAGGACCGGGATCAGGGAGCGCTGCACGTGCTGCGCTTCGCCACGCCGCATGGCGAAGTGCCGGTGCCCGCGCGTGCCGTGGTGCTGGCGCTCGGCGGCGCAAGCTGGGCGCGGCTGGGATCGGATGGTGCGTGGGTGCCGCGGCTGGCTGACCGTGGCGTCGATATCGCGCCGCTGCGGCCGGCTAACTGCGGTTTCGATGTGGCATGGAGCGAATCGTTTGCCGACCGTTTCGCCGGCACGCCGGTCAAGCCGGTGGCGATCGCACTGACCGATCGCGATGGCAACGCGCACTATCGCCAGGGCGAGTTCGTCATCAGCGCTACGGGCATCGAAGGCAGCCTGGTCTATGCGTTATCGGCGCCGATGCGCGACCGGCTCGAAGCCGATGGCAGCGCGGTGATCCACCTCGACCTGCTGCCCTCGCACACCGCGGAACAGGTCGGCAACGAAGTGAACCATCCGCGCGGCTCGCGTTCGCTGTCGAGCCACCTGCAGAGCCGGCTCGGCATCACCGGCGTCAAGGCCGGGCTGCTGCGCGAATGCCTGACGAAAGATGCGATGCAGGATCCCGGCACGCTGGCCGTATCGCTCAAGGCGCTGCCGTTGCGCCTGCTGCGCCCGCGTCCGATTGACGAGGTCATCAGCAGCGCCGGCGGCGTGCGTTTCGAAGCGATGGATGAACGGCTGATGCTGCGCGCCCTGCCGGGCGTCTTCTGCGCGGGCGAAATGCTGGACTGGGAAGCGCCCACCGGCGGCTACCTGCTGACGGCATGCTTCGCCAGCGGACGCACCGCGGCGCTGGGCGCCGCGGCGTATCTGAGGCAAACCTAAGCCTGCTTGCCGCCGACGATGCTGAGCGCCACCGCCTCGGCCACCTCGATGCCATCGATCGCGGCCGAGTAGATGCCGCCGGCATAGCCAGCGCCCTCGCCCGCCGGGTACAGGCCCCTGACGTTGATGCTCTGGTAGTCGTCGTTGTTACGGCGGATGCGCAGCGGCGACGAGGTGCGCGTCTCCACGCCGGTCAGCACCGCGTCATGCAGCGCGAAGCCGGGCAGCTTCTTGTCGATCTCCGGAATGCCTTCGCGGATCGCCTCGATCACGTAGTCGGGCAATGACGTGCTCAGGTCGGTCGGCGTCACGCCCGGCTTGTACGAAGGCTCGACCGAGCCCAGCGACGTCGACGCACGGCCGGCGATAAAGTCGCCCACCAGCTGTCCCGGCGCGTTGTAGTTGCTGCCGCCAAGCTCGAACGCGCGCTCTTCCCACTTGCGCTGGAACTCGATGCCGGCCAGCGGGCCGCCCGGATAGTCTTCCGGCGTGATGCCGACCACGATGCCGGCGTTGGCATTGCGCTCGGCGCGCTTGTACTGGCTCATGCCGTTGGTCACCACGCGCCCCGGCTCCGACGCCGCCGCCACCACCGTGCCGCCCGGGCACATGCAGAAGCTGTACACCGAACGCCCGTTGCTGCAGTGGTGCACCACCTTGTAGTCGGCCGCGCCCAGCAGCTTGTTGCCGGCGAACTTGCCGAAGCGGCTGCGGTTGATCAGGCCCTGCGGATGCTCGATGCGGAAGCCCAGCGAGAACGGCTTGGCCTCCATGAACACGCCGCGGTCGTGCAGCATCTGGAAGGTATCGCGCGCGCTGTGGCCGACCGCCATGATGACGTGGTCGGCTTCCAGGTACTCGCCATTCGACAGCTTCAGGCCGCGCACCTTGCCGCCGTCGATGTCGATATCGTCGACGCGCGTTTCGAAGCGGATCTCGCCGCCCAGCTCGATGATCTCGGCGCGCATCTTCTCGACCATGCTGACCAGGCGGAAAGTGCCGATATGCGGGCGCGCCTTGTACAGGATGTCTTCCGGCGCGCCGGCGCGCACGAACTCGTTCAGCACCTTGCGCCCGTAGTGCTTCGGGTCCTTGATCTGGCTGTACAGCTTGCCGTCCGAGAACGTGCCCGCGCCGCCTTCGCCGAACTGCACGTTCGACTCCGGGTTGAGCACGCTCTTGCGCCACAGGCCGAACGTGTCCTTGGTGCGCTCGCGCACTTCCTTGCCGCGCTCCAGCACGATCGGGCGGAAGCCGGATTGCGCCAGGATCAGGCCGGCGAGCAGCCCGCACGGGCCCATGCCGATCACCACCGGCCGCAGCGCGGGCCCGCCCTGCGGGGCGCGCGCGACGAAGTGGTACTCCATATCGGGCGTCACGCTCCAGTTGGGCTTGCCGGCCATGCGCTTGCGCGCCGCGGCTTCGTCGCTGACTTCGAGATCGATGATGTAGGTCAGCTTGATGTCGGAGCGCTTGCGCGCATCGTGGGCGCGGCGGAATACGGTATAGCCGATCAGGCCGTCTCCCTTGACACCGATCTGCGCGGCGCTGGTACGCACGGCGGCGTCCAGGTCGGCTTCGGCATGGTCGAGCGGGAGTTTGACTTCACTTAGACGTAGCATGGGGAACCCGGGAACTGCGGCCGGGGGGGTTGGGCACACCAATGTGCCAGGTCCGGCCGGAGCGCAATTTTATAGTTTTTCGGGCGCCGGGTCGGCAATCGATTGCGGCTGGTGCCGCGATAGCCATGGCACGCGGCGCTTGCGCCACTCCAGCAGCGCCGCCAGGCGGGAGAACAGGCCAGGCGGCACCGCGATGGTAAAGACGGCGTCGCAGCCCGCCGCCACCTGCACCCAGCCTCGCGCCGGCATGGTCAGGGACTCGCCCGCACGCAGGCGCCGGCGCGGAATGTGGCAGGTTTCGGCCAGCCATTGCGGCGGCCCGCTGATCTCGACCTGCCCTGCGCCGGCATGCAGCACCGTACCCGCTGGCACATGCAGATGCAGGCATTGCCCGGCGGACAGGCGCGTGGCTGACACCTGCGGGACGGCTGCTGAAGTGTCGATCGATACGCTTGGCATGGCTTGGCTCCGGTAACAGGCACAGGACTCCAGCCTATCGACCGCCTCTCGCGCGCGGCAGGCACACCCCCGTGCGACCTCGACCGTAACAGCAAGGCAAAACCGGGGCTGTTACGATACAGAGGCCCCGCATCTGTATCTGTAACCCGATGGCCTTCCGCGCCACCATGCCGCCATGGAATCCACCCCGCTCTACCGCCAGGTTGCCGGCCACTACCGCCGCGCCATCGAAGCCGGCACCCTGACCGCCGGCGACCGCATGCCCTCCGTGCGCGCGCTGATGGGACTGCACGGCGTCAGCCTGTCCACGGCGCTGCAGGCCTGCCGCCAGCTGGAGAGCGACGGCCTGCTCGAAGCCCGCCCGCGCGCCGGCTATTTTGTTTCGGCGCCCCAGCGCGCGCCGCTCGCGCCGCTGACCGAGCCCGACGCAGCGCTGCCCGATCCCGCGCAGTACGTCGGCATCCACCAGCGCATTTCGGGGCTGCTGGCGCGCAGCCAGCACCAGCATGTCCATACCAACCTGGGCGGCGCCTACTGCGCGCCCTCGCTGTATCCCGCCGATGCGCTGCGCAGCGCCGCGGCGCGCGCCCTGCGCCGGCATCCGATGCTGTTCGCCGAGGCGGTCGAGCCGGAGGGCCATGCGCCGCTGCGCGGCGCCATCGCGCGCCAGGCGCTGCACGCGCGGATGCAGCTGGCGCCGGAGGAGATCGTCATCACGCACGGCTGTACCGAGGCGCTCAACCTGGCGCTGCGCGCGGTGGCCGGCCCGGGCGACGTGATCGCGGTGGAATCGCCCACCTACTACGGGCTGCTGCAGATCCTCGAAAGCCTCGGCATGCGCGCGCTGGAAATCCCGTGCAGCCCGCAGACCGGGATGTCGCTCGAAGCGCTCGAACTGGCGGCACAGCACTACGACAATATCCGCGCGGTGGCGGTGGTGCCCAACCTGCAGAACCCGCTCGGCTGCATCATGCCCGACGCGCACAAGGCGCGGCTGGTGCAGTGGTGCGAGGCGCGCGGCATCGCGCTGATCGAGGACGACTGCTTCTCCGCCACCGCCGACGGCGATACGCAGCCGGCGGCGGCCAAGGCCTGGGATAGCAGCGGCAACGTGATCCACTGCGCTTCGCTGCACAAGGTGCTGGCGCCGGGCATGCGGCTCGGCTGGATCGCCGCCGGCAAATGGCAGCCGCGCGTGGAAATGCTCAAGTTCGGGCTGTCGCGGCCCAACGAGATGCTGTCGCAGATGGCGGCGGCGGACTTCCTCGCCAGCGGCGCGCATGAACGGCACCTGCGCCGCCTGCGCACGCGGCTGCAGCTGCAGCGCGAATGGTTCGCCCAGGCGGTGGCGGCCAGCTTCCCGGCCGGCACGCGGCTGGGCTCGCCGCGCGGCGGCATGCACCTGTGGGTGGAGATGCCCGCGCAGGTCTCGTCCGAGGCGGTTTTCGACCAGGCGCTGCAGGCCGGCATCCGCGTCATGCCCGGGGTGATGTTCTCCAACGCCGGGCGCTTCGACCATTGCCTGCGCATCAACTGCGGCACGCCGCGCTCGGCGCAGATCGAGCGCGCGCTGGCCACACTCGCCGGCGTGGTCCAGAAGCTGGCGGGCTGAGCATCCGCTGCCGCTACGCATTTTTGCAGCACCGGCCCGATCCGCCCTTCCCGATCGACCGGCTTTTTTGCGCCGGTTTGTCCCCATTTGCCGCCGCCTCGCCTATCCTAGTGCGCTGGCGCGGCGGCCATGGCCCGGCTGGTCCCCGGTAACTTGCGAGCTCCGCCGCCAGACGGGAACAAGAACAAAGGAGAGTGGCCTTGAGCAGTCCATCCGCGGCATCGCGCAACCGCCCTGCCGGCACCGAGCCGGGCAACAGCTTCGACGATTACCAGACACTGTTCCAGCTCGCCCCGGTGTCACTGTGGCTGGAAGACTTCAGCGACGTGCGGGTGCACTTCGAACAGTTGCGCCGCGACGGGGTCACCGACCTGCGCGCCTACCTGCGCGCCAATCCGCACCAGGTGGCGCAATGCTCGTCGCTGATCCGCGTGATCGGCGTCAACCAGCGCACGCTCGACTTGTTCCGCGCGGCCGACCTCGATGACCTCATCGCCAATCTCGAGACGGTCTTCCGCGACGACATGTTCGACCAGCATGTGGAAGAACTCGGCCAGCTCTGGGACGGCGGCAACCGCTTTGCCAGCCAGACCGTCAACTACACGCTGGACGGCGAACGCCTCGACATCCGGCTCGAAGCCACGGTGATGCCCGGCCATGAAGGCAGCTGGGAGCGCGTACTGCTGTCGATCGAGGACATCACCGCGCGCGTGCGCACCGAACGCGAGCTGCGCCGCAGCGAGCAATACGCCGTTGGCCTGTTCGAACACTCGCCGGTATCGCTGTGGGTGGAAGACTTCAGCGCGGTCAAGATGCTGCTCGATGAAGTGCGCGCAGCCGGCATCACCGACTTCCGCACTTTCCTCAACGTGCATCCGGACTTCGTCTCGCGCTGCATGCAGGAGATCCGCGTGCTCGACGTCAACCGGCAGACGCTGCTGATGTTTGGCGCCGAGTCCAAGGAGATCCTGCTGTCGCGCCTCGGCGACGTGTTCCGCGACGACATGCGCATCCACTTTGCCGAGCAGCTGATCGACCTCTGGCACGAGAAGCTGTGGCAGCAGCGCGAAGTCATCAACTACGCGCTCGATGGCCGCCAGGTCGACGTCTTCATGCAGTGGTCGGTCTTCCCCGGCTGCGAGGCCGACTGGGACCAGGTGCTGGTGTCGCTGACCGACATCACCGCGCGCAAGAAGGCCGAGGCCTATGTCGAATTCCTGGGCAAGCACGACGTGCTGACCAAGCTCTACAACCGCGCCTACTATGAAGACGAACTGGCTCGGCTCGGCCGCAAGGGACCATGGCCGGTCAGCGTGGTGGCGGTGGATTTGAACGGACTGAAGGTGGTCAACGACCAGTTCGGCCACGGGGACGGCGACGGCCTGCTGCGCCGCACCGGCGAGGTGCTGAAGAAAGCGGTGGGCGAGCAGGCCTGCGTGGCGCGCATCGGCGGCGACGAATTCATGGTGCTGCTGCCCGGCCGCGACGAGCGCGGCGCCGCCACGGTGGTCGAGCAGATCGAGAAGGTGGTCGAGCTGAACAACACCTTCTATCCCGGCGTGCGCCTGAGCTTCTCTATCGGCCACGCCACCTGCGTGCAGGGCGAGCGCCTGACCGACTCGGTCAAGGTGGCCGACAGCCGCATGTACGAAGCCAAGCGCGCGCACTACGAGGCGCTGGGCAACGAGCGCCGCCGCGAGAACTGAAGCAGCCCAGCGCAAAAGAGCCGGCTTGCGCCGGCTCTTTTGCTGATGACATCGCGTACTACAGGAAGATGACCAGGGCCACGCCCCCCACGATCAGGCCGAACTTGGCCACGTAGTACAGCTGGCGGTTCCACGCCTTGAAGCGGCGGCGATATTGCCCGCCCAGCCAGACAAAGCGGAACAGCTTGTTGATCATGCCGGTCTGGTCGTGCTCGTCATTGGGCGAGCTGGCCGCGGTCATGACCTTGCGGCCCATCCAGTGGTTGAACCTGGCGGCCCAGCCATAGCGCATCGGCCGCTCGATATCGCAGAACAGGATCAGCCGGTTGGCGTCGCTGCGGTTCTCGGCCCAGTGCAGGTAGGTTTCGTCGAACACCACGCCCTCGCCGTCGCGCCAGCTGTGGCGCTCGCCGTCGACCTCGATGAAGCAGCGGTCATCGTTGGGCGTGGCCAGGCCCAGGTGGTAGCGCAGCGAGCCCGCGAACGGGTCGCGGTGCGGATTGAGCTTGCCGCCCGGGGGCAGCTCGGCGAACATCGCGGCCTTCACGCTCGGCAGCTCGCGCAGCAGCGCCACGGTCTTAGGGCATAGCACTTCGGCGGACGGGTGCTGGGCCTCGTACCACTTCAGGTAGAAACGCTTCCAGCCGTACTTGAAGAAGGAATTGAAGCCGGCGTCGTCGTTCTCGTCCGCGGCCTTGATCTTGCGCATCGCGGCCAGCGCCAGGCCTTCGTCGCGGATCTCCGGCCACGCGGCGCGCAGCTTCTCCAGGTCGGGGAAATTTTTGACCGGAATATACGGCGTGCGCGGCACGCCCGAGAACGCGTACATAAAGCAGTTGATCGGCGCGACCAGCGCCGAATGGTCCAGCAGCTGGCGCCAGATCTTCAGCCTTACCTTGCCGCGGAAGTGCACATACAGGATGGCACCGAGGTAGCCCGCGACGATTATCCACTTGATCACCCGAAATCCTCCTGGTTGGCCGCCCTGGCGCGCATGATGACGGGCGCAGCGGGCAGTTGGGCGAAAACCGGCATTTTACCGAAATGGCCGCCACAGCGCAGCCAGTGGCGGCTGCAGCACATCGCAACGGAGCGGCTGTCAGGACTCGCGATCCGGGCCGCCGCGCGACTGGCGCGCGATCCGATCGATCAGCGCCTGGGCATCTTCGGGCATGCCCTGCAGCGTCAGCAGGCGGGCGTTAAGCACCAGGTTTTCCAGCACCAGCTTGGCGGTCGAGGCCCACATCGTGGCCAGCAGCGCTTCCATCGGCATGCCGGAGGCTTCCAGCTGCTCGGAGCGCTCGGCGATCAGCCGGCATGCCAGCTGGCGCAGCGCGCGGTCATCGAACGGCAGGTCGGCGTAGTCGATCGGGTCTTCCTTCTCGACCTCGGCCATCAATTGCAGCAGGGTGTCTTCTGTCATGGGCAGACTCCTGGCACAGCATGAACGCGATGGGCATCGCCAGTCACGCGGCGACGAACTACGTGCCATCGCGCTCGACCTGATCGGCGTAGCCATTGCCATAGCCTACCATCGCATGGCCTGTCGGGCCACGATGCCTGCCCGCCACCCGCGTGGGATTGTGCCTTCCGCTCGGCGCCACAGACGCGAGCAAATGCAGCGCGCCGGGGCCTGTGGACCGGCCGCGGCGGCGAGCGTGGCGCTATGTTCAGAGCGCCGGCGGCTGGCGGCGGAAGCCGACGCCGAAGCGGTTCCACGCATTGATCATCGAGATCAGCAGCGTCAGGTCGGCAATTTCCTTTTCCGAGAACTGCTCGCGCACCGCGTTGTAGTCGGCGTCGGGCGCCTGGCTTTGCGGCAGCAGCGTCAGCGCCTCGGTCCAGGCCAGCGCGGCACGCTCGCGCGCGCTGAACCAGCTCACTTCGCGCCATGCCGGCAGCAGGCTCAGGCGGCGATCGCTCTCGCCGTGCTTGCGCGCGTCGGTCACATGCATATCCAGGCAGAAGGCACAGCCGTTGATCTGCGAGGCACGGATCTTCACCAGTTCCTTCAGGCTGTTTTCCAGCCCGCAGCGGGCAATGTAGATCTCTACGCCGACCATGGCCTTGTAGGCATCAGGGGCCACGTCTTGCCAGTTCATACGTTCTTCCATGTCGATTCTCCAGGGATCCGGTTGAGTGATTGGCGGGCGCTGGCCCGTTGGACTCAAAGATAGCCGCCGCGATTGGCTCCGTACACAGCCAATTTCCGGCAAAATCGGTAGACCAATTCCACGCAACGACCATGGAGCTCCATCTCGCGCTGGACCACGCCGGCGACCTGACCGCGCAGATCGTCCACCAGATCCGCGACGCCATCCAGTCGGGGCGCCTGGAGGCCGGCGCACGCATGCCGCCCACGCGGCTGCTCGGCACGCAGCTGGGCGTCGCGCGCAAGACCGTGACCACGGCCTACGAGCGGCTGGTGGCGGAGGGCTGGCTGCACGCCCGCGTCGGCGATGGCACCTATGTCGCCGAGGGACTGGCGCGCAAGCCGGTGCGCATCGCCGCCGCGCCGGTGCTGCCGCCGGCAGTTCTGCGCTGGATGGCGGCCGAGGCGCCCTTCCTCGGGCCGGCCGGCGGCGCGCGCTACGCCTTCCAGCCAGGCCAGGCCGACACCGCGCGCTTTCCGCACGAAGCCTGGTCGCGCTGCGTGCGCGCGGCACTCGCGGCGGAGCGGCAACGCGCGCCCAGGCCCGCGGATCCCAGTGGCGAGATGCCGCTGCGGCAGGCCATTGCCACTCATATTGCCTTCACCCGCGGCGTGCAGGGCGCTCCCACCGATATCCTGGTCACCGCCGGCGCGCAGCAGGGCATCGACCTGGCCGCGCGGCTGCTGCTTGGGCCGGGCGCCGTGGTAGCCATGGAGAATCCCGGCTACCCGATGGCCCGCGCGTTGTTCCAGGGGCTGGGCGCGCGCGTGGTGCCGGTACCGGTGGACGGCGAAGGACTGGTGGTGGAGGCGCTGCCCGGCGAGGCGACGCTGGTCTTCGTCACGCCGTCGCACCAGTCGCCGCTGGGCGTGCCGATGAGCCTGGCGCGGCGGCAGGCGCTGCTCGACTGGGCCGCGCGCCGCCACGCGGTGATCCTGGAGGACGACTACGACAGCGAGTTCCGCTATGGCGGGCAGGCGCTGGACGCACTGCAGACGCTGGACCGCCACGGCCGCGTGGTGTACCTGGGGACGTTTTCCAAGACGCTGCTGGCCAACCTGCGCTGCGGCTATCTGGTGGTGCCGCCATGGCTGATGCCGGCGGCACGCAAGGTCAAGCACCTGATGGACTGGTACA
This sequence comes from Cupriavidus sp. IK-TO18, assembly GCF_015549295.1. Lineage (NCBI taxonomy): Bacteria > Pseudomonadati > Pseudomonadota > Betaproteobacteria > Burkholderiales > Burkholderiaceae > Cupriavidus > Cupriavidus sp. IK-TO18. The sequence goes on from NZ_JADGMP010000015.1 coordinate 205,861, forward strand.
CCCCGACGCTGATCCAGCAGGCGCTGGCGCGCTTCATGTCGGAGGGACACCTGCTGCGCCATATCCGGCGTTCTCACGCGCGCCATGCGCAGCGGCGCGCGCGTCTGCTGGCGCGGCTGCACGGCGACCTGTCACCGTGGCTCGAAGCCCTGCCGGCAATGGCCGGGTTTCACCTGGCGGCGCGGCTGCGCGTGCCAATGGCTTCCGACGCGCTGGTGGCGATGGCACGGCTCGCGGACCTGGAACTGGCCACCCTCGACCCCTTCTACGCCACGCCGCCACCGACCTGCGCCGGCCTGCTGCTCGGCTTCGGCGCCATCGACCTGCTCGACATCGATCCGGCGCTCGACCGGCTGGCAATGGTACTCTCTGCCTTGGCCCCCGAGCCGGCGCGCGTCGTGTGACGCTGCCGCCATCCAGCAAAAGTGCCGGCCTCAGGGTACGCACCGAATGCGTAGTAGCGCACGCGCAGTCATACTGGCGTTCGCAAGCTTCCGTTGAACAAATCGGACCGGAAGCAGTCTTATTCGCACTTCCAACCACACCAGAGTCGCGTTCATGACCAAGCGTTTGTTGTCCGCCATGCGTCAGTACGCATGGTTTTCAGGGGTGAAGCATCATGTCGTGCAGGGCGTCGAAGCCCTGGCGGAGTTGCTCAAGTCCCCTTCCGCCGCGGCGCGTGCCGTCGCGGCCGTGATCGCCGAAACCGAACACGGCGTGCAGGTCTGGGTCTCGTATCTCGGCAAGCCGCTGGACCCGCACACCAACTACGTGCTGTGGCCGAACCGCGCCCTGCGGCCGGCACGGCGCCGCATCCAGCCCTCCCCCATCGAGCAGTTGCAGATGCGGCGACGGCGCGACGAATAGCCCGAACAGCCGCGCCCTCCGCTGCATCGACGCAGCGCCCCGCCGGTATCCCGGCGCCGGGCGCTGGCGGCGCTCAGGCGTCCGCCCAGCGGCGCAGCAGGTTGTGATAGACGCCGGTCAGGCCGATAACGGCTTCATGCGACTGACCGAGTTCCTGCGCGGTCTGGCGGATGCGCCCGTCCATCTCGAACAGCAGCGCACGCTGGCCGTCGTCGCGCACCATGCTCTGGATCCAGAAGAACGACGACACCCGCGCGCCGCGCGTGACCGGCGTCACGTGGTGGATGCTGGTGGCCGGGTACAGCACCATATGCCCGGCGGGCAGCTTCACGCGCTGCTGGCCGTAGGTGTCCTCGATCACCAGTTCGCCACCGTCGTACTGGTCCGGTCCGGTCAGGAACAGCGTTGCCGACAGGTCGCTGCGGATGCGGAAGCTGGTGCCGCGCAGGTAGCGGATCGCGTTGTCGACATGGTTGGCAAAGGTGTGCCCGCCCTCGTAGCGGTTGAACAGCGGCGGATATACCTTCAGCGGCAGTGCCGCCGAGAAGAACAACGCGTTGTTGCCCAGCGCATCCTGGATCAGGTCGCCAACCTGGCGCGCCGCGGGCGAGCCTTCGGGCAGCTGCAGGTTGCGCTTGGCCAGCGCCGACTGGTAGCCCGAGGTTTCATTGCCATCGGTCCACGGCGCGGCGTCGATGATCTGCCGCACCTGCGCCACCTGGTCCTTGGAAAGTACGTCTGGAATCTGCAGCAACATGGTGGCGACAACCTCTGGGCAAGAATGGGGAAAGCGCGCACGCCGGACGGACGCGTCGTGAACGCGTATTGTATGTGAACCCTGATGCCGCTCGAACAAGAATCATTATTGTTTGAGCTTGCGCAGGCGCCGGTTCCACTACAATGGTTTTTGTGTTCCCGTCATCGCCAAGGAGAAGACATGTCCGAACCGCTACACGACGAAGCGCTGGTCAATCTCTACCTGGAACGCATTTCAGCCCTGTCGGTGAGCGCCTTCGATGGTGCCGATGTCGGCGCCGAGCTCGATGCCGTGATGCGCGAAGCGGTGGCCAAGTGCCAGGCAGCAGGCGGTCCGCAGGCACAAGGCACGCTGGCGGTGCTGGCCAAGCGATTGCGGGAGCGCGCCGATGCAGCCGAGCGCGAAGACCAGTCGCTGGTGCGCAATACCTTCCTGCAGGCGGCGCAACGATTGCCGGCCTGACGACGAGCAAGCACCGAGCGCGATCATCGCGGAGGTTCGCAGTTCAGTTCGGAGCTGGGAATGAATCAGGCCGGACGGCCTTGAGAACAACACCTTGAAGAATTGCGGCGGACACCGCGAAAGGTGTTGGTTGCGGGGGCAGGACTTGAACCTGCGACCTTCGGGTTATGAGCCCGACGAGCTGCCAACTGCTCCACCCCGCGTCTGAAGAAGTAAATTATGCAGCATTCGCGCGGATCTGGCAAGTCTTTTCTTGACCGGCTGCAAAAATCGCCAGCGTGCTCACACGCGATGCCTGGCGGTGTCACCACATCCAGCGTAGGAATGCCGGCCCGGATCAAAAATGATCCAGGTCAACGGCCACAGATCATGCCGTGATATATGCCATTGCGAACCGCGCAACGGCGCGCAAGTGGCGCGCGGGGGCATCACTCGGGCGGCGGCCCGAGCAGGCGGTCCACCAGCGCATAGCCAGCACCGAACGCCGCCACTTCCGCCGCATGGCGCGTAGCGAACTGTTGCGAGCCGCTCACCAGCACTTCGGTATCGCCCGCATCGGCGGGATCGACGCCTTCCTGGGCCACGCGCACTTCATAGCCCCATCGACCGATGCTTCCCTGGCCCTGCGGCGACACCTGGACGTAGACATCCATGTCGCGGTACTGCTCGACGCGCCAGTCGTTTTCCATGCCCATTGCTCCGGTTTGGCTTGTACTGCCCTTGAGTCGAGCCTAGGAGGCGGCAAGGACGCGCGCAAGCCGTGGCGCAGCAAAAACGCTGGCGGCGCGGGGACTACAAGCGATGCGAAAGACAGGGAGAGAGAGGCAGGAAAACAAAAAGGGCTTCCGTTTCCGGAAGCCCTTTTCTTACTGCATAGGTGGCGCGGCTGGCAGGATTCGAACCCACGACCCCTTGGTTCGTAGCCAAGTACTCTATCCAACTGAGCTACAGCCGCACTCGAGAAAAGAGATTATATCTGAGATTTCAGATTTGTGAACCCCCTTCTGCACTTTTTTCTCATCTTTTTGCGAGCGTGGGTCTGTCCGCAGCGTTTTTCTATAATGAGAACCCGAAGATGTGATCCGGACCATGAACAAGGCATTTGTCAAAGAGTCCTCTGGCGACGAGGACGACGACCTCCCCGAAGGCGCAACGCCGCTGCCACCCGGCACCAAGAACTACATCACCGCCGAAGGCTACCACCGCCTGCGCAATGAGCTGATGCAGCTGATCGACGTCGACCGGCCCGATGTGGTGCAGATCGTCTCGTGGGCGGCATCCAATGGCGACCGCTCCGAGAACGGCGACTATCTCTACGGCAAGAAGCGCCTGCGCGAGATCGACCGCCGCATCCGCTTCCTGACGCGCCGCCTGGACAAGGCCGAGGTGGTCGATCCCTCATTGCAGGGCGACAACGACCAGATCTTCTTCGGCGCCACCGTCACCTACGCCAACCGCGCCGGCGAAGAGACCACCATCACTATCGTGGGCATGGATGAAGTGGACCTGGACAGCAACTGCGTGAGCTGGATCTCGCCGATCGCCAAGGCACTGATCAAGGCGCGCGAAGGCGACACCGTGCCACTGCGCACGCCGGCCGGGATCGAGCAGATCGATATCCTGGAAGTGAGCTACCCGTCAAAGAAACAATAAGTGGGCATGTGCCCTGGCGCGGCGTGCGGCCGCAGACTGTACAAGTAGCACGGCAACAAGGCCGCACAACGACGCCAGGGCCGTCCTGAAACGCCCGCCTAGCCGTCGTTGCGGTCGCGGAAGATGCGGATGACGTCGGGGTTGCGGCGCAGCCCGCGCATCACGTTGGCCAGGTGCAGGCGGTTCTGCACCTGGATAATGAACTGCATGTAGGTGGCTTCCTGGTGGCTGCCGTCCTGCTGCTCCATCGCCACGTGCGCGACGTTGGCATCGGCGGCGGTCAGGTCCGCGGCGACGCGGGCGACGATGCCCTTGACGTTGCGCACCATCACTTTGATCGACACGTCGAAGGCACGCGTGGTTTTCTTGGCCCACATCACGTCGATCCAGTGCTCCGGATCCTTGCTGTGCAGGCGCTTGGCGATCTTGCAGTCCTGCACGTGGATCTGCAGCCCTTCGCCCTTGCCCAGGTAGCCCACGATCGAATCGCCGGGGATCGGACGGCAGCACGCCGAGAAGATTATCGACATGCCCTCGTCGCCGGTGATCGGCACCGCGGGCGCCTCTTCGCCGGCAAAGGTCTGCACCGCCGCCAGCAGCGCGCTGTCGACGTCGCCGGACAGCTCCTGCAGCAGGATCTCCATGCGCTTGGCCACCACCGCCGGCACGCGCCGGCCCAGCGCCAGGTCGGCGAAGATGTCTTCGCGCTGCTTGTTGCCGGTCCACTGGATCATGCGGTCCCACACCGACTGCGGCACCGCCTTCAGCTCGATGCCGAGCTGGCGCGCGGATTGTTCCAGCAACCGCTCGCCGAGCTGGATCGCTTCGTCCAGCTTGGTGGTCTTCAGGTAATGGCGAATCGCCGCGCGCGCCTTGCCGGTGCGCACGAACGACAGCCACGCCGGATTCGGCTTGGAGTACGGCGCCGTCACCACCTCGACGATATCGCCGCTCTTGAGTTCGGTGCGCAGCGGCAGCAGCTCGTTGTTGATCTTGACCGCGACGCACTGGTTGCCCAGGTCGCTGTGCACCGCGTAGGCAAAGTCCAGCGCGGTGGCGCCGCGCGGCAGCGCGCGGATATGGCCCTTGGGCGTGAACACGTAGACCGCATCCGGGAACAGGTCGATCTTGACGTGCTCGAGGAATTCCTGCGAATCGCCGGTCTGGCTCTGGATATCGAGCAGCGACTGCAGCCACTGGTGCGCCTGCTGCTGGATATCGTTGGCGTGGTCGGCCTGGTGCTTGTACATCCAGTGCGCGGCCACGCCGGCCTCGGCGATCTGGTGCATGTCGCGCGTGCGGATCTGGAACTCGACCGGCGTGCCGAACGGGCCCACCAGCGTGGTGTGCAGCGACTGGTAGCCGTTGATCTTGGGGATCGCGATATAGTCCTTGAACTTGCCGGGCATCGGCTTGTACAGACCGTGCAGCGCGCCCATCGCCATGTAGCAGTGCATCTGCGTTTCCACCACCACGCGGAAACCATACACGTCGAGCACCTGCGAGAACGACAGCTGCTTGTCGTGCATCTTGCGGTAGATGCTGTACAGCGTTTTCTCGCGGCCGGACAGTTCGGCCACGATGCCGGCATCGGCCAGCCCCTTCTGCGCCGCCTCGAGAATGCGCTTGACCACCTCGCGCCGGTTGCCGCGCGCGGCCTTGACCGCTTTTTCAAGCGTGGCGTAACGGAACGGCGAGCCGACCTTGAACGACAGTTCCTGCAGTTCGCGGTAGATGGTGTTGAGACCGAGACGGTGCGCGATCGGCGCATAGATCTCCATGGTCTCCAGCGCGATGCGGCGGCGCTTCTCCGGCGGCACGAAGTCGAGCGTGCGCATGTTGTGCGTACGGTCGGCCAGCTTCACCAGGATCACGCGCACGTCGCGCGCCATCGCCAGCAGCATCTTGCGGAAGCTTTCCGCCTGCGCCTGCTCGCGGCTCTGGAATTCGAGCTTGTCCAGCTTGGTCAGGCCATCGACCAGTTCGGCGACCTTGGGGCCGAATTTCTCGGCCAGTTCGCTCTTGGTGATGCCCTGGTCTTCCATCACGTCGTGCAGCAGCGCCGCCATGATGGACTGCACATCCAGCTTCCAGTCCGCGCACAGCTCCGCCACCGCCACCGGATGGGTGATGTAGGGCTCGCCGCTCTGGCGGTACTGGCCCAGGTGGGCCTCGTCGGAAAACTGGAAGGCTTCGCGTACGCGCGCCAGGTCGGGCGCCTTCAGGTACGCGAGCTTTTCCATCAGCCGGGTGATGGAAATGACCTGCTGGCGCGGCGGTACCGCCGGCTGCGAGGTCGGCCCGAAGAAGTGCCGGTATGACTGCGCCAGCACTGCATCGATAAACAGGCTGTCCGCCACCGGAGGCGTCGCTTCCTGCACTGCGGCCAGCTCATCCTGCAGCGCGGGCGCCCTCGCCTTGCCCGGCGCCAGCGCGGGCGCGACGGCACGCTCCCCGACGACATCGTCGCCGAGCGGATCGGGAAGATTGGGAGCGCCGGTGCGCGCGTTCACGGAAGACTGGCCCGGGATGGTGCGCTTACGCGCCGTGGGCGGTGCCGCATCGCCGTGCGCGCCCGCCGCGGGCGTCGACGGAGAGGAAGGCTGGGAGGGCGGTTGCGGCGAAGGCATGGCGGCGGCCCCTGGAATCCGGCTGGAGAGCCTGGAAATATGCTGGCACGTTGCGAGGATGAGCCATGGGCCGGCCGCTCGATCGGGTCGATCAGGTCGGGACCTTCTTCAGCATCTCGATGCCGACCTGGCCCGACGCGATCTCGCGCAGTGCCACCACGGTCGGCTTGTCCTTGGCCTCGACCTTGGGCGTGTGGCCCTGCACCAGCTGGCGCGCACGGTACGTGGCCGCCAGGGCGAGCTCGAAACGATTCGGGATGTGTTTCAGACAATCTTCGACGGTAATACGCGCCATATCAAATCCACCTTGGGACAAAACCTTGTGTTGGGTTGCTATTTTACAGCACGCGGCGGAAAACGCCGGCGGCGCCTGCGCTCGCGTGCCTCGGCTCAGTGGATGCCGAGCTCGATGAACAGCTCCGCGTGCCGTGCCTTTTGCGACGAAAAGCGCAGACGGGTGGCCCGAACCACGTTGCGCAGCTCTTCCAGCGCATCGTCGAAGACCTCGTTGATGATGACGTAGTCCGACTCCGACGCATGCGACATCTCGCTGCCCGCCGCCAGCAGCCGGCGCACGATCACGTTGGGCTCGTCCTGGCCGCGCTTCTTCAGGCGCTCTTCCAGCGCGGTCAGCGACGGCGGCAGGATAAAGATCTCGACCGCGTTGGAGAAGCGCTGGTGCACCTGCTGCGCGCCCTGCCAGTCGATCTCGAGCAGCACGTCGTTGCCTTGCGCCATCTGCTGCTCGATCCACACGCGCGAGGTCGCGTAGTAGTTGCCATGGACCTCGGCCCACTCCAGGAAATCGCCGCGGTCGCGCGCGGCGCGGAAGGCGTCGACGGTGACGAAGTGGTATTCGCGACCGTCCTGCTCGCCCGGGCGCGGCGCGCGCGTGGTGTGCGAGATCGACAGCCGGATGGCCGGGTCCTGCGCCAGCAGCGCGTTGACCAGCGTCGACTTGCCGGCTCCCGACGGCGCCACCACCATGAACAGGTTGCCCGGGTAGACGGTGTCGATGGGAGGATGCGGCGCGGTTTGAGACGTTTGGCTCATGATGATGATTCGGTGACTTCGGGGTGATTCTGGTTTTTTACTGCGTTATTCGAGGTTCTGGACCTGCTCGCGCATCTGCTCGATCAGCAGCTTGAGCTCCATCGAGGCATCGGCCAGTTCCTTGGCGGCGGCCTTGGAACCGAGCGTGTTGGCCTCGCGATTGAGCTCCTGCATCATGAAGTCGAGTCGCTTGCCGACCTGCCCACCCTTCTTCAGGATATGGCGGGTCTCGTTCAGGTGTGCCTGCAGCCGCGACAGCTCTTCCGCGATGTCGATGCGGATGCCGTAGACGGTGGCTTCCTGGCGGATGCGCTCGGCAATCTCGTCGCGGCTCATCGACGGCATGCCGGTGGGCGCGGCCAGGTTGAACGCTTCCTGCAGGCGCTCGGTCAGCTTCTGCTGGTGGTGCGCGATCAGCTGCGGGATCGCCGGCGTCAGGCGCTCGACGATCGCCAGCATGGCATCGACGCGCTCCATCAGCGCCGACTTGAGCGCCTCGCCCTCGCGGCGGCGCGCTTCCAGCAGCTGATCCAGTGCCTCGCGCGCGGCGCCGGTCACGGCTTCGCGCAGCGCGTCCTGCGACAGCTCGGGCTCGACCAGCACGCCCGGCCAGCGCAGGATCTCGCCCATGCGCAGCGTGCCGGCGCTGGGGAAGGTGCCGGCCACGGTGGTCTCCAGCGCGCGGATCTGCGACAGCAGGCTGTCGTTGAGCGCCAGCGTGGCGCCGCCCGAATCGGTGCGCTGCAGGTTGATGCGGCATTCCAGCTTGCCGCGCGACAGCTCGGCCATCAGCATCTCGCGCAGCGCCGGCTCAAAGGCGCGGCACTCTTCCGGGGCCCGGAACAACAGGTCGAGGAAACGCGAATTGACAGTGCGGAATTCCACCGAAACGGAGGCGGTGCGACCGCTCGGCTCGCCCTGTGCGTTGGTCAGTGGCGCCTGGCGCGTCGCCAGGCCATAGCCTGTCATGCTGTGGATCATTGGATGTTCTCGTGAGTGGAGGCGGCCCCGGGGGCGCTGGCGGCCCGCGGGCACCCTCCCCGAGCCTCCCGCAACCGGACCGGGAGCGCTCTCAAAACGTTGAAAGGAGGGCAACAATGCCCGTATTTGTGTTCTTTACAAGTGACCGATTAGCCCGGACAATCCGTTGGCAAATCTGCGGAGTCATCCGCGGAGGCAAATCCGGCCCCTATTCCCATGACAGAGTCCAAGGGCACGACACAACCGAAGAGTGCACCGCTGCCCGTCGGCACGCTGTTGTCCAACTATCGTATTGTAAAGAAGTTGGCCAGCGGGGGGTTCAGTTTCGTCTACCTGGCCACCGATGAAACCGGCGCGCCGGTCGCGATCAAGGAGTACCTGCCGTCGTCGCTGGCGCGGCGCAACCCGGGCGAACTGATCCCCGTGGTGCCCGAGGAAAACGCCGCGGCATTCCGCCTCGGCCTCAAGTACTTCTTTGAAGAAGGCCGCTCGCTGGCCCGCATTTCCCATCCGAGCGTGGTGCGCGTGGTGAATTTCTTCCGCGAGAACGCCACGGTCTACATGGTGATGAACTACGAGCTGGGCAAGACGCTGCAGGAGCACGTGCTGGCGGCCCGGCAGCAGGGCCGCGCCAAGGTGCTGCGCGAGCATTTCATGCGCAAGGTCTTCCACGACCTGATGAGCGGCCTGCGTGAAGTGCATATCCACAAGCTGCTGCACCTGGACATCAAGCCCGGCAACATCTACCTGCGCGAGGACGAGTCGCCGATCCTGCTGGATTTCGGCGCCGCGCGGCAGACGCTGACCATGGAAGCGGCGCGCTTCCAGCCGATGTACACGCCCGGCTTCGCCGCGCCCGAACTGTACGGCAAGCATTCCGACCTGGGGCCCTGGACCGATATCTACAGCCTGGGCGCCACGCTCTATGCCTGCATGGCCGGCATGCCGCCGCAGGAAGCCAACCAGCGCGAGAAGGAAGACCGCATGGGCGAGGCGCTGGTGCGGCTGCGCAGCAGCTATACCAACGGCCTGGTCGACCTGGTCGAATGGTGCCTGCGGCTGGTGCCGTCGGAGCGGCCGCAGAGCGTATTCAGGCTGCAGAAGGAACTGCGCGAGCAGACCAACGCGCTGAGCGGGCAGGCGCTGCTGGCGCCGCCGCCGGCCCCCGTCGAGCGCCCTGCCCCCGCTTCGCGCTTCCTTACGCTGCTGCGCCGCCGCGACGAGCCGGGCTCCGGCGCGAGCGTAGAATAAATCACAAATCGCGCCCATCGGGGCGCGGTGACCTTACTGAATTTCCGAAGCCAACATGCGATTCTCTGTCTACCAGGAAAGCAGGAAAGGCGGCCGCCGCGTCAACCAGGACCGCATGGGCTATTGCTTCACGCGCGACGCGCTGCTGATGGTGCTGGCCGACGGGCTCGGCGGCCACGCGCACGGTGAAGTCGCAGCGCAGCAGGCGCTGCAGACGCTGGCGCGGCAGTTCCAGGCCCAGGCCCGCCCGGCGATACGAAACCCCGCGGAGTTCCTGCAGGACACTATCATGCTGGCGCATCGCGAGATCCACCGCTACGCGGAAGCCAATCGCATGGCCGACGTGCCGCGCACCACGGTGGTCTGCTGCCTGGTCCAGCACGGCCAGGTCTACTGGGCCCATGCCGGCGATTCGCGCTACTACCTGTTGCGCAAGGGCCGGCTGCTGACGCGCACGCGCGACCATTCCAAGATCGAGAACCTGCTGCAGCAGGAACGCGTGCTGCCGATGCACGTGGCCAACCACCCCGAGCGCAACAAGCTCTACAACTGCCTGGGCTCGCCCAACCTGCCGCTGATCGACCTGGGCGGCCCGGTGCGGCTGGAGCCCGGCGATGTCGCCCTGCTCTGCTCCGACGGCCTGTGGGGGCCGCTGGACGACCAGGCGCTGGTCGACAAGCTGTCGCGGCTGTCGGTGGTGCAGGCGGTGCCGGCGCTGATCGAGCAGGCGCTGCAGAACGCCGGCGAAGGTGCCGACAACACCACCGGCATCGCCATGATGTGGGAGCTGGACAACAACACCACCGGGCCGGATTCGGTGATGACCGATACGCTGCCGCTGAACGCGTTCACCACGTCGATCCTGGACCGCACCGGCACGGACAGCGACCTGCTGTCCGAGGAAGAGATCGAGCGCTCGATCGCCGAGATCCGCGCCGCCATCGACAAGACCAGCAACCTGATGCGCTGACCCGGTTCGCGGGCGGCCTTTGCCCTTCACCGCGCGCCGGTATGCAGCGCGCGCGGGCCGGCGGCGGTAGAATCGCGGTCTCTCCCCCGATTCCGACCCGAACATTCCATGCGACCCAGCGGCCGCGCAGCCGATGCGCTGCGTTCCATCAGCCTTACCCGCCACTACACCCGCCACGCCGAGGGCTCAGTCCTCTGTGCCTTTGGCGATACCAAGGTGCTGTGCACCGCCAGCGTGCTCGCCAAGGTGCCGCCGCACAAGAAAGGCAGCGGCGAAGGCTGGGTGACGGCCGAGTACGGCATGCTGCCCCGCGCCACCCACACGCGCTCGGACCGCGAGGCCGCGCGCGGCAAGCAGACCGGCCGCACGCAGGAAATCCAGCGCCTGATCGGCCGTGCCATGCGCTCGGTGTTCGACCTGGCGGCGCTGGGCGAATACACCATCCACCTCGACTGCGACGTGCTGCAGGCCGACGGCGGCACCCGCACCGCAGCCATCACCGGCGCCTTCGTCGCCGCGCACGACGCGGTCGCCACGATGCTGCGCGATGGCCTGATTGCCGCCAGCCCGATCCGCGACCACGTGGCCGCGGTCTCGGTCGGCATGGTCGACGGCGTGCCGGTGCTCGACCTCGACTACGCCGAGGACAGCAGCTGCGACACCGACATGAACGTGGTCATGACCGGCAGCGGCGGCTTTGTGGAGGTGCAGGGCACTGCCGAAGGCGCGCCATTCAGCCGCGCCGACCTCGACGCCATGACGCGCCTGGCCGAAGCCGGCATCGCCCGCCTGGTGCGGCACCAGCGCGAAGCGCTCGGCCTGGCCTAAAGCGGGATCCGACCATGCAACGACTGGTACTGGCCTCCAACAATCCCGGCAAGCTGCGCGAGTTCGGCACGCTGCTGGCACCGCTCGGCTTCGACGTGGTGCCGCAGGGCGAACTGGGCATCCCGGAGGCCGAGGAGCCCTTCGTCACCTTTGTCGAGAATGCCCTGGCCAAGGCACGCCACGCCAGCCGGCTGTCCGGGCTGCCCGCGCTGGCCGATGACTCCGGCATCAGTGCGCGCGCGCTCGGCGGCGCGCCCGGCGTCTATTCGGCGCGCTATGCGCAGATGGCCGGCAAGCCCAGGTCGGATGCGGCCAACAACGCTTACCTGGTGTCGCAACTGGCCGGCAAGCTGGACCGCCATGCGCACTACTACTGCGTGCTGGTGTTCGTGCGCCATGCCGAGGATCCCTGCCCGCTGATCGCCGAAGGCGTGTGGCATGGCGAGGTCGTCGACGCGCCCCGCGGCGCGGGCGGCTTTGGCTACGATCCGCATTTCCTGCTGCCGGGGCTGGGCAGGACTGCCGCCGAGCTGTCGGCGGAAGAGAAGAACGCCGTCAGCCACCGCGCGCAAGCTCTGCGCGCACTGGTGGCCAGGCTGCAAGCCGACGCCGCGCAGCGCAACGGCCGATGATCCCGATCGTACCGGCCGGCAGCGCGCCGTCCGCCGCCTCCCCCGTCGACAGCAAGCAGCTGTGGCTCAAGCCCGGGCAGATCAGCCTGCCGGGGTCGCCGCCGCTGTCGCTGTACGTGCATATCCCGTGGTGCGTGCGAAAGTGCCCGTATTGCGATTTCAATTCGCACGCGGCGCCGGGCGCCGACAACCACGAGATCCCGGAAGAGATCTACCTGGACGCATTGCGCGCGGACCTCGAGCAATCGCTGCCGCTGGTGTGGGGCCGCCCTGTCCATACCGTCTTTATCGGCGGCGGCACGCCCAGCCTGCTGTCGGCCGCTGGCATGGACCGGCTGCTGTCCGATATCCGCGCCTTGCTGCCGCTCGATGCCGACGCCGAGATCACGATGGAAGCCAACCCCGGCACCTTCGAGTCCGACAAGTTTGCCAGCTACCGCGCCAGCGGCATCAACCGGCTGTCGATCGGCATCCAGAGCTTCAACGACCGGCACCTGCAGGCGCTCGGGCGCATCCATGGCGGCGCCGAGGCGCGCAAGGCGATCGATATCGCGCAGGCGAGCTTCGACAACATCAACCTCGACGTGATGTACGCCCTGCCCGGGCAGACGCTGGAAGAATGCCGGCAGGACCTGGAGACCGCGCTGTCGTACGGCACCACGCACCTGTCGCTGTATCACCTGACGCTGGAGCCGAACACGCTGTTCGCCAAGTTCCCGCCCGCGCTGCCGGACGACGACAGCGCGTACGAGATGCAGGACCTGATCGAGGCACGCACGGCCGAGGCGGGCTATCGCCACTACGAGACCTCGGCCTATGCCAGGCCGCATCGCGAGGCGCGCCATAACCTCAACTACTGGCGTTTCGGCGATTACCTCGGCATCGGCGCGGGCGCGCACGGCAAGCTGTCGTTCCCGCACCGCATCCTGCGCCAGATGCGGCACAAGCATCCCGCTACCTACATGGAGCAGGCGCTTGCCGGCAATGCCGTGCAGGAGGCGCGCGATGTGAGCGCCGACGAGTTGCCGTTCGAGTTCATGCTCAATGCGTTGCGTCTGACCGATGGCGTGCCGGCATCGAGCTTCCACGACTACACCGGGCTGCCGCTGCACACCATCAGCAAGCAACTCGCCGAAGCCGAGAAGAAGGGACTGCTGGAAGCGGACCTGACCACCATCCGGCCGACGGAGCTGGGGCGGCGCTTCCTGAATGACCTGCAGGAGATGTTCCTGAAGGACTGAGTTGTGGACGCTGCGGCGTCCCGGTAAGTCTCAACGAGAAAGGCCACGCAAGCGCGTGGCCTTCTGCTTTCTGACCGCCGTCAGCGTCAGTACGGCGTCGCCATATCGTTGGCCACGCGTGCGCGCATGCCCACTTGCAGGTTGCCCAGGTTCGACTGGGTCACCGTCGCGACGCGGCCGTCGTCCAGGCGCACGTTGACGCGATACGCGGTCTGCGTATTGCTGCCCGCACGCTTCTCGATCTGGTTGCCCGCTACCGCGCCGACCACGGCACCGCCGATGGTGGCCGCGGTCTGCCCGCGCCCGCCGCCGATCTGATGGCCCAGCAGGCCGCCGGCGGCACCGCCGATGACCGTGCCCAGCAGGCCAGAGCTGCCTTGCGTGGAGGTGATCGGCTCGATCGATTCCACACGGCCGTAGTACACCGAGCCGGCAGGCGCCTGCGTGGTGTTGGGGGTCTGGTAGCCCGGGGGCGGCGCCGTGTTGTAGCCGGTATTGCTGTAACCGCCGTTGTACGGCGCAGCACAACCGGCCAGCACCGCCACCGCGGTAGCTGCCGGCAGGATCAGCCATTTCTTGCTTTGCATTCGCATTTTGAGTTCTCCTCTGTTGCCAGTCGAAGCAGGGATTGCAGCACACACCGGCAGCAAACACCGGCGGCACACGCCGCGACCCCGTGCACTCCAATATGAGCAGCAGTCCCATGTGAAGGTTCCGCGGTGTCAGACAGACGCCGACAGCCGAGGCCAGCGGTGTGGCAGGAAGTTTACGCATGCCGCCTCGCCGCGCTGCAAGAGCACCCCGTTGCCCGCGTGGCCTTGTATAATGCGCGGCCTGACCTTCAGGTCGATGGCAACGCGGCGCCGAGGGACCCGCCCTTTCGCGCTACAATGCCCGCACTTTCCGGAAGCGTGGCCGAGTGGTTTAAGGCAGCAGTCTTGAAAACTGCCGATGGGGTGACCCATCCGTGAGTTCGAATCTCACCGCTTCCGCCAGACAGCAAGACGGCCCGCACCAGGCAACCGGTGCGGGCCCTTCTTATTTGGAAGTGGATTCGGGACTCTGCGTCAGCAACCGGTAGGCTTCCGCCTCAGAAATCTTCAGCCGGTACTTCTGAGCCAGCACGCGCGCAAAGGCGTGTGCCGAGTCCGGGTGACAGTACCGCAACTGCTCCCGGTACGCCTCCACTTCATAGCGCAGCCGCCAGCGTCGGCTGGCGAGATACAGCACGCCCATCAGCCCCCAGCTGCGCCAGAACTGGCGCACGTGGACCTTCTCGTGCTCGATCAGCGCGTCGCTGGCGCCGGGCCGCAGCAGGATCAGCGGCCCGGGCGTAAAGCCGTCAAACCCGCGCGGGATCAGCCAGCGGGTTTCGACGACGAGGCATAGCGGCGAGCGGCAGCAGCGGAGCATGTGTCAAGCATAGCCCGGATGCCCGCACTCTGCCGTGCGTTGCGCTCAGGCCGCCGCGCGCAGCGTCGCCGGCGCGGGAACCGCCGGCAGCGCCAGCGCCGACTGGCCGCGCGAGCGGCCGGAACTGAGGTAGCCCGCGATCGATTCCTGCGTCACTTCGCCCAGGTAGTCGCCGTCCGCGCCCATCACCGGCAGCCAGCTGGTGTTGTGCTGGTACATGCGCGACAGCACGATGCGCAGGTGCTCGTCGAACGCAGCGGTGACCGCGAACGGGCGCATCACGTCGCTGCACACGCCCTTGCCCGGGCGCGCGTCGCGGCGCGTGACATAGCCCAGCGCGCGCTGCGCATCGTCCACCACCGGCAGGTGGCGCACGTCGGCATCATCCATCACGCCCAGCGCCTCGGCCAGCGGCATGTCGGGGCGGCAGCTCGGCGGCATGGTGGCGGCGTCGCCGGCGCGCACCAGCAGCAGGCGCTTGAGCGTATTGTCGTGGCCGACAAAGGCCTGCACGAACTCATCGGCCGGGTGCGCCAGCAGCGCGTCGGGGTGGTCGAACTGCACCAGCTTGCCACGGCGGAACACCGCCACCTTGTCGGCCAGCTTGATCGCCTCGTCGATATCGTGCGAGACCATGATCACGGTCTTGCCGAGCTGGCGCTGCATCTGCAGGAATTCGTTCTGGATGCTCTCGCGGTTGATCGGGTCGACCGCTCCGAACGGCTCGTCCATCAGCAACACCGGCGCATCGGCCGCCAGCGCTCGGATCACGCCGATGCGCTGCTGCTGCCCGCCAGACAGCTCGCGCGGGTAGCGGCCGAGCATCAGGTTGGGATCGAGCTGCACCATCGCCATCAGCTCGCGCGCGCGCTCGCGGCACTGCTTCTTGTCCCAGCCGAGCAGGCGCGGCACGACCATGATGTTCTCTTCGATGGTCATGTTGGGGAACAGGCCGATCTGCTGGATCACGTAGCCGATCTTGCGGCGCAGGGTCACGCCGTCGATGCCGCGCGTGTCCTCGCCCTCGATGCGCACCGTGCCGGAAGTGGGCTCGATCAGCCGGTTGATCATCTTCAGCGTGGTGGTCTTGCCGCAGCCCGACGGGCCCAGGAAGACGCAGATCTCGCCGCGCGGCACCGTCAGCGACACGGCGTCGACGGCACGCACTTCGGTGCCGTCTTTCTGCTGGAAGGACTTGGTGAGTTGGTCGAGTTCGATCATAGACGGATCCCCTTCGGCGTCAGCGCCCGCTGCAACCACTGCAGGAAAGCGTCCGCCACGATGGCAAGCAGGCTGACCAGGACCGCGCCCACGGCCAGCTTGCTCATGTTGCTCTGGCTGATCGCTTGCAGGATCAGCACCCCAAGGCCACCCGCGCCGATGATGGCGGCAATGGTGGCAACCCCGATATTCATCACCACGGCGGTACGCACGCCGCCGAGGATCACCGGCACCGCCAGCGGCAGGTCGACCAGCCGCATCCGTTGCCAGGTGGTCATGCCGATGCCGCGGCCCGCTTCCTGGATGCCGGGGTCGACATTGGCCAGCGCGGTGTAGGTGTTGCGCATGATGGGCAGCAGCGAGTACAGGAACACCGCCGTCACCGCCGGCACGTAGCCGAGCGCATGGCCGAAGCGCGCGAAGATCGGGATCATCAGTCCGAACAGCGCGATCGACGGCAGCGTCAGCACGATGGTGGCCAGCGCCAGCAGCGGCGTGGCCAGCGCGCGGAAGCGCGTGATCACGATGCCCAGCGGCACCCCGATCAGGATCGCCAGCCCTACCGCCGAGCCGACCAGCGCGAGATGCTCGCCGGTCATTTTCAGCAGCGTGGGCCAGCTGTGCTGCAGGTAACCAAATATGTCCATTCGCAGGTCCATGCGGCCCTCCTCAGATCAGTCCGTGGCTGCGCAGGAAGTCCTCCGCGACCTTGTCCACCGGCTGCTGGCCGATGTCCACCTTGTAGTTCATGTCGGTCATGCTCTGGTTGTCGAGCTTGGCAGCGAGTGCATTGAGCAGGCCGGCTAGTTCCGGATGCTTGTCGAGCACCGGCTTGCGTACCACCGGCACCGCGTTGTAAGGCGGGAAGAAATGCAGATCGTCTTCCAGCAGCACGAGGTCGAAGCCCTTGACGCGGCCATCGGTGGCATAGACCAGGCCCAGCTCGACCTGGTTGTTCTTCAGCGCGGTGTAGACCAGGCCGGGGTCGAGCTGGATCACGTCGCGGCGCGAGAACGGCAGCTTGTACAGGTCCTTGAGCGGCTCCAGGCCATCCGGGCGCGCTGCGAATTCCATGTCGACCGCGAACGGATGGGTGGCGTCGGCGCCGGCCTTGCGCATCTGCTCGGCAAACGCCGACAGCGTAGTCACGCCTTTGCCGGCGCGTTCCTTCGGCATCGCCAGCGCGTAGGTGTTGTTGATGCCCGAGGCATCCAGCCACACCAGGCCGCGTGCGCCGTCCATCTGCCTGACGCGCTCATAGCTTTCCTTCGCGCCCAGCTTTTCCTGGACCTTGTTGAACACGATCAGCGCGGTGCCGGTGTAGTCCCAGACCACGTCGAGCTGGTTGCTCTCCATGGCCTGGCGCATCAGCGTGCTGCCCAGCCCGGCGGTCAGCTCGGTGGTGAGGCCCTTGGCGCGCAGGTACTTAGACGTCATCGACGACAGCAGCAGCTGCTCGGTAAAGTTCTTGCCGCCCACGCGGATCGGTGCTGCGGCAGCATCGGCGGCGTGCGCATCGGGCGCCGTTGCCAGCGCCAGCCCTGCCGCGAACGCGGTAACAGCCGCCACCAGCATCGCGGCGCGCCGCGCGCGGCGGCGGATAAATTGCATTGGATCTTTCATGTCGGCCCCTCTGTTCAGCGCACCAGCCCGCGGCGGCGCAGGTACACCTGGCCGGCAGCGGCGAACAACGCGTCCAGTGCCAGTGCCAGCAGCGCGGTGGCGGCCGCGCCCAGCAGCAGCAGCGACTGGTTGTTCAGGTAGATGCCCGGGAAGATCAGTTCGCCCAGGCTGTTGGCACCGATCAGGAACGACAGCGGCACCGTGCCGACGTTGATCACCAGCGCAATGCGGATGCCGGCCAGCATCACCGGCAGCGCGTTGGGCAGTTCCACGCGCACCAGCCGCTGCACCGGGGTCATGCCGATGCCGCGCGCCGCTTCCAGCAGCGTGGGCGAAACGTTGCGCAGCCCCTCGTAGGTGTTGCGCACGATCGGCAGCAGCGAAGCCAGCCACAGCGCCAGGATCGCCGGGCGCTCGCCGATGCCGAGCACTGCCAGCGCGAGTGCCAGCACCGCCAGCGACGGCACCGTGTTGCCGACGTTGAAGACCTGCATCAGCCGGTCGGCCCAGCGGCGCATGCACGGGCGGCTCAGCGCGATGCCGGCCGGGATGCCGGTGGCCAGCGCCAGCGTCATCGAGATCGCGACCAGGCGCAGGTGGTCGGCAACGTCGTAAATCAGGCGTTCCTGATATTTCCGAATCACATCGACGCCGATCCACGCGACCAGTGCGGCGATCGCGGCAAGCGTCAGTCCTGCCCAGGCGAAAGACCGGGCCGATTGCTTTGACATACTCTCCCCTTTTCCGGCCGGAAAAGAGCGCAAGACGCCACTTCCAGATCGCGGAAAACAATATGGGCTGGTGGTTGCGGAGATGTAGGCGCCACCCGCCCGGTTCAGATTGCATTGCCGCCATGACCGGCACGATTGCCGGCGGACGGTCTGTGGGCCTTCCGCGTTGGCGGGGAGCCCGATTGACGGGATGCCGGCATGCGGCCGGACATTCCCTGAAGCGGCGCAACCGGCGACGCTTCAAGCGTGGCGACCAGTTGGCCTGTGGCAGCGCAGGTATTGAGGTTTTTCGACGCGCCGCCGATCCATCGGCCGTTGACTGGCAAGGGCTGGCGCGGAATCGGCCACCTTGCAACTCACATCAACGGATGACAATGAGAGCGCTATTATAGCGATCTTCTTTTATTTTGTCATCTTTCCGCCTTCCGGCGCCAATTTTGCGGCAATTTTATGCTTTTGGGAGGCGTTCAGGGCACCGGTTTTCCCGGGCTTGCGGCGCCGGGTGCGCCGTTCCAATTTTGATAGCGACTCCTTCGCGCTATGCCTATGAGTAGAACAATCTGTTCCCTTCCCGCCCTCTACTCTTTCCCAGCCAAACCACTAAATTGACGGGGTAGCTGAAACGACGGGACCGCGCGGCACGATCGCAGCGCTTCCCGCCCACCGGAGAAAGACATGGACATCCGTACCCCCTTCACCACCGTTCCCGCCACCACCGCGGAAAGCGTGCAACGCTCGCGCACCGTGGACCGCGTCGTGCGGGGCATTGCCACGTCCGACGGCGCCGGCGTCAAGCTGACCCGCGTGCTGACACAGAACCTGCAGCGCCGGCTGGACCCGTTCCTGATGCTCGATGCCTTCGGCACCGACAGCAAGGACGACTACATCGGCGGCTTCCCCGATCACCCGCACCGCGGCTTCGAGACCATCACCTACATGCTGGCCGGCCGCATGCGCCATCGCGACAGCGCCGGCAACGAAGGCCTGCTGCAGAACGGCGGCGCCCAGTGGATGGTGGCCGGCGCCGGCGTGGTGCACTCGGAAATGCCCGAGCAGGAAGACGGCCGCATGGAAGGCTTCCAGCTCTGGCTGAACCTGCCGGCCGCGGACAAGATGACCGCGCCGTGGTACCGCGACATGCCGTCGGCCGAGATTCCGACGGTGGCACTGGACAATGGGGGCACGGTTCGCGTGCTGGCCGGCGCCAGCCATGGCGTGGCCGGCGCGGTGGCGCGCCCGGTGACCGAGCCGCTCTACCTCGACGTGCACCTGCCGGCAGGCCAGGTGTTCACGCAGGCGCTGCCGGCCGGGCATAACGCCTTTGTGTACGTGTACCAGGGCGAGGTGTCGATCGGCGACGAGGGCGACGACGGCGACCGCGCGGTGGTCGAGGCCCAGCGCATGGGCGTACTGGACAACGCCGGCACGGCTGACGGCGTGGTGGTGCGGGCCAACGCCGACGCGCGCTTCCTGCTGATCGCCGGCAAGCCGCTGAACGAGCCGATTGCGCAGTACGGCCCGTTCGTGATGAACACGCAGGAGCAGATCTACCAGACGCTGGCGGATTTCCGGGATGGGCGATTCGCGACCATCGCGGCTGGGAACGGTGCCTGAGGACGGGCTCCAGGCCGTCACCGCGCCGCCGGCTTGCGCCCCTCTCCCGCCCGCGGGAGAGGGGCGCAAGGGGAGAAAACAATCTCAAAGGCCGCCGCCTCCACCAGGAGGCCGCGGCTTTTTTTCGTGCCGCAACCGGCACGCGACTTGCAACCCGCCTGCAACCGTTGCAGGGACTGGACACTCGCTCGTTTCAAGCCTTCCATCCCCTGCTCACTTATATAATTCGTCACCTATATCGAGCATCACCAGTTCATGATGAATGCTGCAATGCGTCGCGGCGATCCTGCGCCACGCACTGCCGCGCTTTGACTCATCCGACGTTGCTGCCCTCACAACAACCCGAGCCGCCTCAGTGACATCACAAACCCCTCCCAGGCTGGCGCTTTCCCATATCAGCAAGCGCTATCCGGGCGTCGTCGCCAACGACGACGTCAGCCTTACCGTCGCACCCGGCGAGATCCACGCGGTCCTGGGCGAGAACGGCGCCGGCAAATCCACCCTGATGAAGATCATCTTCGGCGCCGTCCGGCCCGATGCCGGCGAGATGCACTTCAACGGGGCGCCGGTCACGATCAACAGCCCGCACGATGCCCGCAACCTGGGCATTGCCATGGTGTTCCAGCATTTCTCGCTGTTCGACACGCTGACCGTGACCGAGAACATTGCGCTCGGCCTGCCGGCCAGCCAGCAAGGCAACATGAAGCAGCTGGCCGAGCGCATCCGCGTCACCGCCGAACGCTACGGCCTGCCGCTGGAACCGAACCGCCACGTGCACACGCTGTCGGTCGGCGAGCGCCAGCGCGTGGAGATCGTGCGCGCGCTGCTGGCCAATCCGCAGCTGCTGATCCTGGACGAGCCCACTTCGGTGCTGACGCCGCAGGCGGTGGAGACGCTCTTCGTCACGCTGCGCCAGCTGGCCGGCGAAGGCACCAGCATCCTCTACATCAGCCACAAGCTCGACGAGATCCGCGCGCTGTGCCATCACGCCACCGTGATGCGCATGGGCAAGGTCACCGGCGTGTGCGATCCGCGGCAGGAAACCGCGGCGTCGCTGTCGCGGCTGATGATCGGCGGCGAACCGCCGCGCGAGGCGCGCGTGACTGCCTTCCGCGGTCCGGTGCAACTGAGCGTGCAGGAGCTGTCGCTGCCGCGCGCGCATGCCTTCGCCACCGAGCTGAGCCGGATTTCGCTGGACCTGCATGCGGGCGAGGTCGTCGGCATCGCCGGCGTCTCCGGCAACGGCCAGCAGGAGTTGTTGGCGGCGCTCTCGGGCGAGGACACGCGCGCGGCCAGCGCATCGGTGCAGATCGGCGGCAGGCCGGTGGGCAAGCTCGACGCGCGCCGGCGCCGCCGCGCCGGCCTCGCCTTCGTGCCGGAGGAACGCCTGGGCCGTGGTGCTGTGCCGGGCATGAGCCTGGCTACCAATGTCCTGTTGTCGCACCAGACGCGACCCTACGTGCGCAAGGGCATGATCTCGCCGAAGGCCGCCACCGGGCTGGCCACGGCGGTGATCGACCGCTTCCGCGTCAAGGCCAGCGGACCGGATGCGCTGGCGCGCAGCCTGTCCGGCGGCAACCTGCAGAAATTCATTGTCGGCCGCGAGATCGAAAGCGGCCCGAGGGTATTGATCGTGGCGCAACCGACCTGGGGCGTGGACGTGGGCGCCGCGGCGCAGATCCATAACGAGATCCTGGCGCTGAAGGCCACCGGCTGCGCCATCCTGGTGGTGTCGGAAGAACTCGACGAGCTGTTCGCGATCTGCGACCGGCTGCATGTTATCGCCAAGGGCCACCTGTCGCCGTCGGTGCCGACCGAAACTGCCACGCGCGAGCAGGTCGGCCTGTGGATGAGCGGCTTGTGGCAAGGCGGCCCCGCCAAGGCACACCCGGCGGAGGTGGCAAACCATGGCTGATGTGCGACGCCTCCTCCCCCGCTCCCCGCTAACGCTGGCACCGCGCGGGCTGCCGTCGCGCACCATGGCCTATGCCTCGCCGGTGGTTGCGCTGGCGCTGACGCTGCTGTTCGGCGCGCTGCTGTTCCTGGTGCTGGGCAAGGACCCGGTGGCCGCGCTCAAGGTCTTCCTGGCGGATCCGCTGCGCGACAAGCGCGCGATCGGCGAGGTGCTGCTGAAGACGGTGCCGCTGGTGCTGTGCGCGCTGGGGCTTTCGGTGTGCTACCGGGCCAATGTGTGGAACATCGGCGCCGACGGCCAGCTGATTGCCGGCGGCATCTGCGCCGGTGCCGTGGTGCTGTATTTCGACGTGCCGGGGCAGGCCCTGAACGGCACCGTGGTTCTGGTACTGGCTTCGCTCGCCGGCATCGCCGGCGGCATGGCGTGGGCTTCGCTCACGGCGCTGCTGAAAGACAGGTTCAACGCCAACGAGATCCTGGTCTCGCTGATGCTCACCTATATCGCGCAGCAGTTGCTGCTGTGGGTGGTCAACGGGCCGCTGAAGGATCCCAATGGCATGAACTTCCCGCAGTCCAAGGTGTTCTCGTCCGAGTTCCTGCTGCCCAACCTGATGTCGGGCTCGCGCCTGCACGCCGGCTTTGCGGTGATGCTGGTGTTGGTGGTGGTGATGACGGTGTTCGTGTTCCGCAGCTTTGCCGGCTATCGGCTGCAGGTCGGCGGTACCGCGCCGGCGGCGGCGCGCTACGCGGGCTTTTCGGCGCGCAGCGCGTTGTGGAGCGCGCTGCTGATCTCGGGCGCGACCGCGGGGCTGGCAGGCGCGTTTGAAGTGGTCGGACCGATCGGCCAGTTGCTGCCGTCGATCTCGCCGGGCTACGGCTTCACCGCGATCATCGTCGCGTTTATCGGCCGGCTGCACCCGGTCGGCACCGTCTTCGGCGGCATCATGATGTCGCTGTTCTATATCGGCGGCGAGATGGCGCAATCGCGCCTGGGCCTGCCGTCGGCCATAGGCTGGGTGTTCCAGGGCATGCTGCTGTTCTTCCTGCTGGCCTGCGACACGCTGATCGAAAACCGCCTGCGCTGGCGCGCCACCACGGCCTGAGCGGAGCAAGAAAAAACATGGAACAACTCGCTCCCCTCATTGCCACCGCCATCAACGCCGGTACGCCGCTGCTGCTGGCGGCGCTGGGCCTGCTGATCAACGAACGCTCGGGCGTGCTCAACCTGGGCGCCGAAGGCATGATGCTGGTCGCCGCGGTGGCCGGCTTCATGGTCGGCTACCAGACCCAGTCGCCGATGCTCGGCTTTGCCGCCGGCGCGCTGGCCGGCATGCTGATGGCCACGCTGTTCTCGTGGCTGGCGCTGGTGCTGGCCACCAACCAGGTCGCCACCGGCCTGGCGCTGTCGATCTTCGGCACCGGGCTGTCGGCCTTCATGGGCCAGCGCTTCGTCGGCTTCGCCATGCCGGCGCAGGCCAAGGCCGTGCCGGGACTGGCCAACCTGCCTTTCTTCGGTCCGGCGTTCTTCCAGCATCACTGGATGGTCTATTTCAGCCTGCTGCTGTGCCTTGCCATCATGTGGTTCCTGTTCCGCACGCGCGCCGGCCTGACGCTGCGCGCGATCGGCGAGTCGCCGGAATCCGCGCACGCGCTGGGCTATCCCGTGCGCACCATCCGCTTCGGCGCGCTGCTGTTCGGCGGCGCCTGCTGCGGGCTGGCGGGCGCCTACCTGTCGCTGGTCTATACCCCGATGTGGGTCGAGAACCTGGTCGCCGGCCGCGGCTGGATCGCGCTGGCGCTGACCACCTTCGCCACCTGGCGTCCGGGCCGCGTGCTGATCGGCGCGTGGCTGTTCGGCGGCGTGACCATCCTGCAGTTCTACCTGCAGGGCATCGGCGTATCGGTGCCCTCGCAGTTCCTGTCGATGCTGCCGTACGCGGCCACCATCGTGGTGCTGGCGCTGATCTCGCGCAACCCCGCGTGGATACGGCTGAACATGCCGGCATCGCTGGGGAAGCCGTTCCGGCCCGGCAATGCCTGATCGCCAGTATCTGATCGATTTTTTTGACGGAAATCCCCGAGCTACCAAACAATTCACACAAGGAGAAATCATGATCGTCACGCGCAGGAAGACCCTGGCGGCGCTGGCCGCCACCGCAGTGCTGGCCCTGGCCGGCTGTGGCAAGAAGGAAGCCGAGAAGCCTGCCGAGACCGCGGGCCCGGCCTCCGCGCCGGCTGCCGCTGCCGCGGGCGAGCCGCTCAAGGTCGCCTTCGTCTATATCGGACCGGTCGGCGATGCCGGCTGGACCTACGCGCATGACAACGGCCGCAAGGCCGTGGAAGAAAAATTCGGCAGCAAGGTCAAGACCACCTTCGTCGAAAACGTGCCCGAATCCGCCGCCGACGCCGAGCGCGTGTTCCGCGACCTGGCCAGCCAGGGCAACAAGCTGATCTTCGGCACTACCTTCGGCTACATGGAGTCGATGCTCAAGGTCGCCAAGGAATTCCCGGACGTGAAGTTCGAGCACGCCACCGGCTTCAAGACCGCCGACAACCTGGCCCAGTACGACGTGCGCACCTATGAAGGCGCGTACCTGGCCGGCGTGGTCGCCGGCAAGATGAGCAAGACCGGCAAGATGGGCGTGGTCGCGTCGGTGCCCATCCCAGAAGTGATCCGCAATATCGACTCGTTCACGCTGGGCGCCCGCAGCGTCAATCCGAACGCCACGGTCAAGGTGGTGTGGGTCAACAAGTGGTTCGACCCGGGCAAGGAGCGCGAAGCCGCCACCACGCTGATCGGCCAGGGCGTCGACATGCTGATGCAGAACACCGACTCCGCCGCGGTGGTGCAGACCGCGCAGGAGAAGGGCGTGCATGCCTTCGGCTGGGACAGCGACATGACCAAGTTCGGCGACAAGGCCCACCTGGCCGCGTCGGTGATCTCGTGGGGCGTCTACTACAACAAGGTGGTGGAAGACGTGCTGAACAACCAGTGGAAGAACGGCACCACGTGGTGGGGCCTGAAGGAAGGCATGATCGACCTGAAGTCGTTCAACGCGGTCGTGCCCGAAGATGTGAAGAAGCTGGTCGAGGAGCGCAAGAAGGGCATTGCCGATGGCAGCGCGCCGATCTGGAAGGGTCCGATCAAGGACAACACCGGGACCGAGCAGCTGGCGAAGGATCAGGTCGCGGATGACAAGTTCCTGCATGGCGTGAAGTTCTACGTCGAGGGTGTAGAAGGGAAGATTCCGGGCTGATCGGTGCACCAAAGCCGCCCGGACTAGCCTAAGCAAGGTGTTCTCCCTCTCCCGCGCGCGGGAGAGGGGAGAAAACCGCAGGCATTGGCAGCCGCACCCCCACCGCCTCTCCCATCACATTGCCCCCGCGGAACTTGAAGCCGCCAACAACGGCCCAAGCTATCTGCGTATGCGCCAGTGTCAGGCGCGCGCCATGTGAAGGAGGCCTCTCATGTTGAAGCGATTTTCGGCCCTGTGGACGCTGGTACGCCGCGACGGGCGGCTGTTCTGGTACGCGCTGCGCCACCCGGATGCCCCGGCATGGCTGAAACCCGCGGCGATCGGGCTGCTGCTGTACGCGATTTCGCCGATCGACCTCGTGCCTGACGTGGTCGCCGGGCTTGGCATCATCGACGACGTGGTGCTGATCCCGCTGGCCGTCCACCTGATCCTGAAGCGCCTGCCGCCGCATATCCTGCGCCAGGCGCAGGCGCGCGCCACAGCCACCACGGTCCGGCCGCACTGAAGCCGCCAAAGAAAAATCCCCGGGGCACTCGCTGCGCCGGGGATTTTTTATGCCTGAGCGGAACCGGATTCAGCGCGGCAGCAGGATGGTCGAGCCGGTGGTCTTGCGCGCTTCCAGGTCGCGGTGCGCCTGCGCCACTTCCGACAACGCATATTGCTGGCGGATATCGACCTTGACCTTGCCGGTCATGACCGCATCGAACAGGTCGGCCACCATCGGCTCGAGCAGCTCGCGGTGCACCACGTAGGTCATCAGCGTCGGGCGCGTCAGCCGCAGCGAACCCTTGTTGCCGAGCACCGAGAGGTCGAACGGCGGCACCGGGCCCGAAGCATTGCCGAAGCTCACCATGGTGCCGCGCGGCGCCAGGCAGTCGAGCGAGCCCTGGAACGTATCCTTGCCGATCGAGTCATAGACCGCCGGCACGCCCTTGCCGTTGGTGATTTCCTTGACGCGGTCGACGAACGACTCGCGCGTGTAGACGATGGTATGGGCGCAGCCGTTGGCGCGCGCCAGCTCTGCCTTCTCGTCCGTGCCGACGGTGCCGATCACGGTCACGCCAAGCGCCTTGAGCCACTGGCTGACGATCAGGCCCACACCGCCGGCAGCCGCGTGCAGCAGCACCGTGTCGCCCGGCTGCGCCTGGTAGCTGTCGCGGATCAGGTATTGCGCGGTCAGGCCCTGCAGCATCATGGCCGCGGCGGTGTCGAACGGGATCGCGTCCGGCAGCCGCACCACGATATCGGCCGGCATCACGCGCACCTGCGCATACGCGCCGGTCGGACGGCCGGCATAGGCGACGCGGTCGCCCACGCTCACGTGGCCGACGCCCTCCCCCACGGCCTCGACCACTCCCGCGCCTTCCATGCCCAGGCCGCCCGGCAGCGGCTGCTTGTACAGGCCGGTGCGGAAATAGACGTCGATGTAGTTCAGGCCCACCGCTTCGTGGCGCACGCGCACCTGGCCGGGGCCGGGCTCGCCCACTTCCACATCGACCCACTGCATGACTTCAGGACCGCCGGTCTGCTCGATCCGGATGGCTTTGCTCATCTGCGTCGCTCCTAGTTGTGGTGTTGCATCGATCGGGGGAATTCAGCTTGCCTGCGCGCCGTCGGCCTCGTTGGCCAGGCCCGCGATCAACAGTTCGGCAGTAGCCACGTTGGTCGCGCACGGCACGTTGTGCACGTCGCACGCGCGCACCAGCGCGTTGATGTCGGGTTCATGCGGCTGCGGCGTCATCGGGTCGCGCAGGAACACCACGGCGCGCACGCGCCCTTCGGCCAGCTGCGCGCCGATCTGCAGGTCGCCGCCCCACGGCCCCGACAGCATGCGCGTCACTTCCAGTCCGACCTCGTCGATCAGGCGGCCGCCGGTCGTGCCGGTGGCCAGCAGCTCGCATTGCGAGAGGAACGCGCGATGGCGCGTGGCGAAGGCGACGATATCGTCCTTCTTGTGGTCGTGGGCGATCAGCGCGATGCGAGGGCGTGTCATCAGTAATTCCTGGTTGGGGTGGTGAGACTGCAGCAGGCTGGTGGAAATCAGAACGTGCCGGGGTAGGCGCCGCCGTCGATCAGCAGGTTCTGCCCGGTGATATAGGCAGCCTGGCGGCTGCACAGGAAGGCGCAGGCAGCGCCGAACTCGGCCGGCTCGCCGAAGCGGCGCGTCGGGTTCTGCGCGGCACGGCGCTGCGCCACTTCCTCGACGCTCAGGCCGGCCTTCTGGGCGCCGCCTTCCATGGTCTTGCGCAGGCGATCGGTATTGAACGGCCCGGGCAGCAGGTTGTTGATGGTCACGCCATGCTGCGCCACTTCGCGCGCCACGCCCGCGACAAAGCCGGTCAGGCCCGAGCGCGCGCCGTTGGACAGCCCCAGCACGTCGATCGGCGCCTTGACCGCGCCGCTGGTGATATTGATGATGCGGCCCCACTTGCGCGCGATCATGCCGTCGACGGTGGCCTTGATCAGCTCGATCGGGGTCAGCATGTTGGCGTCGAGCGCGGCGAGCCAGTCGCTGCGCTCCCAGTCGCGGAAGTTGCCCGGCGGCGGGCCGCCGGCGTTGTTGACCAGGATGTCGAGGTCGCCCAGCCTGGCGGCGGCGTCCAGCGCCGCCTTGCGGCCTTCGGGCGTGGTGATGTCGGTCGCCACCGCGATCACGCGGCGGCCATGGCGGGCGCGCAGGTCGGCGGCGGCCTTCTCCAGCGCCTCGGCGCCGCGCGCCACGATCACCACGTCAACGCCTTCCGCCGCGAGGGCGTCGGCGCAGGCCAGGCCAAGGCCCTTGCTGGCGCCGCACACCAGCGCATGCTTGCCACGCAATCCCATGTCCATGTGTTTCTCCTTTGTCTGTTGTGTTGGTACGGCCGGGAGCGCCCGGCCGATGCATCAATTTCTCTTTGCCGAGAGCAGGTACATGCCGCCCATCACCAGCGCGCCGCCGGCCAGCTGCACGCCGCTGATCGGCTCGCCCAGCAGCCAGTAGCCGAGCAACAGCGTCGATACCGGGCCGATCATGCCGGCCTGCGAGGCCAGCGGCGCACCGATGCGCGCCACCGCGACCATGGTCATCGACACGGGCAGCACCGTGCAGAACACCGCATTGACGAGTGACAGCCACATCACCGGCGCCGGCTGCGCCAGCTCGGCCACGGGCCGGCCCAGCGCCACATACTGGATCACGCAGCAGGCGGTGGACACGCACATCGCATAGGCCACCAGCCGCAGCGAGCCGATGCGCCGCACCAGCTCGCCGCTCAGGATCAGGTAGACAGCGTACGTCATGGCACTGCCCAGGACCAGCGCGCCGCCCAGCCACACCTGGCCGCCGCTGACGTCGAGGTCATGGGCAAAGACCAGTACGATGCCGGCATACGCCAGCAGCAGCGACAGCCACTGGCGCGAACTGATCGGCCGCCGGAACACCAGCGCGGTGGCCAGCAGCACGAACGACGGCGTCAGGAACAGGATCAGCCGCTCCAGCCCGGCGGTGATGTACTGCAGGCCGATGAAATCCAGGAAGCTCGACAGGTAATAGCCGATGAAGCCGAGGAACACCACGCGCCCGCGGTCCGCCCACGACAGCGGCGCCAGGCGGCGCGACTGCCACCAGCCGATCGCCATGAACAGCGGCACGGCGAACAGCATGCGCAGCGTCAGCACCATCACGGCATCGACGTTGTAGCGGTACATCAGCTTGGCGACGATCGCCTTGGCGGAGAACAGCACCGCGCCGACGGCGGCGATGGCAAGCCCCGCGCGCTGCGGCGACGGCAGCGCGGCAGGCGCGGCGAGGGACTTCTGGGAGACGGACACGGGAATACGTGGAAAGCGGGCCGCAGGGCCGGCGCACCGGCCCCGCGCGGCCCCGCGAAGCGACCCGACGATTGTATTCGAAAAGACGCAACCGCATCGGCGGTGCCCCCGGCCCTGCCCTGCCTGCGGCCTATCCCCTACAATGGCCGCGCGCCGCCTGCGTCACGGCCGGCGCCACAATAACAACCCCAGGAGACTTCTCGCCATGCCAATCCACCCCGCACACGCCGGCCGCCGCGCGCTGCTGCTCGCTGCCCTGACCGGGGCCGCGGCGCTCGCCGCCAGCTTCAGCGCCGCCGCCGCGCCCGGCGACGGCTATCCGTCCCGTCCGATCCGCTTTGTCGTGCCCTACGCCGCCGGCGGCACCACCGACCTGGTGGCGCGCACGGTCGGCCAGCGCGTGGGCGAGAAGCTCGGCCAGCCGGTGGTGATCGAAAACCGCCCCGGCGCCGGCGGCAACGTAGGCATGGACGCGGTGGCCAAGGCCGCGCCGGACGGCTACACCATCGGCTTCGGCGCGATCTCCACCAACGCGCTCAACCCGCATATCTACAAGCAGGTGCCGTTCGACCCGCGCAAGGACTTCACCGCGATCAGCCTGCTCGGCACGTCGACCATCGTGCTGGAGGTCAGCCCGGCGCTGCCGGTGAAGACCGTCAAGGAACTGGTGGCCTACGCCAAGGCCAACCCGGGGCTGACCTATGCGACGGCGGGCACCGGCACCTCGATGCACCTGGCCGGCGCGATGTTCGCGCAGATGACGCAGACCAGCCTGACGCATGCGCCTTACAAGGGCAGCAGCCCGGCCATCAACGACATGCTGGGCGGCCATATCAGCGTGATGTTCGACAACCTGCCGGCATCGCTGCCGCATATCCAGGCGGGCAAGCTGCGTGCGCTGGCGGTGGCCGGCAAGCAGCGCTCGCCTTCGCTGCCCGACGTGCCGACGCTGGCCGAGGCGGGCTTGCAGGGCTATGCGGTCGAGCCATGGTTCGGGGTCTTTGGTCCGGCCAACCTGCCGGCGCCGGTGGTGCAGGCGCTGAACAGCGCCTTCGTCGAGGCGCTGGCCCGTCCCGATGTGCGCGAGAAGCTGGTGCAGGCGGGCTTCAATCCCAAGGGATCGAGCGCGGCCGAACTGCAGGCGCTGACGCAGTCGGAATACGAGCGCTTCGGCACGGTGGCGAAGACTGCCGGGATCACTGTGGAGTAGTAGCAGTAGCGGACCAGCAGGCAGCGGATATACTCGGGGCACGCTCATCCAACGCATCACCATCGACGTGCCCAACCCCTCCGCATCCTCCGCATCGTCAGCAGACCAGGCCGCCCCCGACTACGATTTCACCGAGCAGGTGGGCCACCTGCTGCGCCGCGCGTACCAGCGCCACGTGGCGATCTTCCAGCAGACCATCCCGGATTCGCAGCTCACCGCGGCGCAGTTCGTGGTGCTGTGCGCGGTCAGGGACCGGCAGCCGTGCTCGCTGAATGAAGTGGTGCGCGCCACGGCGATCGACCAGGCGACGGTGCGCGGCATCATCGAGCGGCTGAAGGCACGCAAGCTGATTGCGGTGTCGCATGACCCGAACGACCGGCGCAAGGTGGTGGTGACGGTGACCCCCGGGGGGCTGGCGTTGATCGACGAGACGGTGCCGTTTGCGAAGCAGATCTCGGAGCAGACGTTTGGCAGCCTGAATCCGGCGGAGCGAGTGGCGGTGACTTACCTGCTGCGGAAGATGAGCGAGATCGATGAGGGGAATGGCGGCGTGTAAGTGAGACCTCCACCATGCCGCCGGTTTGCTCCCTCTCCCGCTTGCGGGAGAGGGAGCAAACCACCAGTTGGTTAAGGGCGCTCGCTCCTTAGCGCCGCCAACACTGTCTCCGGCACGAACGGCGGCCGCCGCAGACGCACGCCGATCGCATCGAACAACGCATTGGCAATTGCCGGCGCCCCCGGCAGCGATGCCGACTCCCCTGCCCCCATCGGCGGCTCTTCCTGCCGCGGCATCAGCACCACCTCGATCGGCGGGATCTCCGGAAAGGTCAGCAACGGATAGCTGCCCCACTCGCGGCTGGCGACACCGTCGGCGTCGAAGCGCACCTGCTCCTTCAACACCCGGCTCAAGGCCTGCACCACGTTGCCGTGGATCTGGTGGCGCACGCCGTCCGGGTTGACCATCATGCCGGTGTCCTGCCCGACCACCAGTTTCTCCACGGCGATGCGGCCCGTTGCCGCCTCCACCGCCACGTCGACCACCCATGCCGCCCATGCCGCGCCGAAGCCTGGGAAGCGGCTGTGGATATAGCGCGCATAGGCAACGCCGCGCCCGCGCAGCATGCCGTCGTTGCCAGCCTTGCCACGCGAACCGTGCGCGCCCCGCTGCCAGCCCGCCGCGTCGGCCACCGCGCGCAGCAGTTCGGCTGCGCGCGTGTCCGGCAAATGACGCAGCCGGAAATCGATCGGATCGGCGCCGGCTTCGGCAGCCAGTTCATCGATCACGCATTCATGCGCGAACGAATTCGGCAGCGCCGATACGCCACGCAACCATGACGCGCGCACGATGGCGGGCGTGTCGTCGCAGCCGATGCGGCGCGCGCGGTAGTCATACGGCGGCACCGCGGTGCGGTCGCCCATTTCCAGCGTGCGCGGCGCGTTGGGCACGATGCCGGCGAGCACCAGCGCCAGCGTCGGCGCATCGTTGGACGGATAGCGGCTGGTGAAGTCATAGCCGAGCAGTTCGCCGTCGGCGCCCAGCGTTGCGCTGACATCCATCAGCTGGGCCGCGCCCTTGGGTTCCCACAGGTGCTCCTGCTCGCGCGACAGCTGCACGCGCACCGGATGGCCGACGGCGCGCGACAGCAGCGCGGCATCGGCGCAGACATCGTCCGCGCAATTGCGGCCGTAGCAGCCCGAGGCTTCCATGCGCACGATCTCGATGCGGTCCTCGCCCAGCCCGCACAGGCGTGCCAGGTCGATGCGCAGAACATGCGGATTCTGCGTGCCCGACCATACCGTCAGGCCATCCTCATGCCAGTGCGCAACCGCGCATGAGGGGCCGATCGAACCGTGCATCTGGTATGGCCAGACGTAATGGCGATCCAGCGTCTTGCCGGTACCGGCCGCAGGCATCTCGCCGTCATTCAGCAGTTCGCGCCGCGTTGCGGGGTTGGCGCGCAGCGCGGGTTCAGGGTCGGCGAGCGACGGCATCGGCGGCACGGGTTTCCACTGCACCCGCAGCTTGCGCGCGGCAAGCACCGCGTACTCTTCACGCTCGGCCACCACGCCGACGAAGTCGCCCTGCACCACCACGTCGACCAGTCCCGGCACATCGCGCACCGATTCGCGGTCGACCGCGAGCAGGCTGTTGCCGACGAAGCCGCCGCTGTCGCGCCCGGCGTAAGGTGGCCGCACCACGCGCCCATGCAGCATGCCGGGCACGCGCACGTCATGGACGAAAGTCAGCACACCGCGTGCCTTGTCGGGGATATCGACGCGTCCGGCCGGGCGGCCGACGATGCGGTAGGCCTCCACCGGCTTGATCGCCACGTCGTCTGCCAACGGCAGCGCCACGTGATCGCCTTGCACCAGCGCGCCATAGCCGATGGCGGCGTCGGCCCCGCGCACGCGGAACTCGCCATCCTGCGCTTCCAGCTGGTCGGGCGCCACGCCAAGCTGTTGCGCGGCGCGCGCCAGCAGCCACGCGCGCGCCTGCGCCGCGGCACGGCGCAGCGGGATCGCGGAAATCTGGATCGATGCGCTGGCGATGGTCGGCCCCTGGTTGGGGGTGGCTTCGGTATGGCCCAGCACCATGCGCACCCGCGACAGCGGCACGTCGAGTTCTTCCGCCACGATCTGCGCCAGCGCCGTGCGGATGCCGGTGCCAAGGTCGACATGGCCGTTGAAGGCCAGCACCTCGCCACTGTCGCGCACGGCGATGAAGATATCGGGCAGCGCCGGCACGTAGTCCGACGCCGCGCCGGGCTGGCCGGGCGCGGGACGCGCCGCCGCCTGCGGCGCGCGCGTGACCAGCAGCACGCCGACGGCCTGCAGCAACGCCAGCCGCAGTGCGCGCGGCGTGGCGGGATCGGCCTGTGCCGCGGGTTGCAGCGTTGTTGCGGTCATCGTCTTCCCATCTCCTTCAACGGGGCCCCCGTTATACTGCCAGCCAACGGAGTCAGAGCCACCAATCATCATGACGAACACCACCGCGGCGAAACCTGCCGCCAAGCAGGCTCCCAAGCGGGCTGCCCCAGGCACGCGGGCCAGGCAGGCGCAGGACAGCCGCGACCGCATCCTGAAAGCGGCGATCAAGGTCTTCGCCCAGCGCGGCTATGACGGCGGCCGCATCGAACGCATTTCGTCGCTGGCCAAGACCTATGACCGGATGATCTACTACTACTTCGGCAGCAAGGAAAAGCTGTTCGTCGAAGTGCTGGAGACCATCTACCTGCAGCTCAACGAAGCCGAGCAGCAGCTCGAGCAGGAACTCGACGCCGCCGACCCGGTGCGCGCGCTGTCGCAGCTGGTCGACTTCATCTGGCAGTACTACCTCGGCCACCCCGAATTCGTCGCGATCCTGTCCAGCGAGAACATGAGCCAGGGCAAGCACGCGAAGAAGTCGGTCCGCCTCAAGGAAATCTCCAGCTACGCGCTGTCGGTGCTCGACGGGATCCTCACACGCGGCAAGTCCGCCGGGCTATTCCGTCCCGAGACCGGCGCGCGCGATGTCTACATGGTGATCGCCTCGCTCGGCTACTTCTACAACTCCAACCATCATACGCTCAGCGCCTTCCTGGGCGAGGCCATGATGAGCCCGCCCGCCTTGGCGCACTGGCGCGATGTGATCCAGCAGACAGTGCTGCGCACGGTGACGCTGCCCGGCGCCGTGCCGGAAGCCAGCGTGCCGCCGGCTACGCCGGCGCGCAAGGCCGCACGCAACAGGCGCGCGGCTGCAGGCTGAGACGCGGCGCCGGGTCGCCTCAGGCGGCGGCGCGGACGCCCTCACCCGCAATCCGCGCCAGCGCCTCGTCGCGCGCCAGCACGGTCGCGTACTTCTGCGCCATGTCGAACAGGTTGGCATCGTGCGGCCCGATGGCGCGGTCGCCCACGCAATCGGACACCACCAGCGGGCGGAAGCCCAGCGACATCGCATCGACCACGCTGGCGCGCACGCAGCCGCTGGTGACGCAGCCGGCCACCAGCAGCGTCTGCACGCCGCGCTGCGTCAGCCACGCCGCCAGCGAGGTGCCGAAGAACGCCGACGGCACCGTCTTGCGCACCACCAGCTCGCCCGGCGCGGGCACGAGCTCGGGCACGAGCTGGCTGTTGTGGCCATCTTCCTTCAGCGTCAGCATGCCGGGCACCTTCAGCGTGAAGATGTTGTGGTCACTGTCGTCGTCGGCGAACACGATGCGGCTGTGCGCCACCGGCCAGCCCTGCTCGCGCGCGGCGCGCAGCAGCGGCTGCGTGTTGCGGATGGCCTCGGGGATATTGCCGCCACCGAACACGGCCGGGTCGGCAAAGCCGTTGACGAAGTCGATGATCAGCAGCCCGTACGGCGCTTTCAATTCCATCGACGCGCCGAACCCTTGGCGCTGGTAGGTCTGCACTGCGTCATCCATGGCGCGAATCCTTGTAGAGCGATGCGGCGGGAGCATGGTGCCCGTCCATCACCTTGCCGCGCACCACCACCGGCTCGCCGTCGAGGCTGACCGTGCAGTGGCGCACCGGGATATCGATATGGCAGGCAGTGGTGCGGCTGCCGCCTGCCTCGTTGTTGGGGCCGAACGAGCACAGGAAATTGCCTTCATACGCACGCGCGTCCATGCCGATGGTGGCCTCGCGGTCGTACATCGCCAGCGCCGACCAGCTGGCGCGCGGCTGCAGGCCCCAGCCGATATGCGACATCGCATACGCTTCCGGGTCGTTGAACGAGGCCATGTAGTCGGCCAGCAGCTCGGCATCGACACCGCCTTCGATGCGGCGCACGTAGCCGGCCTCCACCGTGATGCGGATCGGCGCCTGCAGATAGGACTTCATCGGCAGCAGGATGTCGCCGCGGTCCAGCACGATGGTGCCGTTGGTGCCGCCCTCGTCCGGCCAGGTCAGCACGAAGCCGCTCGGCCAGTGGTCCCAGCGGCCGGGCTCGTCGACAAAGCCGTACTCGCTGATTGCCGGGAATTCACCCAGCCTGCAGCGCAGATCCATGCCCGCCTCGGACACGATATGCATCTCTCCCGCGCGGCCCAGCCGTTCAGTGGCAGCCTTGACGCGGGCGCGGTCGGCCTCGGTCGGCACCAACCGGGCCAGCACTTCGGGCGGCTCCACCGCCAGCAGGATCTTGGTGCCGCCGGACAGTATCTCGTGCTGCTCGGGCGAGAACAGCAGCGTCATCAGGTCCAGCACCAAATCGCTTGCTTTCAATGCGGCAATCGCCGCCGGATTGCCGGTCAGCGGCGTGGTGCCGAGATAGGCCAGTGCGTCGCGGCTGAGCGCCTTCTCGCCGTTAACCGGCGGCAGGTCGAGCCGGTTGACGATGGCGCCCATCGACTGCGCCGCCACCATCGCCGTACGCAGCGTCTGCGGATGCGTGGCCGCGCCGGTCAGCACGGTGACGGTCTGCCCCGGCTGCAGCTTCGACAGCGTCAGCACCTGCTTCCACGCTGCGGTCAGGTCGTAATCGCTTACGGGCATGTTCCCTCCTTGATCAGTTCAGCGCCGCGCCGAGGAAGTCGCCGAAGGCACGATAGAAGCCGGGCTCATCGTCCCACGGGATCATGTGGCCGGCATTGGCGACATGCGCGACCAGCAGCGCGGGCAGCAGCCTGCGCATTTCCTGCACGTCTTCCTCGCGGATCACGTCGCCGCGGCCCGCGGTCATCAGCAGGACCGGCACATCGACCTGCGGCAGGTCGGCGTGGATATCGTCTTCATGGAAGCCGTTGAAGCTGGCCAGGATCGCGCGCTCGTCGCAGGTATGCAGCCATTGCGCGCGCAGGCGCAGCTGGTCTTCAGTCCATGTGGGGCAGAAGCGGCGCATGCCTTCCGCGTCGATGCCCTGCTGTGCCAGCCGGATCGAATCGATGTACCACGGCAATTGCGCCGGATAGGCGCGGCGCCCCGGGCCCGACACCGGCGGATCGACCAGCACCAGCCGCGTCAGGCCAGCGGGCTTGCTATGCGCGGCGCGGATGCCGATGCGCGCGCCCATGGAATGGCCGACGATGGCGTAGCGCTGCAGCCCGAGCGCTTCGGCAAACGCGATCACGTCGGCGGCCTGCGCATCGAGGCTATAGTCCAGCTCCGCGCCGGCCTGCGACAGCCCGCGGCCGCGCACGTCGAGCACATAGGTATCGAACTGCCGCCCGAACTGCTCGCCGACGAAGCCCCACGTGACCGCCGGGCTGGTGATGCCGGGCACGATGATCAAGGCATCGCGCTGCGCGCGCGCGCCGTCCTGGCCGCCATAGCGCAGGTAGTGCTGCCGGATGCCGTTGGCATGGACGTTGCCGCCGTAAAGGAAAGTACTGGTCGCCATGGCCGGCTCCTTCAGTAGGCGCCGGACAGCAGCGCGCCCGCGCCCGGCACCACCGGCTCGAGGCCCAGGCGCTTGAGCATTGCATAGGTGGTGGCGATGGCGGCGGTGACCACCGGCTTGCCCGTCATTGCCTCGACCTTGGCCACCGCCGGCAGCGACGGCATCTGTACGCAGGCGGACAGCACGATCACGTCGGCATCGGCGACATCCATCTGCGCGACGATCTCCGGCAGCCGCGACGGATCGTGGCGGCCGACGTCGAGGTTGTCGGGGATCTCCAGCGCGCGGTAGTCGACCACCTCGTAGCCCTCATTGCGGATGTAGTCGACCACCAGCTCGGTCAGCGGCTTCATGTACGGCGCCACCACGGCGATGCGCCTGGCGCCCATCACCTTGAGCGCATCGACCAGCGCGCCGGCGCTGGTGATCACCGGCGCGTCGCCGCCGTTCTCGGCGGTGTGCGCCTGCAGCCGCTGCTCGGAGACGCGGTGGTAGCCGTGGCCCATCGCCATGATCGCCACCAGGCAGGCATAGCCGAGCACGTCGACGCGGGCGTCGCTCAGCTCCACCGCGCAGCGGTCGGATTCGGCATCCATGGCCGCCAGTTCCTCCTTGACCACCTTCTTCATCCGCATGCGGCTGGAGTGGAAGGTAAAGCGCTCCGGACGCACCAGCTGGCGCGCGGCCAGCATCGCCGGGATCTCGGTTTCCATCGTGGTGTTGGAGCTCGGCACGATCTGGCCGATTCGGAAAACTTTCTGCACTGTCGACTCCGTTATCTGTTTGTCTGTCTACCCGCCTGCCCTGCCCGGATGGCCTTGCATGCTGCGAATCGATTGTAGTGTACACACTTTATATAGGCAAATAGAATCTGCACCAAGCGCGATTCACTCGTTCAGTGCATACTTAATTAACCAATCCCTTGTTTAGCGCACAAATTCACCGTATTAAAGCATCGTGCGCAGACATTCAAAAGATCATAAGGGTTTTCCATAGGATCCTCATTTTCTTCCTTGCCCTTGATATTTTGAGTGTGTACACTCGTTTTCAACGGTCGACCACATAGGTCGCCCAAGCCCCCATCGACCCATGTGTCATTGCCCCAGGAGAAATAACGTGCAAGGCAAACCGCGAATCGCAGTTGTCGGCGCCGGACTCGGAGGAACGGCCGCGGCCGCCCTGCTGCAGCGAGCCGGCTTCCAAGTCAGGCTGTATGAACAGGCACCGGCGTTCTCACGCCTGGGAGCGGGCATCCACGTGGGGCCCAACGTGATGAAGATCATGCGGCGCATCGGCATCGAGGACGCGCTCAACAACATGGGCTGCCACCCCGACTTCTGGTACAGCCGCGACGGCCTGACCGGCGAAGTGATCGCGCAGATCCCGCTGGGCGACTACGCGGAGCGGCACTACGGCGCCAGCTACCTGACCGTGCACCGCGGCGACTTCCACAAGCTGCTGACCGACGCCGTGGCGCCGGGCACGCTGTTCTTCAACAAGAAGCTGGAAAGCGTCACCGACCGGGGCGACGTGGTCGAGCTGCGCTTCACCGACGGCACGCTGGACCAGGCGGATATCGTGATCGGCGCCGACGGTGTCAACTCCCGCATCCGCGAGACCCTGCTGGGCGCCGAGCCTCCCAAGTACACCGGCTACGTCGCGCACCGCGCGGTGTTCCCGATCTCGCGCGTCAAGGGCTTCACGCACGAGCGCTGCACCAAGTGGTGGACCGACGACCGCCACATGATGGTGTACTTCGACACCAGCAAGCTGGACGAGATCTACTACGTCACCGGCGTGCCCGAGCCCGAGTGGGACATGAGCAAAAGCTGGGTGCCGAGCAGCATCGAGGAAATGCGCACCGCGTTCGACGGCTGGCACGAAGGCGTGCAGTCGCTGATCGAAGGCACGGTCGAAGTGACCAAGTGGCCCCTGCTGGAGCGTGACCCGCTGCCGCTGTGGAGCCGCGGCCGCCTGGTGCTGCTGGGCGATGCCTGCCACCCGATGAAGCCGCACATGGCGCAAGGCGCCGCGATGGCGATCGAAGATGCCGCCATGCTGACGCGCTGCTTCACCGAGACCGGCCTGGACGACTACGCCGCCGCGTTTGCGCTGTATGAAGCCAACCGCGCCGAGCGCGCCGGCAGGGTCCAGCTGGTCTCGCACAACAACACGTGGCTGCGCAGCAACGAGAACCCGGACTGGTGTTTCGGCTACGATGTGTTCAACGTGCCGCTGGTGTCGGCCGGGCGTACGCCGCTGTCCGCGGCGGCGTAACACCGACCTTAGGCCTGACCTGAACCTGCACGCCGCAGCCCCTCGCACGAAGGGGCGCGGCGTGCCTGCCGCGTGATCTGCAACTTGCCGCCCCCGATGAACACGCCTCGCCCCCTGACGCTACAAGTCAACCACGCGGAGCACACGCTCAGCGTGGCGCCCGACACGCCGCTGCTCTATATCCTGCGCAACGACCTGGCCTGCAATGGCCCCAAGTACGGTTGCGGGCTGGGCCAGTGCGGCGCGTGCACGGTGCTGGTCGACGGCCTGGCCGCGCGCTCATGCGTGCTGCCGGTCAGGGCCGCGGTGGGCCACGCGGTCACCACGCTGGAAGGCCTGGGCACGGCGGAGCATCCCGACCCGGTGCAGCAGGCCTTTATCGACGAGCAGGCCGCACAATGCGGCTATTGCCTGAACGGCATGATCATGACCGCGAAGGCGCTGCTCGCGCAGAATCCCGATCCTGACGAAGCGCAGATCCGCGAGGCGCTGCGCTTCAACCTGTGCCGCTGCGGCACGCATGTGGAAATCGTGCGCGCAGTGCAGCGCGCCGCGGTGCTGATGCGGCAGGCTGGCGTGGGAGCGGCATCGTGAAGCAGGAACTCGTGCGACAGGCCGTGCAAACCGGCGCCCTGGCGAAACATGAGCCACCGCCGGCTTCCATGTGCCTCGTCGCCCATGTGCTGACGCCGCCAGGGCTGCGCTGGATCGACGGCAAGCCGTTGGTACCACGCCTGCTCGGCGCGGAGCGCGATGCCGCGCTGGCGTTGCCCGGCGTGCGCGCGGCCGTGGTGCGCAACCAGTTTGCGGGCGTGGCCGCGGAAAGCGATGCCTTGGCGGCCGACGCCGCCAGGGCCCTGCAGGCACGCTGGTCGGCGCCGCCTCGCGCGGATGAAGCTCCCGTACCGCGCCACGCCGTTGCGCGGCGCGGTGACGCCACCCGCGCGCTCGCCAGCGCCGCCACGCGCCACGCGCAGCACTACCAGTGGCCGCTGGCCGGCACCGGGACCGAAGCGTTCTGCACCGCGATCGCGGACTGGCGCGACGGCATGCTGTATGTGTGGCTGCCAAGCCTGCGCCACGGCGCACTGCGCGAAGAACTGGCCGCGCTGCTGGGCATTGCGCCGCAACAGGTCGCGCTGGCCGGGTGGCAGGCGGCCGCCGACGCCGGCGATCCGGCCCTGCTCGCCCACCACGCGGCCGCCGACGCCGCACTGCTGGCCCATGCCGCCGGCAAACCCGTGATGCGCCGGCTGTGCGCCGGCGATATCGGCCTGTCCGGTGCGCAGCTCGCCGTATGCATCGACAGCGCGCGCAGCGGCAATGCCATCGACGCCTACGCCGCAACACTGGCCGGCACGGCTCCGCCGCCGGTGCCGCTGGCACTTTGGCTCACGCATACGGCGTCGCCCGTGACGGACACCGGCGACAGCGGCAGCGCAGTCATGCCGCCCTACCGCATTCCCGATGTCGATGTCGGCAGCGCCGGCGCTGTAGCCGCTTTCGATGCCGCACCGCTTGCGGCGGCGCGCGCCCATGTCTTTGCGCGAGAATCCCATCTCGATGAAATCGCCGCCGCATCCGGCACCGACCCGGTCGCGCTGCGGCTTTCGCACCTCGACGACTCACGCGGCTCGGCCCTCGTCAGGCAGGTCAGCGAGCGCTCCGGCTGGACGCCATCCGTTCCGCATGC
The DNA here is from genome assembly GCF_015549295.1 of Cupriavidus sp. IK-TO18. Classification (NCBI taxonomy): domain Bacteria; kingdom Pseudomonadati; phylum Pseudomonadota; class Betaproteobacteria; order Burkholderiales; family Burkholderiaceae; genus Cupriavidus; species Cupriavidus sp. IK-TO18. Next base: position 246,271 of record NZ_JADGMP010000015.1, read on the forward strand.
CGCCACATCGGCAGGCAATGTGCGGCGCGGGCGCGGTTTTGCCTATGCGCACACCGTCGACCACGACGCCGGCCAGAGCTGGTCGGCATGGGTGGCGGAAGTCGAAGTCGATGGCACCACCGGCGAGCTGGCCGTCACGCGCGTGACGGTGGGGCATGACAGCGAATCGCTGGCGCCCGCGCAAGCCACACCTGCTGCGCGCTCGCTGGAGCAGGCTGTTGCCGACGCTACCCTGCAATTGACCGCTGTCAGCCCGGCATTCGATACCTGGCCTGCCACGGAGGCTTCTGCCAACCAATCGCTCCCCGCCGTCGCAACCAGCGCAGTATTGCCGGAGGTCCACCTGGCTGGCACGCTCACCGAGCGTGACCAACTGGCCGCAGGCCCGGCCGATACGCTGCCCGCGGCTGCCGCCGTGGCCAACGCCATCTTCGACGCCACCGGCGTGCGCCTGCGCACGCCGCCCTTCAGCGCCGAACGCATCCGCCTGGCGCTGGCCGAGAGTGAGGACAAGCGCGCCGGCAAGCGCAGCAAGCGCGGCTGGATCGCCGCCGCTGCCGCGACCGCGGCCGGCCTGTGCGCAACGCTGATGCCGTGGCGCGCGCCGATCGCGCCGGTCGCACCGCCCGGGCCCGGCTTCTATTCCGCGGCCACGCTGGAACGCGGCCGCCTGGTGGCCGCGGCAGGTGACTGCGCGGTATGCCATACCGTCCCCGGCGGCGTGAAGAATGCGGGCGGCCTGCCGCTGGAAACGCCGTTTGGCACGGTCTATAGCACCAACATCACGCCCGATGTGCAGACCGGCATCGGCAACTGGTCGTTCGCCGCCTTCGAGCGCGCGATGCGCGAGGGCATCCACCGGGACGGACGGCGCCTGTATCCGGCCTTCCCCTACACCGCGTTCGCCAAGGTCAGCGATGCCGACATGCAGGCGCTGTATGCGTACCTGATGTCGGCCGAGCCGGTGAAGTCAGAGGTGCCGCAGACCCGGCTCACGTTCCCGTTCAACCTGCGTCCGCTGCTGGCGGGCTGGAACCTGCTGTTCCATCGCGACGCACCCTTCAAGCCCGACCCCGCGCGCTCCGCGCAGTGGAACCGCGGCGCGTATCTCGCCGAGGGGCTGGGCCATTGCAGCGCCTGCCATTCGCCGCGCAACGCGCTCGGCGGGGAACAAGGCGGGCGCAAGTACCTGACTGGCGGCAGTGCCGAAGGCTGGGAGGCACCGCCGCTGACATCGCTCTCCCACGCACCGGTGCCGTGGACCGAGGCGGCGCTGTTTACCTACTTGCGCGGCGGCTATGCACCGCATCACGGCGCCGCCGCAGGACCGATGGCGCCGGTGGTGGAAGAACTCGCGCAGTTGCCCGAATCGGATGTGCGCGCGATCGCGCATTACGTCGCGTCATTCGGCACGCCGCCGCCAGCGCCTTCCGTGCTCGACGCGCAGGCTGCCAGACTCGAACAACGCAGCGCACAGGCTGCACGCACCCTCGGCGGCCCCGGTGAACGCCTATACCAGAGCGCCTGCGCGGTGTGCCATCAATCAGACCAGGGCATCGCGCAGTTTGGCGTAAAGCCGTCGCTCGCACTCAACACCAACTTGCACAGCAAGCTGCCCGACAACGTGATCCAGGTGCTGCTGCAAGGCATGCCCGCGCCGCCCAACAGCGAGCTGGGCGCGATGCCGGCCTATGCCGACACCTTCGACGACCGGCAGATCGCGCAGCTGGCGCAGTACCTGCGCGCGCGCTTTGCCCCCGACCAACCCGCCTGGCAGGACCTGGAGAACACCGTCGCGCGGCTGCGCGCGGCGCCTGCCCACTGAAGACCAGCGGAGGGCCTTCGCGGCCGGCCCGCCGCGCCTTCGCATCCATCCTGACAGTATCCGTGCCGTGCCTGGCAGGGCGCTTTGCCACCGGGCAGGGAGGCCTGCGCCGACAGATCGGCGCACTGCGCGCCAGGCGCGGGAAAACCCCAAGGAGAGAAACCGCAGTTCGGCCTTGCCCGCCAGTTTCATGTAGCTTACGCTGAACGATCATGTAGCGCGCACTACATGAGTGCCGGCATCGATACCAAAAGCCGCGCCGCGGTGCCTCCCGGCACAAGGACGGCGCAAGAACCGCGCACACAAGCGGCAGACGAGACAACAAGACCACAAGATTGGCCCTTTACATCACCGGAAGCGCTGGCCCCGGGGCTTGCGTAGTCCCTCGCCGTGCCGACCGGGAACCCGGGCCCGGACAACCAAGGGTAGACAACAAGGAGTGACTATGTCGTATCAGTACCAGGAAGGTGTTGCGAGAGGACTACCTGGCCAGGTCTGGCCTCGCTAGCTTGGGGTAGCCACAGGTTTCGCCGCATCGCGGTGCTTGGCTTCCGAATTCAAGAATCAGCCTATAAAGACAGGTAGACAAAATGTCGTCATCAATTTCCTCAATGGCAGCAACGACCATCCCCGAAGCGACGATCAGCGTGCCCCCGCAGTCAAGCGCGCGGGCATCGTCGTCCCAGACCATCACGATCGAGCAAGGCATCCGCGCAGCCGGTGTCGGCCGGTTCCAGTATCGGCTGTTCGGCATTTTCGGCCTGGTGTGGCTGGCCGACGCGATGCAGGTCCTGTCGATCGGATTCACCGCGCCTTCCATTGCCGCGACATTCGGCATCCCCGTGCCGAGCGCCTTGCAGACCGGGACGATGTTCTTCGTCGGCATGCTGATCGGCGCCTTCGCGTTCGGCCGGCTGGCGGACCGGATCGGCCGCCGGCCGGTGCTGATGATGGCGGTGATCCTTGACGCCATCTGTGGCGTCGCCTCCGCCTTCGCCCCGGATTTCCAGTGGCTCCTGCTGCTGCGCTTCCTGACCGGCATCGGCGTGGGCGGCACGTTGCCCGTCGACTACACCATGATGGCCGAGTTCCTGCCCTCTGACCGGCGCGGCCGCTGGCTGGTGCTGCTGGAGTCGTTCTGGGCCGTCGGCACGATCCTGCTCGCCGTCCTGGCGCTGGTCGCCGTCTCGCAAGGCAACGATGCCTGGCGCATGATCTTCTTTGTCACCGGCCTCCCTGCGCTGGTCGGCGTAGTGGTTCGGTTCTTTGTGCCAGAGTCGCCGCTCTACCTGAATAAATCGGGGCGCTCGGAAGAGGCCCGCGCTGTGCTGCAGCGCGTTGCCAAGGCCAATCGGGTTTCGGTCGAGATCGCCCCGCTGGAGCCGCAGAAGATGGAGCGCAAATCGGTGTTCGCGCTGTTCGCGGCCGGATGCCGGCGCCGCAGCATCTGCCTGCTTGCTGCGTGGATGCTGATCTCGATCGCCTATTACGGTGTCTTTGTCTATCTGCCGGTAAAGCTGGCCGGCCAGGGCTTTGGCTTCATGCGTGGCCAGGTCTTCCTGATCCTGCTCGCGCTGGTCCAGCTCCCCGGCTTCGCGCTCGCCGCGCACGGCGTGGAGCGCTGGGGTCGCAAGCCGACCCTGATCGGCTTCCTGCTGCTCAGCGCCGCGGGCTGCATGCTGTACAGCCTGGGCACGTCCACCGCGCTGATCGTCGGCTCCACCCTGTTGATGAGCTTCGCGCTGCTGGGCACCTGGGGCGCGCTCTACGCCTTCACGCCGGAGGTGTACCCGACGGACCTGCGGGCCAGCGGCATGGGCACCGCCGGTGCGATGGCACGATTCGGTGGCCTGTTCGCCCCTTCGATCATTGCGCCGATCATGGCCACCCAGTTCACGCTCGCGCTTGGGTTGCTTTCGTCGTTCCTGGCGGTGGCGGCGTTTGCCATCTTCATGGTGGATATCGAGTCCAAGGACCGCGCGCTGGACTGACGCCCGCCGGATAAGGCCAGCTTGCCGGGGACCGGGCCGCAGCCGCGCTGCGGCCCGCTTCCATTACAATCCGGCTACAACGGCGCGGCGGCCGGGTCCACCCGACCCGGCCGCCCGCTCCAGCCGCTTGCCCCTATCCCCGCCGAGCCCTCGCCGCCAGCCATGAAACAAGATCCGCGCTTTCCCAACCTGTTTATCCTCGACCACCCGCTGATCCAGCACAAGCTCTCGCACATGCGCGACAAGGAAACGTCCACGCGCACCTTCCGCGAGCTGCTGCGCGAGATCACGCTGCTGATGGGCTATGAGATCACGCGCAACCTGCCGCTGACCACGCGCCGCATCGACACGCCGCTGGTGGAGCTGGATGCGCCGGTGATCGCCGGCAAGAAGCTGACCATCGTCCCGGTGCTGCGCGCCGGCGTGGGCATGAGCGATGGACTGGTCGAGCTGATCCCGTCGGCGCGCATCGGCCATATCGGCGTGTACCGCGACGAGCAGCACCGCCCGGTCGAATACCTGGTGCGGCTGCCAGACCTGGAAGACCGCAGCTTTATCCTGTGCGATCCGATGGTGGCGACCGGCTACTCGGCCGTGCATGCGGTGGAAGTGCTCAAGCGCCGCGGCGTCAAGGACGAGGCCATCACCTTCGTCGCGCTGGTGGCGGCGCCGGAAGGCGTGGAGGTGTTCCAGAAGGCGCATCCGGGCGTGAAGCTGTTCGTGGCCTCGCTGGACAGCCACCTGGATGCGGATGCGTACATCGTGCCGGGCCTCGGCGACGCGGGCGACCGGCTGTTCGGCACCAAGAACTGACGCGTGCCGGCGCGGCGCGGGCTTGACCAGCCTCAATAGCCCGCGCCGCCTGGCTCCCTAAACTGGCGACACCCGCTGGCGACACCCGCTGGCGGTTCTTCCGCCGGCACATGCCGCCAACCCGAGGGAGCCAACCATGGAAGCCATCAAGATTCTCTTCAGCACCAGCACCGGCCTGATGAGCCTGGGCGTGATCGTTTTCATCATCGGCATGGGCTGGTTCTTCGCCCGGATGTTCGCGCGCAAGATGCGCGAGGATGCGGCGGCCGCGAAGGCGCAGGCCGGACAGCGGCAATAGCGCGTCCTGCGAGCTGATCGTTTGCTCCCCTACCCGGCGAGCGGGAGAGATGAGCAAACCAGCGGCTTTTCAAGGGTTCAACTACTTCTTCTTCCCTAGCAAGCTGCCCAGCACGCCACGAATCAGCTCGCGGCCCACCTGCGAACCCACCGTGCGCGCGGCCGACTTGGCCATCGACTCCAGGATCGAATCGCCGCGCCCGCTCTTGCCGGTGCCCTTGGTCAGCGTGCCGAAGATGTCGCCGGCAGTGCCAAGCCAGCCGCTGTCCTGTTCCGCTTCCGGCTTGGCTTCAGGTTTGGCGTCCGACGGCTTGCCCTTGCCATTGGCCACCGTCGGCACGCCGCCACGCAGCTTTTCGTAAGCCGATTCGCGATCCACGGCCGCTTCATAGGTCCCCGCGACCAGCGAATTCGCGATCAGTTGCCTGCGCTCCTCGTCGGTCGCCGGGCCGATGCGGCTACCCGGCGGCAGCACCCATGCGCGCTCGGTCACGCACGGCGTGCCCTTGGCATCCAGGAACGACACCAGCGCCTCGCCCACGCCCAGTTCGCCGATCGCGGTTTCCAGGTCCAGCTTCGGGTTGGCGCGCATGGTGGTGGCCGCCACCTTGACCGCCTTCTGGTCGCGCGGCGTGAACGCGCGCAGCGCGTGCTGCACGCGGTTGCCCAGCTGGCCGAGCACCGTGTCGGGGATGTCGACCGGATTCTGCGTGACGAAATACACGCCCACGCCCTTGGAGCGGATCAGCCGCACCACCTGCTCGATCTTGTCGAGCAGCGCCTTGGGCGCGTCGTTGAACAGCAGGTGGGCCTCGTCGAAGAAGAACACCAGCTTGGGCTTGTCGAGGTCGCCGGCCTCGGGCAGCTTCTCGAACAGCTCGGACAGCATCCACAGCAGGAAGGTCGCATACAGCCGCGGCGAGTTCATCAGCTTGTCCGCCGCCAGGATACTGACCACGCCCTGGCCCTTCTCGGTCTGGATGAAGTCTTCCAGGTTCAGCATCGGCTCGCCAAAGAAGACATCGCCGCCCTGCGACTCCAGCGCCAGCAGCCCGCGCTGGATCGCGCCGATCGAGGCGGCGGAGATATTGCCGTACTCGGTCGTGAACTGCGAGGCGTTGTCGCCCACGTACTGCAGCATTGCGCGCAGGTCCTTGGCGTCGAGCAGCAGCAGGCCGTTGGCATCGGCGATGCGGAACACCAGGTTGAGCACGCCCTGCTGGGTGTCGTTGAGCTCGAGCATCCGCGACAGCAGCAGCGGGCCCATGTGCGAGACCGTGGCGCGCACCGGGTGGCCCTTCTGGCCGAACACGTCCCACAACGTTGTCGGGCATCCGCCCCAGGCCGGCTCCGGCAGCCCCAGGTCGGCCAGGCGCTGCTTGAGCTTGTCGGACAACTGGCCGGATTGCGAAATGCCGGTCAGGTCACCTTTGACGTCGGCCATGAACACCGGCACGCCCAGGCGCGAAAAGCCCTGCGCCAGCGTCTGCAGCGTGACGGTTTTGCCGGTGCCGGTGGCGCCGGTGATCAGGCCGTGGCGGTTGCCCATCTGCGGCAGCAGCACCAGCTCGTGTTCGGCGTTCTTGCCGATAAGGATGGGGTCGGCCATGGTCTTCCTGGTAGCAAGTGCCGCGGGACTCGCCGCGGCAGCGGCGCGGGCAGGCCCGCGTGATAAAATCCTGGGCTGATTATAGCCAGCCGCCAGGCATATCCGTCACCTGGCGCCCGCGCCTGGCATCCCGCATTCCATCACCGCATAACACCTTTTCCGCCTCGGAGAGCATCATGGCCGGTCACTCGAAATGGGCCAATATCAAACACAAGAAAGCCGCAGCTGACGCCAAGCGCGGCAAGATCTGGACCCGCCTGATCAAGGAAATCACCGTTGCCGCCAAGCTCGGCGGCGGCGATGCCGACACCAACCCGCGCCTGCGCCTGTCGATCGACAAGGCCATGGACGCGAACATGCCCAAGGACAACATCCAGCGCGCGATCCAGCGCGGCGTGGGCGGCCTGGAAGGCGCCAACTACGAAGAGATCCGCTACGAAGGCTACGGCCTGGCCGGCGCGGCCATCATCGTCGACTGCCTGACCGACAATCGCACCCGTACCGTGGCCGAAGTGCGCCACGCGTTCTCCAAGCATGGCGGCAACATGGGCACCGAAGGCTCGGTGGCATTCATGTTCACGCACTGCGGCCAGTTCCTGTTCGCGCCCGGCACGCCGGAAGACAAGCTGATGGACGCCGCGCTGGAAGCCGGCGCCGACGACGTCGTCACCAATGACGACGGTTCGATCGAAGTGACCTGCCCGCCCAACGATTTCCCGGCGGTCAAGGCCGCGCTTGAAGCCGCCGGCTTCAAGGCCGAAGTCGCCGACGTGGTAATGAAGCCGCAGAACGAAATCAGCTTCGCCGGCGACGACGCGGCCAAAATGCAGAAGCTGCTCGACGCCCTGGAAAACCTCGACGACGTGCAGGAAGTCTTCACCAACGCGGTGATCGAAGACTAAGCTGAAGCAACAAGCCCCCCATGGCGGCGGCCCGGACTCAGACCAGGCCGCCGCCTTTTAGTATCTGTTTCTTTTCTGGCAGTGGATCATGAAAGTATTGGTTGTCGGCTCGGGTGGACGTGAACACGCGCTGGCCTGGAAATTGGCCCAATCCCCCAGGGTACAGGTGGTGTACGTGGCGCCGGGCAACGGCGGGACCGCGCTCGACAAGCGCCTGCAGAACGTTCCGCTGACGGATCCGGAGGTCATCGCCGCCTTTGCCGAGCGCGAAGGCGTGGCCTTTACCGTGGTCGGGCCGGAGGCACCGCTGGCGGCCGGCATCGTCGATATCTTCCGTGCCAAGGGCCTGCGCATCTTCGGGCCGAGCAAGGCGGCCGCGCAGCTGGAATCGTCCAAGGACTTCGCCAAGGCGTTCATGCAGCGCCATGGCATCCCGACCGCCGCCTACCAGACCTTCTCCGACGCCGCACAGGCGCATGCCTATATCGACGCGCAGGGCGCACCGATCGTGATCAAGGCCGATGGCCTGGCCGCGGGCAAGGGCGTGGTGGTGGCGATGTCGCTGGAAGAGGCCCACACCGCGGTCGATATGATGCTGGCCGACAACAAGCTGGGCGACGCCGGCGCGCGCGTGGTGATCGAGGAATTCCTGGAGGGCGAGGAAGCCAGCTTCATCGTGCTGGTCGACGGCAAGAACGTTCTGGCGCTGGCCACCAGCCAGGATCACAAGCGCCTGCTGGACGCCGACGCCGGCCCCAACACCGGCGGCATGGGCGCCTACTCCCCCGCCCCGGTGGTCACGCCCGCGCTGCACGCGCGCGCGCTGCGCGAGATCATCCTGCCGACCGTGCGCGGCATGGAGAAGGACGGCATCCCCTACACCGGCTTCCTGTACGCCGGCCTGATGATCGACAAGGACGGCAACCTGAAGACGCTGGAATTCAACTGCCGCATGGGCGACCCGGAAACCCAGCCGATCCTGGCGCGCCTGAAGACCGACCTGGTCGACGTGATGGAGCACGCCGTCGACGGCAAGCTCGACGCGATCGAGCTGGACTGGGACCGCCGCACCGCGCTGGGCGTGGTGATGGCCGCCTACAACTACCCGGACAGCCCGCGCAAAGGCGATGTCATCACCGGCATCCCGGCCGAAACCGACGACAGCGTGACCTTCCACGCCGGCACCACGCTCAAGGACGGCACCCTGCTGACCTCGGGCGGGCGCGTGCTGTGCGTGGTCGGGCTGGCCGACACCGTCAAGGCCGCGCAGCGCGCCGCCTATGCCGCGGTCGAGCAGATCCGGTTCGACGGCATGCAGTACCGGACCGATATCGGTTATCGCGCCATCAAGCGCTGATTGGCCACCGGCTGGCCGCCGGCGCGGCCTCAGCGGGCTCTGGCGACCACCTGGCCGCCCCAGCCGGTACAATCGTGACAACGCTGTGACGCAGCCGGCAGCCCCAGGGCTGCCGGAATGCCATCAGCCCGGTCCATCCGGTCCATTCGTTTTCCGCCCACCATGATCGATTCCCAGGCAGTCCGTGCCTATCTGCTCGGCCTGCAAGACCGCATCACCGACGCCATCGGCGCCATCGACGGCCAGCCGTTCCTGACCGACGCCTGGGAGAAGCCGCCCACCGAACGCCTGCGCGGCAGTGGCCGCACCCGCATCCTGGAAGGCGGCGCGGTGATGGAGCGCGCCGGCGTGGGCTTCTCGCACGTCAGCGGCGATACCCTGCCGCCGTCGGCCAGCGCCAACCGGCCTGAACTCTCCGGGCGCAGCTTCGAGGCGATGGGCGTATCGCTGGTGTTCCACCCGCGCAACCCCTACGTGCCCACGGTCCACATGAACGTGCGCTGCTTCCTGGCGGTCAAGCCCGGCGCCGAGCCGGTCTGGTGGTTCGGCGGCGGCATGGACCTGACGCCCTACTACGGCAATGCCGGCGACTGCGCGCATTTCCACGGCACCTGCAAGCAGGCGCTTGCGCCATATGGCGACGAGCTGTATCCGCGCTTCAAGCAGTGGTGCGACGAGTATTTCTTCCTGAAGCACCGCAACGAGGCGCGCGGTGTGGGCGGGATCTTCTTCGACGACTTCTCGGCGCTGGGCTTCGAGCGCAGCTTCGCCATGATGCAATCGGTCGGCGACGCCTTCCTCGACGCCTACCTGCCCATCCTGCAGGCCCGCAAGGACACGCCCTACGGCGAACGCGAGCGCGGCTTCCAGGCCTACCGGCGCGGGCGTTATGTCGAATTCAACCTGGTGTTCGACCGCGGCACGCTGTTCGGCCTGCAGTCGGGCGGACGTGCCGAATCCATTCTGATGTCGATGCCGCCGCTGGTGACCTGGCGCTATGACTGGCAACCGGAAGCGGGCAGCCCTGAAGCGGCGCTGTACACCGACTTCCTGCCGGCACGCGACTGGGCCTGACGGCAGACCTATGGCCAATCCCGCGCAAGACCATATGCCCGCCGCCGATGCGGGCGACCTTCCCGCCCGCCCCTACCGACTGGGTATCCTCGGCGGCACCTTCGACCCGCCCCATGTCGGCCACCTGGCGCTGGCGCGGCTGTGCATCGACCACCTGGGCCTGGACGAACTGGTGTGGATCCCCACCGGCCAGTCGTGGCAGAAGGGCACTGATGTGACGCCTGCTGCGGACCGCCTGGCCATGACTGAACTGGCCGCCGCCGCCCTGGGCGACACCGGCGCCAAAGTCCGCGTCAGCCGCATGGAAGTCGACCGCGCCGGCCCCAGCTACACCATCGACACCGTGCGCCAGCTGCGCGACGACTACGGCCCGCAGGCCTCGCTGTGCTGGCTGATGGGCGCCGACCAGTTGCTGCGCCTGCACACCTGGCACGGCTGGCAGGAACTGTTCGCGCATGTCCACCTGTGCACCGCCACCCGCCCGCGCTTCGAGCTGGCCGCGCTGGAAGGCCCGGTGCTGGAAGCGCTGTCGCAGCGCCAGGCCGACACGACCCTGATACAATGCACGCCCTCCGGCCGGATGTGGATCGACCAGACGCTCGCCGTCGACCTGTCTTCCACCCGCCTGCGCCAGCGCCTGGCGGCCGGCCAACCCGCAGATGACCAACTGCCGCCGGGCGTGGCACACTACATCGCCAGCCACGGGCTGTACCGCGACGCCCCGGCCAGGGCCTGACCCCCGGTTGCCCGCAACCGGCGCCCACCACCCAACCGATCTCAGCTGAACAAGAAGACACCATGGATATTCGTAAACTGCAACGCGCCATCGTCGACGGCCTCGAGGATGTCAAAGCGCAGGACATCAAGGTGTACGACACCAGCCACCTGACCGAACTGTTCGACCGGGTGGTGATTGCCAGCGGGACGTCCAACCGCCAGACCAAGGCGCTGGCAGCGTCGGTGCGGGATACGGTGAAGGAAGCCGGCGGCCATATCGTGGCGGTCGAAGGCCTGGAGACGGGCGAATGGGTGCTGGTCGACTGCGGCGACGCCGTGGTCCACATCCTGCAGCCGCAGCTGCGCCTGTACTACAACCTGGAAGAAATCTGGGGCGACAAGCCGGTGCGCATGAAGCTGGCCACCGGTGCCCGCAGCCTGGCCAAGGCCAGCGAGCCGATGGACGAGGACGAGGACGAAGTCCCGGCCGCGCGCGGCACGCGCCGTGCCAGCAGCCTGCGCCCGGCGCTGGCCCGCCTGCCCGAAGGCATGAAGGAGCCGTCGCCGCCGATGGGCCACGAGGACACCGACCCGGACGCCATTGCCACGGTGCGCAAGCCGGCGCGCAAGACTGCCGCCAAGACTGGGACCAAGACGGCAGCCACCAAGACGGCAGCCACCAAGACCGCCGGCACCCGCGCCGCCGCGCCGCGCAAGACCGCCGCTGGCACCACGGCACGCAAGACTGCACCCCGGACGGCGACCAAGACCGCTGGCAAGACGGCAGGCAAGACCGCCACCAAGACCGCGGCGGCCAAGCCGGCCGCGCGCAAGCGCACCACCCGCTCGGCCTGATGCCGCGGCGCGCGGCCGCCTGACGGCCGCGCCGCCTGCACTGGCCTCCGCACTGCCGCCAATCCGCCCTCATGCAACTGGTAATCGTGGCCGTCGGCCACAAGATGCCCGCCTGGATCGAAACCGGCTTCAACGAGTATGCCAAGCGCATGCCGCCCGAGCTGCGCATCGAGCTGCGCGAGGTCAAGCCGGAGGCCCGCTCGTCCAGCAACAACGCCACCACCGTGATGCAGCGCGAAGCCGCGCGCATCGACGCCGTGCTGGGCTCGCTGTCCAGGCAGTGCCGCATCGTCGCGCTGGACGAACGCGGCCGCGACTTCACCACCGTGCAACTGGCTGCGCAGCTGACCGACTGGCAGCGCGAGGGCGGCGATGTCGCCTTCCTGATCGGCGGCGCCGACGGGCTCGACCCGGCGCTGAAGGCGCGCGCCAGTACGCTGATCCGCCTGTCCAGCCTGACGCTGCCGCACGGCATGGTGAGGGTGCTGCTGGCCGAGCAGTTGTACCGGGCCTGGTCGGTCACGCAGAACCACCCCTACCACCGCGCCTGACACGGAACCGCGCCGCCGCGGGCGTTACAATTCACGCCACTGCCGGCCCGCCGCCGGCAGGTCCATACTCCCGCCTGCCCCGCCTGCCGCGATGCACGACTACCTCTACCTCGCCTCCCAAAGCCCGCGCCGCCGCGAACTGCTGACCCAGCTGGGCGCGCGCTACGAGTTGCTCCTTGCCGATGACGACGAGGACGCCGAAGCGCTGGAAGCCGTCCTGCCCGGCGAAACGCCCGACGACTACGTGCAGCGCGTCTGCGCGCTGAAGGCCGAAGCCGCGCTGCGCCGCCGCGAGCGCCGGGCCCTGCCCGACGCGCCGGTGCTGACCTCCGACACCACCGTCTGCCTGGGCGGCCGCATCCTCGGCAAACCCGGGGACGCCGCCGATGCGCACGCCATGCTGGCCGCGCTGGCCGGTAGCACGCACCGCGTGCTCACTGCGGTCACGGTGGTTTCCACCCTGGGCATGCACCACGCGCTGTCGGTCTCCGAAGTGACCTTCCGCCCGATGCGGCCCGACGAGATCGCGCGCTACGTCGCCAGCGGCGAGCCGCTCGGCAAGGCCGGCGCGTACGGGATCCAGGGCCGCGCGGCCGAGTTCGTCGAGCGGATCGCGGGCAGCTATTCAGGTATCATGGGCTTGCCCTTGTTTGAGACGGCGGCGTTACTTCGCCAGGCCCGCCTGCAGTTCTGAGCCGCGGCCACGCCGCCGCCCAGGACAAGACCCGGCCGCGCCGGGCAACCCCAATACCGCCGGGCCACCGGCGACCGCGTTTCACCGCTATGACTGAAGACATCCTCGTCAACATCACGCCCCAGGAGACGCGCGTTGCCATCGTGCAGCAGGCTGCCGTCCAGGAACTGCACGTCGAACGCACGCTCACGCGCGGGCTGGTGGGTAATATTTACCTGGGCAAGGTGGTGCGCGTGCTGCCCGGCATGCAGTCGGCCTTCATCGACATCGGCCTGGAGCGCGCCGCGTTCCTGCACGTGGCCGATATCTGGCACCCGCGCGACAACGACCGCAACGGCGGCACCCCGCAACTGGCGATCGAGAAGACCCTGTTCGAAGGCCAGGCGCTGATGGTGCAGGTGATCAAGGACCCGATCGGCACCAAGGGCGCGCGCCTGTCCACGCAGGTGAGCATCGCCGGGCGCACGCTGGTGTACCTGCCGCAGGATCCGCATATCGGCATCTCGCAGCGCATCGAGGGCGAAGTGGACCGTGAAGCGCTGCGCAGCCGCGTGCAGGGCCTGGTGCCGGCCGACGAGCGTGGCGGCTTTATCGTGCGCACCATCGCCGAAGAAGCGACCGACGAGGAACTCGGCAACGACATCGCCTACCTGCGCAAGATCTGGGGCACGATCCGCCAGAACGCCACCACGCTGCCAGCGCCGGCGCTGCTCTACCAGGACCTGAACCTGGCCCAGCGCGTGCTGCGCGACTTCATCAACGACGCCACCGGCGTGATCCAGATCGATTCGCGCGAGAACTACCAGATGCTGGTGGAGTTCGCCAAGGAGTACACGCCGGCGGTGCTGTCGCGGCTGTCGCACTACACCGGCGAGCGGCCAATCTTCGACCTGTTCAATATCGATGCCGAGATCGAGAAGGCGCTGTCGCGCCGGGTCGACCTGAAGTCGGGCGGCTACCTGATGATCGACCAGACCGAGGCGATGACGACGATCGACGTCAACACCGGCGGTTATGTCGGCGCGCGCAATTTCGACGACACGATCTTCAAGACCAACCTGGAGGCGGCCCACACCATCGCGCGGCAACTGCGGCTGCGCAACCTCGGCGGCATCATCATCATCGATTTCATCGATATGGAGAATGCCGAACACCGCGAAGCGGTGCTGTCCGAACTCAAGCGCGCGCTGTCGCGCGACCGAACCCGCATTACCGTCAACAACTTCTCGCAGCTCGGGCTCGTAGAGATGACGCGCAAGCGCACGCGCGAATCGCTGGCGCACGTGCTGTGCGAGCAATGCCCGGTGTGCCACGGCAAGGGCCAGGTCAAGACGCCGCGCACGGCGTGCTACGACATCCTGCGCGAGATCATGCGCGAGTCGCGCCAGTTCAATCCGCGCGAATTCCGCATCCTGGCCTCGCAGGAAGTCATCGACCTGTTCCTGGAAGAAGAAAGCCAGCACCTGGCGATGCTCGGCGATTTCATCGGCAAGCCGATCTCCCTGCAGGTCGAATCGACCTTCCACCAGGAGCAGTACGACATCATCCTGATGTAGTCATTGCCTGACGCCATGCTGCGGGATGGTCCTACTCCTAATTCGTCTTCGATCCGCTATAACTAAGCGAAGGTCGAGGGTTGCGAGAAGGAGTCCAGCATGAACGCCACGAAACATGGGGCCTGCCTGCTGGCCGTCCTGGTGTGCTCCGCCTGCGTGCCGCTGCCGATCGCGCAGCGCCGGCCGCCCCCACCGCCCCCCGCCGCACCGGTTGCCGAAGCGCCGCCACCGAAGGCACGCGCGGCCCCGATCGCCCCCAAAACCATTACCATCGCCGGCGCATGCAAGCGCACCGAGGAAGACGGCTTCCGCGAGGACGCGCTGATGGACGTCACCGCCAACAAGGTGGAAGCGTTGAAATGGAAACTGTGGGTATCGCGGCGCGGCAGCTGCGAGTTCAACCTGATCCAGTTCCGCCAGGTACGCACGACGCCGCACATCGAACTGCAGGCCATCGACGGCAGCCAGTGCAAGCTGCTGGTGTGGCAGGACCCGCGCCGCGTGACGCTGGCGCATAACCGCTGCGAGAAATACTGCACGCCGGGCATCTACGAGCAGGCCTGGCCAGTGCTGTTCGACCCCAAGAGCGGAAATTGCGCCGAGGTGCGCTGAGCCTCCCCGGCGCGCCGGCTCTCGCTGGCTCTCGCTGGCTCTACTTCGCCTTGGGCACGCGGCCCATCAGGTAGAACTCGTCGTTCGGGCGCATGCTGATGGTGTTGGCCATCCGGTTCGACAGCCCGAAGAACGCGGTGATCGCGGCGATATCCCACGCGTCTTCGTCGGAGAACCCATGCTCGCGCAGCGCGGCAAAATCCGCGTCGCCGACGTCATGCGACGCCTCACACACCTTCATCGCAAAGTCGAGCATGGCCCGCTGGCGCGGGGGAATATCGGCCTTCAGGTAGTTCACCGCAACCTGGTCCGCTACCAGCGGCTTCTTCTCGTAGATGCGCAGGATCGCGCCATGCGCCACCACGCAATACAGGCACTGGTTGGCGCCGGAAGTCGCCACCACGATCATCTCGCGCTCGCCCTTGGTCAGGCCGCCCTCCTTGAGCATCAACGCGTCGTGGTAGGCGAAGAAGGCACGGAATTCGTCGGGGCGATGCGCCAGCGCCAGGAAGACATTAGGGACAAAGCCGGCCTTGTCCTGGACTTCCAGGATGCGGGTGCGGATGTCGTCGGGGAGGTCCTTGAGCGCGGGGACAGGGTAGCGGCTGATGGGGAAGGCTGTGGCGGGCATGGTTGTCTCCTGTTGGCGATATGTTCTCGTCGACCTTGTCGGCCCTGATGGTTATTGCCGGGTACTGCTTCAAAGTCTACCGGATCGCCGGGACAAGGCCGTGCACCATGTTGCTCATGCATCGCAAAACCAGATGCCTGCGGGATAAGGCATACTACGTCCCTTCCTGAACAAGGCGAGCGCCCCTGGCCGCATGCGCCAACCCTTCCCGATGAAACGTATTCTCATCGTCAAGCTGACCTCGCTGGGCGACATGGTATTCACGCTGCCGCTGGTCGCCGACCTGCAGCGCGCATTCCCCGGCGTGAAGATTGACTGGATCGCGGACTCCTACTGCGCCGACGTGCCGCGCTGGAACCCAAATATCGAGCGTGTCATCGCCGCGCCGCTGCGCAGCTTCAAGAAGGCACGCAGCTGGGCCGGGCTGCGGGAGATCTTCCGCGCACTGCGCGAATTGCGGCGCGAGAAGTACGATGCGGTGCTGGACGTCCATGGCGTGTACAAGAGCGCGATCGTGACTCGGCTGGCGCGCACACGGCACCGCTGGGGCTATCCGGTGGCGGAACTGGGCGAAAGCGGTGCGCGCCACCTGTACAACCATGTCTTTGCGCCGTACATCGAGGCAGACTGCGCCCGGCAACGGATGCGCCGCGCGGTCAGCCGCGCATTTGGCTTCGAGCTGACCAAGGATATGGACTACGGCCTGGAAATGTCGCCGGACACGCCCGAGCCGGCGGCCAAGGGCCCATACGCCATGCTGTTCCATTCCACGTCGAGCGAAGAAAAGAAGTGGCCAATCGCCGACTGGATCAGCGTGGGCAGCGCCATTGCAGCGCGCGGCCTGCGCGTGCTGGTGCCCTGGGGCAACGAGTCGGAGCGCAAGGAGGCCGAGACCATTGCGGCCAGCGTGCCGGGCGCCGAGGTGATGCCGCGCCTGAGCATCACTGGCGTGGCGCAGATGGTAGGCAAGTCGTCGCTGGTGGTCGGCATGGACACCGGTTTCGTGCATATCGCCGACGCGCTGCGCCGGCCCACGGTGATCCTGTTCACGACGACTTCCAGGCACCTGTACGGAGTTGCCGAGCCGGGCCGCGCCGTCTCGCTCGGCGGCCACGGCGACGTGCCAACGCGGGCCGCGGTGCTGGCGGCCATCGATGAAGTAATGGGGGTGCAGCCGCCGGTGGCTTCGGCAAACTGAGCGAAGCGCCCAAAAGCAAAAAGGCCGGCGCATATGCCGGCCTTTGTCTTTTACATTGGTTTAATGGGTGGCGAACTGGATCCGGTGCAGGCCGGCGTAGAGGCCATTGGCCGCCAACAGTTCCGCATGCGTGCCCTGCTCCGCCACCCGGCCGTGGTCCAGCACGGCGATACGGTCGGCATTCTCGATGGTCGACAGCCGGTGCGCGATCACCAGCGTGGTCCGGCCCTTCATCAATTCTTCCAGCGCCGCCTGCACCTGGCG
The DNA here is from genome assembly GCF_015549295.1 of Cupriavidus sp. IK-TO18. Taxonomy (NCBI): domain Bacteria; kingdom Pseudomonadati; phylum Pseudomonadota; class Betaproteobacteria; order Burkholderiales; family Burkholderiaceae; genus Cupriavidus; species Cupriavidus sp. IK-TO18. The sequence goes on from NZ_JADGMP010000015.1 coordinate 263,217, forward strand.
CTCGGATTCGGAATCCAGCGCCGAAGTGGCCTCGTCCAGGATAAGGATTGGCGCATCCTTGTACAGCGCGCGGGCGATCGCCAGCCGTTGCCGCTGCCCGCCGGACAGCTTCATGCCATTGTCGCCGATATTGGTGTTCAGGCCTTCCGGCAGGCCCTTGACCGTCTCGGTCAGGTACGCTGCCGCCAGAGCGCGCTCGACGCGCCCCATGTCGATCTGTTCCGACTGCGCCCCATAAGCCACATTCGCCGCCACGGTGTCGTTGAACAACACCACGTCCTGGCTGACAAAGGCGATCTGGTTTCGCAGGTCCTTCAGCGCCAGTTCCGACAACGGCTTGCCGTCGAGCAGGATCCGGCCCGCGGTGGGATCGAAGAAGCGTGGCACCAGGTTGACCAGCGTGGTCTTGCCGCTGCCTGACGGGCCCACCAGCGCGACCACCTCGCCCGGGCTGACGCGCAGATCGATGCCCTCCAACGCGGCACGCGGCGCCTCGCCATAACGGAAGCCGACACGCTCGAAAGCCAACTCGCCGTGGGCACGGCCGATTGCCTTGCCACCATCCTGGGGCTCGACTGGCTCGTCGATCAGGCGGAAGATCATTTCCGCCGCGGTGATGCCGCGCGTCAGCGGCTGGTTGATGTCAGTCAGGTGCTTGAGCGGCGAGATCAGCAGCAGCATCGCCATCACGAAACCGGTAAAGCCACCCACCGTGGTCTGGTTGCCCTGGGCCTGCACCATCGCGATGGTGATGATCACCGACAGCGCCAGCGCAGCCAGGAACGCCGTGACCGGCTGGTTCAGCCCGCCGGCGACCGCCATGCGCATCGAATAGTTCTTCAGCCGCTCGGCCACGGTGCGGAAGCGCGCCAGCTCGTAGCGCTCGCCGCCATGCAGCTTCACCACCTTGTAGCCGCCAACGGCTTCTTCCACCACATAGGCCGCGTTGTTGGTGTAGGTCTGGTGGTCGCGGTTGAGCTTGCGCAGCCGGCGGTTAATCTTGGACATCAGGTAGCCGATCACCGGCAGGATCACCGCCACGATCAGCGTCAGGCGCCAGTTTGTGTAAAAGAGGTAGATCAACAGCGCGACCACGGTCAGCGAATCGCGCACCAGCGTAATGAACACGCTGGTCAGGATCTGCAGCACCTGGTTGACCTCGAAGATCACCGCGTTGATCAGCGATGCCGCTGTGTTGCGGTGAAAGAACGCAGCCGGCGCGTGCAGCAGGCGCTGGAACATCTGCATGCGCATCTTCAGCAGCACGCGGTTCGAGATCAGGTTCAGCAGATATCCGGAAGCGAACTGCGCCACCCCGCGGATCAGCGCCACGCCGGTCAACAGGGCGGGCACATGCCATAGCGTTCCGGCGTATTGGCCACCGAAGCCCTTGTCGAGCAGGTCATTGACGACCTTGGGAATGACGCCTTCGCTGGCGGCGACCACCGCCATGGCTATGATGGCGCCGATAAAGACGCGGAGCTCGGGGCGCAGGTAAGACCAGAGCCGTCGCGCCATGGACTGCGACTCTGATGCCGTTTGACTGGACAAGAACGATTCCTCAGGAAGACTGAAACAGGCGGGCGCGCGTCGGGCAGCGCCGGCGCGAAGCTGCGGGATCACACAAGGTACAATGCGGCTCCCGGCTCATGCCCCCGTCGCACCACGCTATCCGCCAATGAGGATTTCCGCTGTCATCATTACCCGTAACGAGGCGCATAACATCCGCGCCTGCCTGGAAAGCGTGAAATGGTGCGACGAGGCGATTATAGTGGATTGCATGAGCGAGGACGCCACACGCGAAATTGCCCGGGAAATGGGCGCGCGGGTGGTTGAGACCGCCGACTGGCCGGGCTTCGGGCCGCAAAAGAACCGCGCGGTCGATGCGGCGAGCGGCGACTGGATCCTGAGCCTGGATGCCGACGAGCGCATCGGCGAAGCCTTGCGTGACGAGATCCTGCAATCGATCGCCCGCGCGGATGCTGACGGCTATGAAATGCCCCGCCTTTCCGAGTTCTGCGGCCGCTTCATCCGACATGGCGGCTGGTATCCCGACTATGTCACGCGCGTGTTCCGAAACGGCAAGGGGCGCTTTACCGACGCCTTGGTCCATGAGCGCCTGATCGTCGAAGGCCGGGTCGGCAGGCTCACCCAGGCGCTGATCCACCACAGCTACCGCGACTACTCCGACGTGCTGCGAAAGGTCGAGTCGTATTCCAGCGCAGGCGCGCTGCAGGCCTTGCGCAGCGGCAAGCGCTCCAGCCCCGCCGGCGCCCTGGGGCATGGCCTGTGGGCATTCCTGCGCACCTGGCTGATACGCGGGAGCATCCTCGACGGCACGGAGGGCTTCGGCGTGGCACTGATGAACGGACAGGCCAGCTACTACAAGTACCTGAAGCTCTGGCACCTGCAGCGCCAGCCGGAACAGTCGCCGCGCTGACCCAGCGGCCGCCCCGGCGGCCCGCCCATTTCCTATCGCAGAACCTCATGAGAACTGGCATCTCCTGCAACCGCTTCGGCCGAGGCGGTGGCTTCGAACGCTACGCCATGGATCTCGTGCGCGGCATGATCGCGCGCGGCGAGCGGCCGGCGGTATTTGCGCGCCGGTTCGACCGGGGCCTGCCGGAACTTGCCGCTATCGACGCACACGCGGTCCACGTGCGCTGGCTGCCGGGCAAGATGCGCGATTACGTGTTTTCCTGGAGCATGCGCCACGCCCACCGGCATTGCGACGTGCTGATCGGCTGCAATCGCGTGGTCGGCGCCGACCTTGCCATCTGCGGCGGAACGCACCGCGGCTACCTGCTAGCGGCGCAGCGCCACGCGACGTTCTGGGACCGGCGCCAGATCGCGCTGGAAAGCCGGCACTACGCTGCCGCGCGCCACGTGGTTGCCCACTCACGGCTGATGGCGCAGGAACTCAGGACGCTTTACGGTGTGCCGGAATCAAAGCTCTCGCTGCTGTATCCGCCGGTGGACTGCACGCGCTTCGGCACAGTGGACGCTGCGCACCGCGCCCGCTTGCGCGCCGCCTTTGGCTTCGGCGACGCGCCGGTCTTCCTGTTTCCTTCCTCGGATCATCGCCGCAAGGGGCTGCCGCTGCTGGAGCGGGCACTGGCGGCGAGCAACAGCGGCGCCATCATCGCCGTGGCCGGCCGCCCGGTGGGCGAAGCCCTGCCCGGTGTGCGCGAACTGGGTTACTGCGACAACATGGCCGACCTGTATCGCGCCGCGGACTACACCGTGCTGGCTTCGAACTATGAGCCGTTCGGGCTGGTGGGAGTCGAGTCGGTGCTGTGTGGCACCCCGGTGATCATGGCGGACAACATCGCCTGCCTGGAGGTGATCGCACCGGAGGCGGCGCTGACCTTCTCGCGCCAGGACGTCGCACAGTGCGCTAGCGCCATGGCGAAGGCAGCGGCGCTGGCCAGGACCGGCAATGCCCGGATCGCGGCCCCGCTGCAAGCCCTGTGCTACAACCCCGAGCCGGCCGCACACCTCGACGCGCTGCTGGCCCTGGCCGGCACCAGTCAGCACGCCTGAGCCGCACGGGCTGGCGGGTGCCGGTTCAGGCGGCGCCCTGCCTGCGGCGATTGGCGATGATGCCCAGCAATGTGGCCGTCGTTAGCGCATAGAACGCGGTATTCATCACCAGCGAGAAGACATCGATGGTCAGGCCATAGATGATCGTGCCGAACACCAGCACCAGACCCATGGTCGCGGCATTGGCCGTATCGGGATCACGGGAATGGCGATGACTCCAGAAGTAGCAGGCCGACCCCACATAGAGCAGCAACAGGGCGGCAAGGCCGACCAGGCCCATCTGCGCCAGCGTCGAGAAGATTTCGTTGTGCGAATGCGGATGGATGATTTCCTGCGAAGCCCGCCCCTGCCCGGCCATCTCTTCCAGGCTGCCCTTCAGGCGGCCCTTGCCGACCCCAAGCACCGGATGCTCCTGGAACAGCTCCCACGATGCGCGCCACAGTTGCATACGCAGGCCAATCGAGTTGTTCTCATCGCCCACAGCCATGCGGTGGAAATCGGAGACTGCGGCATGAAACCGCTCCTGCACCACCGTTGTGTTCGCCAGGCCCGACAAGCACAGCGCCACCAGCAGCACGCTGGCAATGCGCCAGACCGGCGTTGGCCTGTGCACCCGGCTGAAGCGCCCGGCGAACAGCCACAACATCACCGGCGCGGCGATCCAGGAACCACGGCTCTCCGAAGCGTATGAGGCATAGCATCCCGCCAGCAAGCCGGCCAGGCGCAGCACCCACTCCCAGCGGGGCCGCGGCGTGCCGTCGCCCAGCGAGATAACGCCCATGAAGCCCAGCGCCAGGGCAGTGCCGCCGAACGGGATAGGGTTGGTGAAGGGGTTGCCGGCCCGACCCGATATCACCCAATCATCCGGGGCAACCATGCTGACCACGGACCAGGCCGCCGCGCCGAAGGCGCCGGCGACGAAGCCCCACTGCACCGGCCGAAGGTCCCGGGCGGGCACGGCGGCGAGCAGCGCGAAGATCGGGGCGACGAACAGCAGCCGCGACGGGGCATCAAGGGCAGGACCGATGAAGGTACCGCTGATCGCCTGCTGCAGCACGATGACGAGTGGATACGCCGACATCGCGGCGACATACCATTTGTATTCAGCGAGCGTGGCCGCGGCCTGGCGCCGGTTGGAGGCATCGGACAACCAGACCAGTGCGGCGGCCATTGCCAGGAAATAGCAGTAGCCGGTCCCGCCCTGATACGTCAGGATAAGACCGGGAGAAAGCGCGGCAGACACAGCGGCCACGCGGACGGCGTACAGATTCAATTGCATTCAGGAAACTCTTACGCGGCAACGACAGCCACTGGCGAACTGATACACAGAGTTACGTTTGGGCTGGCCATGTGCACTGACCGCTACCGGTGCCGCGCCGCGACATGCACCGGAGGCCTGGCAACATTGGCGATGGCCCTGGCTGACTTTGACTTTTTGCATTATACCGGCCCACCGACCCCGCCCTGCCGCCGGCCGGAGGGGATCGGCATAGCCCACGTGGTATCGTTCTGCCTGGCTTAACACCGGGATATCCCATGAGTCTTGCCCGCGAGGAAGCGGGGCACGCCGCACCGCTTGCCAAAGCGGTCCTTCCGCCGGTCTCGCTCCTGCTGATCACTTACAACCAGGAAGCGTTCATCGCGCACGCCATCCGCGGCGCACTGGCACAGGACTATCCGGACCTGGAGATCTTGATCTCCGACGACGCGTCTACGGACACCACCTTTGCCGCGGCCCGGCAGGCCCTGGAAGGCTACGAGGGACCTCACAAAGTGACGCTGCTGCGCAATCCCGAGAATCTTGGCATCAGCGCCCATCTCAGCAAGCTGGTCGCTCAGTCCCATGGCGAGCTGATCTTCGTGGCGGCGGGCGACGATTTCTCGCTACCGACCCGCTGCAGCGAGGTGGTCCGGGCATGGCAGGCACACGGCGGCAAGCCGGATCTGATCGTCACGGACCTCGTCGACATGGCCCACGATGGGACCTTGCACGGCGACATCCGGCACAGCGACCTCGAGCCCTATGTCTCGTTCGAATACTGGGCGGCCCACCCTCCGCACGTCATCGGCGCGTCACATACCTGGACTCGGCGCATGTTCGAACGCTTTGGGCCGATCGCGCCCGGCATGATGTCCGAGGACCAGATCACCACGCTGCGCGCATCGCTGATGGGGGGTGCGCTGAACGTGCGCCGCCCGCTGGTGCATTACCGGCGCGGCGGCACGTCAGGCAAACGCAAGTGGCGTACGCCGGCCGACTTCGTGCAGCGCATTCGCTTCACCAATCGGAGTTCACTGGCGGAAACGCTGCAATTCATCGCGGATGCCGAACGGGCTGGCTGTGGCAATGCCATGCGCGAACTGAAGGCACGCAAGCTGGCGCGCGAGCAATACACCGCGGACATCTTCTCGGCACCGGACAATGTGGCGCGGCTGAAAGTGCTGTTTGGCGCGCGCCGGGTCACGCTGGGCCACCGGCTGCGCATGTTCCTGTACGCGGCCGTGCCGTCGGCCTACGCGCCTTTCTACTTCCTGGGCAACCTGTTCCGGCGCGGCTAAAGGACAGGGCCGCACGGGTGGCTCCCCGCCGCCCGATCACTCATACACCGTATTCACGCTCTCCGCCGACAGCGCCTGGCGCAGCGCGCCCAGCGCCTCGTCGGACGGCACCACCTGCCACTCCGGCCCCAGCACGGCTTCGCACGACGCGGTCCGGGCCTGGTAGCCGATCCGCACCGGCAGACCCTGGGCACCCGTGGCGCGTGCCAGGTGCGGCATCAGCAGTTCGCGCAGCAACCCGGTCGAAGAATTGCCGTTCATCGCCAGCCGCACCGCCGTCGCAAAGCGGATCCGTGCCGCGGTCAGGTCCATCACCGACTCCGCGGTAAAGCGCACGCCGCCGGTAAAGGTATCGTGCCGCGCATTGCCGGTGGCGATCAGCAGTTCATCCTCGCGGAACATCTGCCGGTTGGCGTCGAAGACCTCGTTGAACACCGTCATCTCGACCAGGCCGGTGCCGTCGTCCAGCGTCACGATCAGCATCTTGCCGCGCTGGGTCATCTGGGTGCGGATGCCGGAGATCACGCCGGCGATGGTCTTGCCGCGCACGTCGCGGCCGAAGCCGCCGCCGTTGCCCTGCACTTCCTTTTCCAGCGAGGCCAGCGTGCCCTTGTTGAAGCGGCGCACCTCGTCGCGATAGGCGTCGAACAGGTGGCCGGAGAAGTAGTAGCCGAGCGCCTGCTTTTCTTCCTGCAGCGTGCGCTTGGGGCTCCAGCGCGGTTCGTCGAGCAGTTCTGGGCGGTGCGCTTCGCCGGCATCGCCCATCAGGTCGAACAGCGAGACCTGGTTGGCGGACTCGGCCTTCTGCTCCGCGGCCTCCATGGCGATCGGCACCGAGGCCAGCAGCTGGGCGCGGTTGTCGTTCAGGCTGTCGAAGGCGCCGGCGCGGATCAGCGCTTCCATGGTGCGGCGGTTGACCTGGCGGCGGTCGACGCGCTCGCAGAAGTCGAACAGGTCCTTGAACGCCCCGCCCTCTTCGCGCGCGCGCAGGATGTCTTCGATCGCGCCCTGCCCGCTGCCCTTGATGCCGCCCAGGCCATAGCGGATGGTCTTGGGGTCGGTCGGCGCGAAGCGGTACTCGCTGGCGTTGACGTCAGGCGGCAGCACCGCGATCTTGTTGAGCTTGCAGTCCTCGTAGAGGATCTTGACCTTGTCGGTGTCGTCCATGGCCAGCGACATGTTGGCTGCCATGAATTCGGCCGGATGGTGGGCCTTGAGCCAGGCGGTGTAGTACGCCAGCAGCGCATACGCGGCCGCGTGCGACTTGTTGAAGCCGTAGCCCGCGAACTTCTCCATCAGGTCGAAAATGTCGTCGGCCTGCTGCGCGTTGAGGCCGTTCTTGTCCGCCCCCTCGCGGAACATGACGCGATGCTGCGCCATCTCCTCGGGCTTCTTCTTGCCCATCGCGCGGCGCAGCAGGTCGGCGCCGCCAAGCGAGTAGCCGCCGATGATCTGCGCCATCTGCATCACCTGCTCCTGGTAGACCATGATGCCGTAGGTCTCTTTCAGGACGGGTTCGACGCGCGGATCGGGATACTCCACCTTCTCGCGGCCGTGCTTGCGCGCGCAGAAGCTGGGGATCAGGTCCATCGGGCCCGGGCGGTAGAGCGCCACCAGCGCGATGATGTCCTCGAAGCGGTCAGGCTTGGCGTCCTTCAGCATGCCCTGCATGCCGCGGCTTTCCAGCTGGAACACGGCGACCGTGTTGGCGGTCTTGAGGATGTCGAAGGCGGGGCCGTCGTCGAGCGGGATCTGGCTGCAGTTCCAGTCGGCCTTGCTCGGGTCGAGGCGGCGGATATAGCGCTCGGCCCAGTCCAGGATGGTGAGCGTGGTCAGGCCCAGGAAGTCGAACTTGACCAGGCCGGCGGCCTCGACGTCGTCCTTGTCGTACTGGCTGACGACGCCGCTCATGCCGTCGTTCTGCGCGCCCTGCGTGTACAGCGGGCAGAAATCGGTCAGCCTGCCGGGCGCGATCAGCACGCCGCCGGCGTGCATGCCGACGTTGCGCGTCATGCCTTCGACGCGCTGCGCCAGCTCCAGCAGCTGGCGCACTTCTTCCTCGTTGTTCTCGCGCTCGGTCAGTAGCGGCTCTTCTTTCTTCGCTTCCTCGATGGTGACCAGCTTGCCCGGCTTGAACGGGATCAGCTTGGCGATGCCGTCGACAAAGCCATAGCCCAGGTCGAGCACGCGGCCCACGTCGCGCACCGCGGCCTTGGCGGCCATGGTGCCGAAGGTGGCGATCTGCGACACCGCGTCCTTGCCGTACTTCTCCTTCACGTACGTGATCACGCGATCGCGGCCGTGCTGGCAGAAGTCGATATCGAAGTCGGGCATCGATACCCGTTCCGGGTTCAGGAAACGCTCGAACAGCAGCGCGTACTTGAGCGGATCGAGGTCGGTAATGCCCAGCGCATACGCGACCAGCGAACCGGCACCGGAACCCCGGCCGGGCCCGACCGGCACGCCGTTGTTCTTGGCCCAGTTGATAAAGTCCGCCACGATCAGGAAGTAGCCGGGAAAGCCCATCTTGATGATGGTGCCGGTCTCGAACTCCAGCCGTGCGTAATATTCCGGGCGCTTCGCTTCGCGTACCGCTTCGTCCGGAAACAGCACCGCCATGCGCTTCTCGAGGCCGTCCTTGGCCATGAAGACGAGGTAGTCGTCCAGCGACATGCCGTCCGGCGTCGGGAACAGCGGCAGGCGCGGCTTGCCCAGTTCCAGCGTCAGGTTGCAGCGGCGCGCGATCTCGACCGCGTTCTCCAGCGCCGAGGGGATATCCGCGAACAGCGCGCACATCTCGTCCTGGGTCTTGAAGTACTGGTCGGTGGTAAAGCGCCGCGTGCGGCGCGGGTTGGCCAGCAGCTCGCCCTCGGCGATACACACGCGCGCCTCGTGCGCGGTGTAGTCGTCCGGCGTCATGAACTGCACCGGATGCGTGGCGACCACCGGCAACTGCAGTTCGGCCGCCAGTTGCACGGCCTGCTGCACGTAGGCATCGGTGCCGGCATGGCCGGCGCGCTGCAGTTCGATATAGAAGCGCTGCGCGAACACCGATGCCCAATGCTGCGCGGCACGGCGCGCGCCGTCGGCATTGCCGTTGGCCAGCGCCATGCCGATATCGCCGCCCATTGCGCCGGACAGCGCGATCAGGCCGGTGGCGAGCGGCATGTCGTCTTCGCCCGGCTCCAGGAACCACGACGGATCGATCTCGGCGCGGCCGCGGTGCTGGTTGCCCAGCCACGCGCGCGACAGCAGCATGCACAGGTTCAGATAGCCGCGCCGGTCCTGCACTAGCAGCAGCAGGCGTGCGGGCTTGTCGCGGTCTTCGGCATTGGTCAGCCAGACATCGGCCCCGACCACCGGCTTCACGCCCTTGCCGCGCGCTTCCTTGTAATAGCGGATCAGCCCGAAGGCGTTGGCAAGATCCGTCAGGGCGAGCGCGCCCATGCCATCGGCGGCGGCGGCCTTGACGGCGTCGTCGAGGCGGACGATGCCGTCCACGACGGAGTATTCGGAATGCAGGCGGAGGTGGACGAAGCGGGGTGCGGACATGGGCGACATTGTACCGGCTCGACCCGCCTGCCGGCCTCCAATATTGCGTGCAGGCGACGCGTGCCGGCCGCTGCGCAAAGCTGATCGGGGTGCTTGGGAATGAGCGGCAGAAGCGCCCGCTCGCGTTATAATTTCGCCTTTCCTATCAGGCAGTTATCGCAAGCCGCCAACGCCCTTCCCGCCCTCCCGGGTGCGGCCGTGCAGGCGCCGTCCCTCATGCAGATCGTAAATATTTCCGCTTACAAGTTCGTCTCGCTGGACGACATCGAGACCCTGCGCCCGGCCATGCGCGAGCGCTGCGAAGCGGCCGGCCTGAAAGGCACGATCCTGCTCGCGCCCGAGGGCATCAACATGTTCCTGGCCGGCCCGCGCGAAGCCATCGACGGCTTCATGGTGTGGCTGCATGCCGACGCGCGCTTCGCCGATATCGCGCCCAAGGAAAGCCTGTCGGAGAACCAGCCCTTCAAGCGCATGCTGGTGCGTGCCAAGAAGGAGATCATCACCATGAAGATGCCGCTGATCCGCCCCGAAGACGGCCGCGCGCCGTCGGTGCGGCCGGTGGACCTGAAGCGCTGGCTGGACCAGGGGCATGACGACGAAGGCCGCCCGGTGGTGATGCTCGATACGCGCAATGACTTCGAGGTGGCGGTCGGCACCTTCGCCGATGCGGTCGAGTACGACATCGCCAAGTTCAGCGAATTCCCCGAGGCTGTCGCCGCGCACAAGGCAGAGCTGGAAGGCAAGACCGTGGTGTCGTTCTGCACCGGCGGCATCCGCTGCGAGAAGGCGGCGATCCACATGCAGGAAGTCGGCGTCGAGCGCGTATACCAGCTCGAGGGTGGCATCCTGAAGTATTTCGAGGAAGTCGGCGGCAGCCACTATCGCGGCGACTGCTTCGTCTTCGACTACCGCACCGCGCTAAACCCGAACCTGGAGCCCGCCGGACCCAAGCAGTGCTTCGCCTGCCGTGCCGTGGTCACGCCGGAAGAACAGCAGAGCCCGCACTACGTGATCGGCAAGAGCTGCCCGCACTGCATCGGCACGAAACAGGCCGCAGCCTGACAGAACGCCGGCGGCGGCCGCTCAGGCCGCCAGCAGGTGGTAGAGATTGCGCAGCATGCCCGCGGTGGCGCCCCAGATAAAGCGGTGGCCGCCGCTCTCGCGCGGATAGGGCATGGCGTAGAACAGGCGTTCGCCGTCGACCCAGCGGAACAGGCGCCGCTCATGGTGTAACGGGTTCATCAGGAAGGCGAGCGGCACTTCGAAGACATCGGCCACTTCCGAGGCATCCGGGCGCAGCGTGAATCCATCGCGCACCAGGCCGACCACCGGACTGACGTGGAATCCCGTGCCAGTGATGTAGTCAGGCAGTGCGCCCAGCACTTCCACGTAGTCGCGCGCCAGACCCACCTCTTCTTCCGTTTCACGCAGCGCCGTGTCGATACGGTTCTTGTCCCACTGCTCCTGCCTGCCGCCCGGGAAGCTGATCTGCCCCGCATGCGCACTCAGGTTGGCATTGCGCTGGGTCAGCAGCACGGTCAGGCCATCGCGGCGTTCCACCAGCGGCACCAGCACGGCGGCATCGCGCAGGCCGCGGCTGCGGTCGTAGACGCGCGATTCGTCGGTCAGCTCCGGCGCCCAGGCCGGCGGCACCTCGAAGCGGTGGCGGATGAAGTCGACCTGCAGGCGCGGCTCGCTCAATGGCGCATTGCGCAGGTCGGTGTCGACGACGGGAAGGGATTCGGGATCGAAGGCGGGACGCATAGCAACCGCAAGTATGACAGAAGCGCGCGATTCGGCGCCGCAGCAAAATCGGATGTTGCCCGAACGCCAATGCAGCATGCAAAAAGGGCACCCATGGGGTGCCCTTCCTGGGGAAACGCTGGCCGGGTCGCCCCGGCCGGCATGTCCGGCTTACTCCGCAGCCTTGGCAGCGGCGGCAGCCTTCGACACCAGCTTTTCCTTGATACGTGCGGACTTGCCCGAACGCTGGCGCAGGTAGTACAGCTTCGCGCGACGCACGTCGCCGCGACGCTTCACTTCGATGGCAGCGATCAGCGGCGAGTACAGCTGGAACGTACGTTCCACGCCTTCACCCGACGAGATCTTGCGCACGATGAAGGACGAGTTCAGGCCGCGGTTACGCTTGGCGATCACTACGCCTTCGTAGGCCTGCACGCGCTTGCGGTTACCTTCCACCACGTTCACGCTGACGATCACGGTGTCGCCGGGTGCGAATGCGGGGATGGTCTTGTTCGCGGTCAGACGCGCGATCTCTTCCTTCTCGATCTGCTCGATGAGGTTCATCGTTTTTTCTCCGTTACCATCGTGCCGGCGTTGTATGCCCCAGGCATGTCCCGGGCCCCGGCAGAGGATGGGGTTTTACCTGGCGGGAGTTGCCTCCCGCCCTTCCTTCGCCGCCCATTCCGACAAGAATTTCTCGTCGGCGCGGGACAGCAAACCTTGTTCGCGAGCCGCCTCGATCAGGTCGGGGCGCTTTCTCGCGGTATTGGCCAGCGCCTGCTGGCGCCGCCATTTCTCGATCTCGGCGTGATGGCCCCCGAGCAATATCTCGGGCACCCGCACGCCTTCATATTCTTCCGGCCGCGTGTAGTGCGGACAATCCAGCAGGCCGTTGACGAAGCTGTCCTGCACCGCGGACTGCGCGTCGCCCAGCACGCCGGGCAGGTGGCGCACCACCGCGTCGATCAGCGCCATCGCCGGCAGTTCACCGCCTGACAGCACGAAGTCGCCGAGGCTGATTTCCTCGTCCACGCGGCGGTCGATCAGCCGCTGGTCGATGGCCTCATAGCGGCCGCACAGCAGGACCAGGCCCGGCCGTTCGGCCAGTTCCATCACCTTGGCGTGCGACAGCGTCTTGCCTTGCGGCGACATCAGCACCACGTGCGGCTGCGGCACGCCGGCCTGCGCCTGCGCTGCCACTGCGGCATCGATCGCATCGTCCAGCGGCTTGGCCAGCATCACCATGCCGGGGCCGCCGCCATAGGGGCGATCGTCGATGGTGCGGTAATTGTCGACCGTGAAATCGCGTGGATTCCAGCTGCGCAACGCATACCGCTGTTGCTTGGCTGCCCGGCTGGTAATGCCCCAGTCGGTCAGCGCGCGGAACATCTCGGGAAACAGCGTGATCACATCGAACTGCATCCGCTCTCCCCTCCTGGGCACAATGCCGGGCCTGGCCCCGGGCTCAGTAATCGAGTCCCCAGTCCACCACGATGCGCTTGCCGGCGGTATCGACCGTGCGCAGGAACGCATCGACAAACGGGATCAGCCGTTCGCCGGCCTTGCCGTCCGGCAGCGCGTACGCGACCTGCAGGATCTGGTGGGCACCGTTATCGATCAGGCCGGATACTTCGCCCAGCAACTCGCCTTGCTCGTTGCTGACGCTGCAGCCGATCAGGTCGACCCAGTAAAACTCATCTTCTTCCGGCGCCGGAAAATCCGCACGCCGGATCCACACGCGACGGCCCCGGAGCGCTTCCGCAAGATTGCGGTCGGCAACGCCGGCGGCATTCGCCACCACCGTACCGCTGTGCTCGCGCGACTGCGCGATCTTCACGCAGACCGGCTGGGCCTGCTGCGCCCCGGCGGCAACCAGCCCCGCCTGCGGCGGCGCCAGCAACCACCAGCGACGCGCATGCAGCAGGGCGGATGCGTCATTGGCATGCGGCTGGACCTTGATCCAGCCACGGATGCCGTAGGCCGCGCCGACATAGCCGACTTCCACCAGGTCTTCCGGCAGGGCGTCGGCATACAGCAGCGCCGTGGGCATCTTGGGGGCCTTGGGGGCCTCACCCTGCGGGCCCTGCGGCCGGTTCAGCGGCCGCTGCTTGCGTTCAGTCACGTGCGCAACGAAGAACGTGCCCTTGCGGGCACGCTATAGTTCGCTCAGTCCGATGGACCGGCGGCAATCAGGCAGCAGCCTTGGTGCCTTGCTTGACCAGGCGGGCAACGGTCGGCGACAGCTGGGCGCCAACGCCTTGCCAGTAGGCCAGGCGGTCTTGCGCCAGGCGCAGGCCTTCTTCGCCTTCCGAAGCCAGCGGGTTGTAGAAGCCAACGCGCTCGATGAAACGGCCATCGCGACGGTTGCGCGAATCGGTAGCGACGATGTTGAAGAACGGGCGCTTCTTGCTGCCGCCGCGAGCCAGACGGATAACGACCATGGGATGATTCCTCAGAAAACGGGTGTCCGGGTGTTCAAACGAACACGAAACGCAAGAGTATAGCCCAGTTTCCGAGGCCAAACAAACACTTAGGTGATTGACGTGCCGGTGCCGTGCAGGCATCGTGGCAAAAACCGCGACGGGAGGCCTGCCATGCGTCCGCATCTGCACTTCTTGCTTCGTACTGCAAGGCGGTCCGCCCTGCTCGCCGTGGTTCTGCTGGCAGGCAGCGCGGCGGCGGCGCTGCCGCTCGAGCAGATCAAGCTGCCGGCCGGCTTCCGCATCGACGTGTTAACGCAGGAGGTGCCGGGCGCGCGCGCCATGGCGCTGTCGCCGTCGGGCACGCTCTTCGTGGGTTCGTTGCGCGAGGGCAAGGTCTACGCGGTCACCGACGCGCTCGGCGGCCGACCGCGCGTGCGCACTGTTGCCAGCGGGCTGCGCATGCCGGCCGGGGTGGCGCTGCGCGATGGCAGCCTGTACGCCTCGTCGGTGTCCAGGATCGTGCGCGTCGACAATATCGAAGCGCGGCTGGACAACCCGCCGGCACCGGTGGTGGTAAGCGACCGCTTTCCGTCAGACGATCACCACGGCTGGAAATTCATCGCCTTCGGGCCGGACGGCTACCTGTACGTCCCGGTCGGCGCGCCCTGCAATATCTGCGCGCCCGACGAGAACCGCTACGCCAACATCATGAAGATGAAGCCCGATGGTAGCGACCTGCAGGTGGCGGCCCGCGGGGTGCGCAATACCGTCGGCTTCGACTGGCACCCGGCCACGCGCGAGCTGTGGTTCACCGACAACGGCCGCGACCGCATGGGCGACGATGTTCCCGACGACGAGCTGAACCGCGCGACGGCGAACAACCAGCATTTCGGCTATCCGTATTGCCACGCCGGCAACGTCGCCGACCCGGAATACGGCAGCAAGCGCCCCTGCTCGGAATTTGTCCCGCCGGTGGCGCGGCTGGGCGCGCACGTGGCCGCGCTCGGCATGCGCTTCTATACCGGCAGCCAGTTTCCGGCGGCATACCGTAACAATGTCTTCATTGCCGAGCATGGCAGCTGGGACCGTAGCCAGCCATCCGGCTACCGCGTGGTGCGCGTGGTGCTGGACGAGTCCGGCAAGGCCGTCCGGCAGGAGGTGTTTGCCCAGGGCTGGCTGCGCGGCAGGCCGTGGGGCCGCCCGGTCGACGTGCTCGTCGCCCCTGACGGCTCGCTGCTGGTCAGCGACGACCTGGCTGGCGCGATCTACCGGATCCGCTACGCACCGTAGCTGGAGACGGCACAAGCGCAGCCCGCAAAGAGCCGCCAAAACACCAGGAATGGCAAGGCCATGTGTCCGAAACAATCCGTTACACCGGTAACTCGCTTGGCATAGCGCGACCTGATGGCCGATGCGTACCATGAACCCATCTTCCAACAGCAACTTAGCGCGACAGGAACCTGGGAATCCGCATGATCACCCGCTCTCTCCTGCGCGACCTGGTGGCTGGCATCCTGGTGGCCTCGGGCCTGGTCGGCGCGGTAGCCGCCAGTCATGCCCAGGTCGCGTTCTGGCAACAAAGCCGTGCTGATGCCCGGCCGGTGCGGCTGCAGGCTGGCGATGGCTGGCAGGTCGCCAGCGTGCGCGCCGAAAGCCGCGACCACGTACAGGCGCAGATCGACCGCATGGAAGCTCGCGCCCGCGCAGACGACCGCCTGAGTGGCCGCCGCGCCGCCGCCATGCAGGGCGCTCGCGACGACAACCGTGTGCGCGCCCAGGATCAGCGCAGCAACCCTTCCGACGCCCGCAACGACTCGCGCCCCACCAGCGTCGGTCCCGGCTGGCAGGCACACGGCCGCGACAACGGCGGACGCTGAATCCCCATGCGGCTGGCGCTCGCGTGGCGCCGGCGCCCTGGGAAGCGCGCCGAGGAACTCGCTGCGGAACTCGCCCCGCGCCCCCATTGTCTTTATCTGAGTGTGTGCCCCACTTTCCGGGTGCCACACACAGGCTGCCGCCCGGCGCTGCCCGGGGCTCACAGCGTGCCGTCCAGTGCAGACGGCAATCGAACTGACCTGCCTCTGCCCGACACCTCCTGTCGGACCCGATCACGACAGCTCGGGCGCAGCCTCCAGAATGACAATAATTCCGTGAGGTTTGTCATGTCACCCCTTCTAAGCGACCTGGTCGAACACGCCGGCCAGTTATCGCTGTCCGTCCTGTTCATGGGTATCCTTACCCTGGTCCTTTACGGCGAAACGCATATCAGCGAACACGCCGCCACCTTTATCAAGAGCCTGCTTACGGGCGGCTGGCATTAGCGTCGCCCTGCGCGTCTGCTGATGCACTTCCACTCCCTGGCCGTAACCGCCGGCGTACAATGACTGCCGGCTGGCACGCGTGTGCCGCCGTTTTTCCCGAACCGCCACGCACGCCCCTACGCCATGCCTGCCGCCACGCCAGCCAGTCCCGCAACCACTCGCGCCACCACCCCGGCACGCGGCAAGTCCAAGCTGCTGACGGTCGCGCTGGCGTTCCTGTTCGGCAGCCTCGGGGCGCACCGCTTCTACCTGGGCGGGCTGCGCGACGTGTACGGCTGGGTTCACCTGCTGGGGCTGCTGGCCGGCGTCGTCGGCATTGCCTCGATGGCGACCGATGCCGGGACGCCCGCGCTCAACTGGACGTTCGCCGTTGCCGGCGGAGTCTCGGTCATCAGCGCCTTCCTTGGCGCCATCGTCTATGGCCTGCGCCCGGACGACAAGTGGGACGCGCGCTTCAATCCCCATGGCAAGCCCACGCGCTCCGGGTGGCCGGTCGTGATCCTGGTGATCCTGTCGCTGCTGATCGGCACCGGCCTGCTGATGGCGGGGCTGGCCATCAGCTTCCAGACCTTCTTCGAATCGCAGGTCGAGGCGGCGCGCGAGCTGTCGCAATAGCCGCGCCGGCGGCATTCACTGCGACCTGATCGACCACGTACGCGGCAACCTGCGGGCGGATGATGGCAGGTGATCCGCGATGCCCACCCTGCCGGCATTCGCTTGAGCACCGCGGCGGGCGCCAAAAGCTGCCTGCATTTGCGCGTGGTCAATGCGGCCGCAATCGGCAATTCCCCTTTCGCGCAAATCGCCCATACTGGAAAGACCGTCCGATCCTGGCGGCGACATGCGCGGCAGAGCGTGGCTCTGGCGGCGCAAAGGAGCACCAATCGACATGCCAACGTATGACGAAGGACGCCTGGCAGCCATCGCCGTCAGGCTGGCGCTGTCCTCCGGACTGCCGCCATCGAGCGCGAAGGCCGCGCTGGACCTGGCCAGCCGCATGATCGGCGACCAGCAGGCCACTGAAGCAGCTCAGAACAAGGAGCCTTGCGGATCGTCCTTGCCGCGTGGTCCCGCGGGCGGCCGGAATCGCGAAGTATCCAGTTCGAACCGGTTATAGCGGAAGCCGAGCCGGTCGGCGGCCTTGTAGAAGCGCTGACGTAGCAAGTCCGCCCACACGCCCGTGCCCCGCATGCGCGTGGCAAAGCTGGCATCGTAGGCTTTGCCTTCGCGCATGTCGCGAACGCGGTTCATGACCCGCTCGGCGCGATCGGGGAAATGCGCCAGCAGCCATTCCTCGAACAGCGGCCGCACCTCCCAGGGCAGCCGCAGCACGATGTAGTTCGCATAGACGGCGCCCGCCTCTCGCGCCGCTTCCAGCACACGCTCAAGGTCAGGCTCGGTGATGAACGGGATCACCGGGGCAATGCTTACGCCTACCGGAATGCCGGCGTCGGTCAGCGTGCGGATGGTACGCAGTCGGCGTGACGGCGTCGCCGCGCGTGGCTCGAGCGTGCGCGCGATGTCCGCATCCAGCGTGGTGATGGTGACCGCCGCCACCGCGAGCCGCTTGGCGGCCATCGGCGCCAGCAGGTCGATATCACGCTCGATCAGTGAAGACTTGGTGATCAGTGCGACCGGATGGTCGTGTTCGCTCAGCACCTCGAGGATGCCGCGGGTAATGCGCTGCTCGCGCTCGATCGGCTGGTAAGCGTCGGTGTTGACGCCCAGCGCGATGGTCTCGCAGCGGTACGAGGGCCGCGCCAGCGCCTCGCGCAGCTTCTCGGCAGCGTTGGACTTGGCGAACAGCCGGGTCTCGAAGTCGAGCCCCGGCGACAGCTCAAGGTAGGCGTGCGTGGGCCGCGCAAAGCAGTAGATGCAGCCGTGCTCGCAGCCGCGGTACGGGTTCAGCGACACGTCGAACGGGATATCCGGCGACGCGTTGCGGGTCAGGATCGTGCGCGCGCGTTCGATGCGTACCTGCGTACGCAGCGGCGGCAATGGCGCTTGCGGTGACGGAGTGGTGTTGGAGGCAGCCTCCGGATGCGCCTGCCCGACGGCAGTCGCCGGCTCTTCCATTGCCGGACTACCCCAGCCGTCGTCGAAGGTCTCGCGCTGGTCTCGCTCGAAACGTCCCTGCAGGTTGCTGACCGCGCCGCGTCCCTTGCGCGCGACGGGCGCCCGCGGGCCCGCCTGCGTATCGGCGGCGGCGGTGGACGTGTCTTTGAAGGGATTGGTGGGGCGCTTCATGATTGCCCGGCTTCGTTGGCCTGGCGTGGGTGGTCAGGTCGGCTGGCTCTTGTCCTCGACCGAGATTGCAAGCGTTTCCTTGATTTCTTCCATGACGACATAGCTTTTCGACTGCGCGGCACCGGGCAGTTGCAACAGGATGTCGCCCAGCAGCCGCCGGTATTCGCCGATCTCGCGGATGCGCGCTTTGATCAGGTAGTCGAAATCGCCCGACACGAGGTGACACTCCAGCACTTCCGGGATGCGCAGCACCTCGCGCCGGAACTGCTCGAACATATTGCCCGATTTGTTGCCGAGCGAGATCTCCACGAACACTAGCAGTGCACTGCCCAGCAGGGTCGGATTCAGCCGCGCGTAGTAGCCCATGATGACACCATCGCGCTCCAGGCGCTTGACCCGCTCGATGCACGGCGTGATGGTCAGGCCGACCGCCTCCGCCAGGTCTTTCATCGAGATCCTGCCGTCTGCCTGCAGCAGCGTCAGGATCCTGCGGTCGAGCCGGTCGAGCGTGCGTACGGGCTGGCGGCTGGTTCTCATTAGTTTTTCCTGTTTTACTGAGAAATTCGGTAACTATGACTGGATTGTATTCAATAGTATAGAGACAAATCCTTCTTCAACCTGAGATCGTAGTTGGGAGCCCCCGAAATGCGTGTTCTCGTACTTGGCAGTGGCGTCATCGGCGTCACCAGTGCGTGGTATCTGGCCAAGGCCGGTCATGAAGTGACCGTCGTCGATCGCGAAGCCGGACCCGCGCTGGGCACAAGCTTTGCCAACGCGGGGCAGATCTCCCCGGGCTACGCGTCGCCGTGGGCGGCGCCCGGCGTGCCGCTGAAGGCGATCAAGTGGATGTTCCAGGACCACGCTCCGCTGTCCATCCGTCCGGACGGCACGCTGTTCCAGCTGCAATGGATGTGGCAGATGCTGCTGAACTGCAGTGCCGAGCGCTATGCCGTGAACAAGGAGCGCATGGTGCGGCTGGCCGAATACAGCCGCGACTGCATCCGCGCATTGCGCGCGGAAACCGGCATCGCTTATGAAGGCCGCCAGCAAGGCACGCTGCAGGTGTTCCGCACCGACGAGCAGCTGCAAGGCGCGGCCAAGGACATCGCCGTGCTGGAAGAAGCCGGCGTGCCCTACCAGTTGCTTTCGCGCGAAGAACTCGCCGCGAGCGAACCGGCGCTGGCCGCTGTCAGCCACAAGCTGAGCGGCGGCCTGCGCCTTCCCAACGATGAAACCGGCGACTGCCAGTTGTTCACGACGCGGCTTTCGCAGATGGCCGAGCTGCTGGGCGTCAGGTTCCTGTACAACCGTTCGATCGACAGCCTGCTGACGCGGGGCGATGCCGTCACCGGCGCCATCGTCAACGGCGAGCCGATCTCCGCCGACCTGGTGGTCGTGGCGCTGGGCAGCTGGTCGACGCAGCTGGTGAAGCCGTTCCTGTCGGGCATGTCCAACCTGCCGGTGTACCCGCTCAAGGGCTTCTCGATCACGGTGCCGCTCAGCGACGCCTCGCGCAGCCCGGTGTCGACGGTGCTGGATGAAACCTACAAGGTCGCCATCACCCGCTTCGACGACCGCATCCGCGTCGGCGGCATGGCGCAGATCGTCGGCTATGACCGCAGCCTCGACCCGGCCAAGCGCCGCACGCTCGAACACGTGGTCACCGACCTGTTCCCCGGTGCCGGCGATGTCAGCCAGGCCACCTTCTGGACCGGCCTGCGCCCGATGACGCCGGACGGCACGCCGATCGTCGGCCCGACGCAGGTACGCGGCCTGTGGCTGAACACCGGACACGGCACGCTCGGCTGGACCATGGCCTGCGGCTCCGGCAAGCTGCTGTCGGACCTGGTCTCCGGGACTTCGCCGGCGATCCGTGCCGATGACCTGTCGGTGGGACGCTATCTCAAGCCCACGCGCCATCACCTGGCACCGCGGCCGGCGCATGCCTGACAACGGCGACACACAGGCAATACAAGGGCGGCCCTACAGGCCGCCCTTTTTGTTTGCTGATATCGCCTACCCCCGTAGCTATCAATAGACGCAAAAAAGCCGTTCGCGGGAGATCCCGGGAACGGCTCCTTTTGCGAACATGGCCGGCCGTATCATCCACCTCACGGCCGGCAAGCTGACGGCATCAGCCCAGCGCGGCCACCAGTTCCGGCACCACGGTATTCAGATCGCCCACCAAGCCGTAGTCGGCCACGGAGAAGATCGGGGCCTCGGCATCCTTGTTGATCGCGACGATCACCTTGGAGTCCTTCATGCCGGCCAGGTGCTGGATCGCGCCGGAGATACCGACGGCGATGTACAGCTGCGGCGCGACGATCTTGCCGGTCTGGCCGACCTGGTAGTCGTTCGGCACGAAGCCGGCGTCAACGGCGGCGCGCGAGGCACCCAGCGCGGCGCCCAGCTTGTCGGCCAGCGGCGTCAGCACCTTGGTGTAGTTCTCGCCCGAACCCACGCCACGGCCACCCGAGACGATGATCTTGGCGGCGGTCAGTTCCGGACGGTCGCTCTTGGCCACTTCGCGCGAAACGAACTGCGAAACGCCCGCGTCGGCCACAGCCGGCAGGGTCTCGACGGCGGCCGAGCCACCTTCGGCAGCGGCGGCGTCAAACGCGGTGCCGCGCACGGTGATCACCTTGATCTTGTCTTCCGACTTGACCGTGGCGATGGCGTTGCCGGCGTAGATCGGACGCTCGAAGGTGTCCGGGGCGTCGACCTTGGAGATTTCCGAGATCTGGGCCACGTCCAGCTTGGCGGCCACGCGCGGCAGGATGTTCTTGCCGTACGGGGTGGCCGGAGCCAGGATGTGCGAGTAGTCGTTGGCGATGGCCAGCGCCTGCTCGGCCACGTTTTCGGCCAGGCCGTCGCCGAAGTAGGCGGCGTCGGCCAGCAGGACCTTGGTCACGCCGGCGATCTTGGCGGCGGCGTCGGCCGCGGCCTTGGCGTTGGAACCGGCCACCAGCACGTGCACGTCGCCGCCGCATTGGGCTGCGGCGGTCACGGTGTTCAGCGTGGCGCCCTTGATCGATTGATTGTCGTGTTCAGCAATGACGAGTGCAGTCATGTTCTATCTCCCCGGCGATCAGATAACCTTGGCTTCGTTCTTCAGCTTCTGCACCAGCGTCGCGACGTCCGGCACCATCACACCAGCGCTGCGCTTGGCAGGCTCGACCACCTTCAGGGTCGACAGGCGCGGCTTCACGTCGACGCCGAGGTCTTCCGGCTTGACGGTATCCAGCGGCTTCTTCTTCGCCTTCATGATGTTCGGCAGCGTGACGTAGCGCGGCTCGTTCAGGCGCAGGTCGGTCGTCACCACGGCCGGCAGCTTCAGCGATAGCGTTTCCAGGCCGCCGTCGACTTCACGGGTCACCGACGCCTTGCCGTCGGCAACCACCACCTTCGAGGCGAACGTGGCTTGCGGCAGGCCGGCCAGCGCGGCCACCATCTGGCCGGTCTGGTTGGAGTCATCGTCGATCGCCTGCTTGCCCAGGATCACCAGCTGCGGCTGTTCCTTGTCGATCAGCGCCTTCAGCAGCTTGGCCACGGCCAGCGGTTGCAGGTCTTCGTTCGACTCCACCAGGATGCCGCGGTCGGCACCGATGGCCATCGCGGTGCGCAGGGTTTCCTGGCACTGCGTGACACCGCACGACACGGCGACGACTTCGGTGACGACGCCGGCTTCCTTCAGGCGCACGGCCTCTTCCACGGCGATTTCGTCGAACGGGTTCATGCTCATCTTGACGTTGGCCAGATCGACGCCCGTGCCGTCCGCCTTGACGCGGACCTTGACGTTGTAATCCACCACCCGCTTGACTGCGACGAGTACTTTCATGCGCTCACTCCACTGATAGCTGATAGTCAGAAATTTTGTTCGCTCGTCATTATAACCACCGGGTTGGCGGCTCTCCTGTTTTTCGAACGATCGTACTATTTTATCGGCAAAATGATGCCGGGCATAGCCCGGCATCCACCAGCCGTCAGGAGATTGTGCCGGAAACTGAGGCTTACACGCATCGTCTGATTGGACGGAAGCCTCAAAGTGACCGGTACATAACCGCGATTGCCAAGGATTACCAGGCGGTGATCACGGATTCCTTGAAGGTCGAATTCACGTATTGCTTGATTTCAGGCGAGTGGTACGCCTTCACCAGCTTGGCCACCCAGGGCTTGCCCTTGTCGGCCTCGCGGATCGCGATCAGGTTGGCGTACGGACCCTTCGGGCCTTCCATGGCGATCGCATCCTTGGTCGGCGACAGGCCGGCCGATTCCGCGTAGTTGCCGTTGATCGCGGCGGCATCCAGGTCATCCAGCGAGCGCGGCAGCTGCGCGGCGTCCAGCTCGACGATGCGGATCTTCTTCGGGTTCTCGGCGATGTCCAACGGGGTCGCCTTCAGGCCGGCGTTAGGCTTGAGCTTGATTACGCCCTTGCTCTGCAGCAGCAGCAGGCCGCGGCCGCCGTTGGTCGGATCATTGGGCACGCCCACGCGCGCGCCCTGCTTGAGCTGGTCGAGCGACTTGATCTTCTTGGAGTACACGCCCATCGGGAAGGTCACGGTGTAGGCGATGTGCGTGAACTTGTAGCCGCGGTCCTTGATCTGGGCTTCCAGGTAAGGCAGGTGCTGGTAGCTGTTGGCATCCAGGTCGCCGGCGGCCAGCGCGGCGTTGGGCTGGATGTAGTCGCTGAACTCGACTACCTGGATGTTCAGGCCGTCCTTGGCGGCGACCTTCTTCACCTGTTCCATGATCTGCGCGTGCGGGCCGCCGGTGACGCCGATCTTGATCGGTTTCTCCTGGGCGATCGCGCCGGTGGCCAGCGAGGCGCCGAGCGCGGCGCCGAGAATCCATTGCAGCAGGTTGCGACGTTGCATGATGTACGTTCCTATTTCTAGAAGTAGTTTGGTTCAGCGGTGGCTGATGCGCCGGACCAGCCAGTCGCCGAAGCTCTGCACGGCCTGCACGAAGATGATCAGGATCACCACCACCGCCACCATCACCTCGGTGATGTAGCGCTGGTAGCCATAGCGGATGCCCAGGTCGCCCAGGCCGCCGCCGCCGATCGCACCGGCCATGGCCGAGTAGCCGACCAGGCTGACGAAGGTGATGGTCAGGCCGGCGACGATGCCAGGCATGGCCTCCGGCAGCAGCACCTTCCACACGATCTGGCCGGTCGTCGCACCCATCGACTGGGCGGCCTCGACCAGGCCCTTGTCGACCTCGCGCAGCGCGCTTTCGACCAGGCGGGCAATAAAGGGAATCGCCGCGATGGTCAGCGGGACGATCGCTGCAGTGGTACCGATCGACGAACCCACGATAAAGCGCGTGAACGGGATCACCACCACCAGCAGGATGATGAACGGGATCGAACGCACCGCGTTGACCACCACGCCGATGGTGCGGTTGAACAGCGGGTGCGACAGCACGCCACCGCGATTGGTCAGGTGCAGCAGCACGCCCAGCGGCACGCCCAGCAGCGAGCCGACCACGCCGGAGATCGCCACCATCAGCAGGGTCTCGTTGAACGAGGTCAGGAACAGGTCAAACATTTCAGACCACATGCTCGAACTCCTCCACCACGACGCCTTGCGCCTGCAGGTATTCCATTGCTGCCTTCACGTCGGCCAGCTCGCCAGTGGCCATGATCGCCAGCGAGCCGAAGGCCTGGCCCTGGATCTCGTCGATGTGGCCGTGCAGGATGTTGAAATCCAGCCCGTAGCGGCGGATCGCCTGCGCCAGTACCGGCTGGTCGACGCCCTCGCCGGTGAAGGCGAGGCGGTAGACGTGGTCGCGGCCATTGCCGAGCCGGCTTTCGACGCGCTTGAGCACGCTCGCCGGCAGCTCCTGCGAAATGACATCGCCGATCATGGCGCGCGTGACGTCGTGCTGCGGACGCAGGAACACGTCGATCACGCGGCCCTGCTCGACCACCTGGCCGGCCTCGAGCACGGCGACGCGGTCGCACACCTGCTTGATGACCTCCATCTGGTGCGTGATCATCACGATGGTCAGGCCCAGTTCGCGATTGATCTGCCTGAGCAGTTCCAGGATGGAACGCGTGGTTTCCGGATCCAGCGCCGAAGTGGCTTCGTCCGACAGCAGCACCTTGGGCTTGCTCGCCAGCGCGCGCGCGATACCCACGCGCTGCTTCTGCCCGCCGCTGATCTGCGCCGGGTGGCGGTCCTTCAGCGCCGACAGGCCGACCAGCTCCAGCAGCGGCAGCACGGTTGCGGCGATTTCCGCCTTGGGCTTGCCCGCCAGTTCCAGCGGCAGCGCCACATTGTCATAGACGGTGCGCGACGACAGCAGGTTGAAATGCTGGAAGATCATGCCGATCTCGCGCCGGGCCAGGCGCAGCGCGCCGTTGTCCAGCGCGGTCAGGTCCTGGCCGTCGACGACGACGCGGCCGCTGCTGGGCCGGTTCAGCAGGTTGATGGCGCGAACCAGCGTGCTCTTGCCGGCGCCGCTGCGGCCGATGATGCCGAAGACTTCGCCCGCTGCAATCGACAGGCTGACGTCCCGCAATGCATGCACGTCGCCAGACGCGCCCGGGAAGCGCTGCGACAGTCCTTGCAGTTCGATCATGTAAAGGTGACCAAAAGAAAACGGCAACAGGCGAGTTTGTCTCGAGCGCTGTTGCCGCACTTATTTTTGTGAAGCCGGTATTTTATGCGATTCGCTTCATACCATAAACGAATTTTTATCGATGTCTTTATGCACAGCCAGCATAAAGAACCACAATAAGTCGACTATTCGCCACGCCACGACGGCGTGCGCTTGTCGAGAAAGGCCTGCACGCCTTCCAGCGCCGAGTCATCCATCATGTTGCAGGCCATGGTCTGGCCGGCGAGCTGGTAGGCGGCCTCGATACCCATTTCAAGCTGGCGGTAGAACAGCCCCTTGCCGGCGGCGACGGCCGCTGCCGGCTTGGCGCAGATACTGGCGGCCAGCCGCGCCACCTCGTCGTCCAGTGCGGCGGCCGGCACCACGCGGTTGACCAGCCCGCGCTCGCGCGCGGTGGCGGCATCGATCATATCGCCGGTCAGCAGCATTTCCATGGCCTGCTTGCGGTGCAGGTTGCGAGACAGCGCCACGCCCGGCGTCGAGCAGAACAGGCCGAGGTTGACGCCGGACACCGCAAAACGCGCGTCGTCGGCGGCGACCGCGAGGTCGCACATCGCCACCAGCTGGCAGCCGGCCGCGGTGGCGATACCTTGTACCCGCGCAATCACTGGCTGCGGCATCTTCTGGATCGCCATCATCACGCGCGTGCAGCGGTCGAACAGGCGCCGGTAGTAGTCGTGCGACGGCGTCGCGCGCATCTCGCGCAGGTCATGGCCGGCGCAGAAGGCCTTGCCCGCACCGGCCAGCACCACCACGCGCACGGCGTCGTCGGCGGCTAGCCGGCGGAAGGTCTCGGCCAGCGCGTCCAGCAGGCCTTCGGACAAGGCGTTGAAGGCCTGGGGCCGGTTCATGGTCACCCGCACCACGCCGGCGGCATCGCGCGTTTCGGTCAGCAGCGGCGCGTCCACGCGCGCATCGTTCTCGGCCATGGCGGATGCCTCCTATCGTTCCAGCAGGACTTTCAGGTGGGCCAGCACGCTGCGGCCGAGCGCGCTCAGGTTATAGCCGCCTTCCAGGCAGCTGACGATACGCCCCTGCGCGTGCGTGCGCGCCACGTCGACAAGCTGGCCGGTGATCCACGCATAGTCCTGCTCCACCAGGCCCATCTGCCCGAGGTCATCCTCGCGGTGCGCGTCGAAGCCGGCCGAGATAAACAGCATCTGCGGGCGGAACTCGTGCAGGCGCGGCAGCCAGATGGTCTCGACCACCTCGCGCACGGCCATGCCGTTGGTGTAGGCCGGCAGCGGGATGTTTGCCATATTAGCCTCCAGGTGCTCGGTGCCGCTGTACGGGTAGAACGGGTGCTGGAAGAAACTGCACATGAGCACATGCTCGTCGCCGCGGAAAGCCGCCTCGGTGCCGTTGCCGTGGTGGACATCGAAATCGATGATGGCGACGCGCTCCAGCCCATGCGCCTGCAGCGCGTGGCGTGCGGCAATGGCCACGTTGTTGAAGAAGCAAAAGCCCATGGCGCGGTCCGGCTCGGCATGGTGGCCAGGCGGGCGCACGCAGCAGAAAGCGTTCTCGAACTCGCCCGAGATCACCGCATCGGTCGCTGCCACCGCGGCGCCGGCGGCCAGCTTGGCCGCGCTCAGGGTGTGGGCGTTCATCGATGTATCCGGGTCGATCGGGTAGTAGCCGCTGGCCGGGCTGGTGCTTTCCAGCGAATCGACATAGTCGGGCCGGTGCACGCGCTCGATCTGCTCGCGCGTGGCCGGCGTGGGCTCGCGGCGCTCCAGCAGCCCGTCCAGGCCGTGCGAAATCAGGTGATCCTCGATCGCCTGCAGGCGTTCCGGACACTCGGGATGAAAATGACCCATCTCGTGCCGCTGGAACTCGGGGTGCGTGTAATAGCCTGTCGGCATCTCTTATCGTCGCTCGGTTGTCTCCATTCGCTACGTTAGCACAGGGCGGGCCTTGCCACCCAATGCGCGTCCTCGCTGGCGAGCCCGGGTTAGCCGGTTCGCGCGCCGGGTCGCGCAAGCTGGCGCCGGGTTGCTGCAGTGGCATCCGCTATACTCGGTGCGACTTGCAAAGGACACCATGACCGACCCCCAGCGCTCACTGCGACGCCCCCTGCTGGGCGCCGCGCTTTCCGCTGCCGCACTCGGACTCTGCGGCCTCTCCCCCAGCCTTCTCGCCGCCGGCAAGCGCCGCGTCAGCGTGCGTGAAGAAGAAATCGAACCCGGCCGCTACCGCGACAACCCGCAAACCCGCGCCTTTATCGATGAAATGGTGGCGCGCCACAGCTTCGACCGCGGCGCGCTGCAGGACTGGTTCGGCCAGGCGGTCTATTCCTCGACCGTGGTGCGGCTGATCATGCCGCCCGCCACCACCGGGCGCAAAAGCTGGCGCGCGTACCGCTCGCGCTTTATCGAGCCGATCCGCATCAATGCCGGCGTGCGTTTCTGGCAGGACAACCGCGACACGCTGCGCCGCGCCGAGGCCGAATTCGGCGTGCCGGCATCGGTGATCGTCGGCATCATCGGCGTGGAGACCATTTATGGGCGCGACATGGGCACGTTCCGCGTGCTCGATTCGCTGTCGACGCTGGCCTTCGACTATCCCGACACGCCGAACCGCGCCGCGCGCTCCACGCTGTTCCGCAACCAGCTGGCCGACTACCTGCTGTGGTGCCGCGATACGCGCACCGATGTGTACTCGGTGCTGGGCTCATACGCCGGCGCGATCGGCATCCCGCAGTTCATGCCGACCAGCCTGCGCGAATACGCCGTCGACTACGACAACAATGGCCGCATCGACCTGCGCAACAGCCCGACCGATGCGATCGGCAGCGTGGCGCGTTTCCTGCAGCTGCATGGCTGGGAACCGGGCCGGCCGGTGGTATGGCGCATTGCCGGCGACAGCGGTAGCCTTGGCGTCGCCACCGCGGCCGCGGATGGCGAACCGTGGCCGACGCGCACGCTCAACCAGCTGACCCGCGCCGGCCTGCGCGTGGACGAGCCCATCGACACGGCGCGCGAAGGCGAGACCGGCGTGCTGGTGGTGGACCTGCCCACGCCGGACCAGCCGACCGAGTACCTGCTGGGCCTGCGCAACTTCTATGTGCTGACGCGCTACAACCGCAGCTTCTTCTACGCACTGGCGGTGTACCAGCTGGGCGAAGCGGTCAAGGCGGCAATGGGCTGAGCCACGCCTGACACCCAGACGCAAAAAAACCTCGCTTGCGCGAGGCTTTCTTGTCTGCGGCCGCCGCCCGGATCAGGCCCGGATCAGGCCCGGATCAGGCCGGGAGCAGGCGGGAACATCAGGCCGGAAACACGCCGGTCGACAGGTAGCGGTCGCCGCGATCGCACACCACGAAGACGATGGTGGCGTTCTCCACTTCCTCGGCGATCCGCAACGCCACGCACAATGCGCCGGCCGCCGAGATGCCGCAGAAGATACCCTCCTCAGCCGCCATGCGGCGTGCCATGTGCTCGGCATCGGCCTGGCTCACCGGCTCGGTGCGGTCGATATGCGCGGGATCATAGATCTTGGGCAGGTAGGCTTCCGGCCACTTGCGGATGCCCGGGATGCGCGAGCCTTCGGCCGGCTGGGCGCCAATGACCTGGATCGCCGGGTTCTGCTCCTTCAAATAGCGCGACACGCCGGTGATGGTGCCGGTCGTGCCCATCGCCGAAACAAAATGGGTGACACGCCCGTCGGTATCGCGCCAGATCTCGGGGCCGGTGCCTTCGTAGTGGGCTTGCGGGTTGTCGGGGTTGGCGAACTGGTCGAGGATCACGCCCTTGCCTTCGCGCTCCATCGCGTCCGCCAGGTCGCGGGCGTATTCCATGCCGCCCTTCACCGGCGTCAGGACAATCTCCGCACCGTAGGCCGCCATGCTCTGCCGCCGCTCCAGGCTCAGGTCCTCGGGCATGATCAGCACCATCTTGTAGCCGCGGATGGCGGCCGCCATGGCCAGCGCAATGCCGGTATTGCCCGAAGTGGCCTCGATCAGCGTATCGCCCGGCTTGATGCGGCCCCGCGCCTCGGCGCGGGCAATCATCGATACCGCCGGGCGGTCCTTGACCGACCCGGCGGGGTTGTTGCCTTCCAGCTTGCCGAGAATCACATTGCCGCGCGCGTCGTTGGCGGCACCGGGAATGCGCTGCAGTCTGACCAGCGGCGTATTGCCGATGGTGTCTTCAATTGTCTTGTAAGCCATGGGGGAGGGGGTGGGCGATGGTAGGTCAGGTTCGCCGGCCATTGTAATCCAGTCACCTTTCCCTCGCCGACAGGCGGGATTTGCGCAAACGCGCCCCGCCTCGCTCCCCTTCCCTGCGCTACTCAGTCGGCCTCGTGGTTGCCTTCGCCCAGCAGGTGGTACAGCAGAATGCAGCCAAAGGTTGCGGTACCGATGCCACCCAGCGTCATGCCGCCCAGCTTCAGCGTCAGGTCGCCGGCGGCCACCGTCAAGGTGGCGCCGACCGTGATCAGGTTGCGCGAGCTGGAGAAGTCCACCCTGTTCTGCACCCAGATCCGGCCCGCGGTCGCGGCGATCAGGCCGAACACCACGATGGTCAGCCCGCCGATCACCGGCCCCGGGATGGTCAGGATCAGCGCACCGAACTTGGGCGAAAAGCCCAGCAGGATGGCCACCGCCGCCGCCACCACGAAGATCAGCGTGGAGTAGATCTTGGTGACCGCCATCACGCCCATGTTCTCGGCATAGGTGGTCACGCCAGTGCCGCCGCCGCTGGCCGACAGCATGGTCGCGATGCCGTCGCCGATAAACGCGCGGCCGATATACGGATCGAGGTTGCGGCCCGTCATCACGCCAATCGCCTTGATGTGGCCAAGGTTCTCAGCCACCAGCACGATCGCCACCGGCGCGATCAGCAGCATGGCGCTGACCTCGAACACCGGCGCGCTGAACGCAGGCAGGCCGAACCAGCTCGCCGCGGCAACGCCGGAGAAGTCGATCGGCTTGCCGAGGCCCATCACGCTGGTGCCCACGTAGTAGGCAAGGTACCCCGCCAGTCCGCCGATCAGTACCGGCAGGCGGCCAAGCATGCCCGGCGCGCGCACCGCAACCAGGCCCACGGCAAGCACCGTCAGCAGGCCCACCCAGGTATCGAGCGACGAGCCGCTGACCGCCTTGACCGCAACCGGGGCCAGGTTCAGCCCGATGGCCGCGACGATCGCGCCGGTGACCACCGGCGGCATCAGCTTTTCCACCCAGGCGTAGCCCACTGCCTGCACCACCAGGCCGATCACTGTGTAGAGCGCGCCCGCTGCAATGATGCCGCCCAGTGCCACCGGGATATTGGGGTTGGGGCCGCTGCCGGCATAGCCGGTGGCGGCGATCACCACGGCGATAAAGGCAAAGCTGGAGCCGAGATAGCTGGGCACCCGGCCACGCACGCACAGGAAAAAGATCAGCGTGCCGATACCGGAAAACAGGATGGCGATATTGGGATTGAAGCCCATCAGGATCGGCGCGATGGCGGTCGAGCCGAACATCGCCACCACGTGCTGGATGCCGGCCAGCAGCGTCTGGCCGGCCGGCAGCCGTTCGTCGGGCCCGATTACCCCTTCGGTCTTGAGCCGCCATTTCGGCAGGAAACCCGCGTCCTCGCCATTCGCCATATGTTGTGCTCCCTGTGTCCGGGCGGGCCGCTGCGTCAGCGGCCGCCGCGATTGTGGTTGGTGATCGCCGCCAACCGGCTGCATATTGCCGGCCGGCGCGCGCGCGCGGCAGATCCTGCCGGCGCGGCGTCCGCATGATACTCCGCAGCCGGATGGCTGCGAAGCCGCACAGGTGTAGCACGAGACGTACCAGCAACGACGAGCCCGGACGCATCCGGAGCCGGCACAGGGAGACAGGCTCCGGTTGAAGCTTCAGCGCGCTGCCTTGGCGGCACCGGCTGGCGGCGCGGCAGCCGCCTTGGCGGGCTTGGCAGCGGGAGCCGAGGGTGCCGGTGCAGCAGCGGCGGCGGCGCCGAATACCAGCCCCCCTTCCTGCAACCTGGCCACGGACTTCGGCCCTACGCCGCTGACACGCTCGGCAAGATCGGCGGCATCCTTGTACGGACCGCGCTTGTTGCGCTCGTTGACGATATTGCGTGCGGTGGCGGGGCCGACGCCCTTGACCGACGTCAGCGCGGCCTCGTCGGCCGTATTGACGTCGATGGCGGCATGCGCCGCGCCGCCCGCGCACAGGCACATCGCAGCCAGCAGGGAAAAACGACGGACGAGTTGCCAGACCCAATGCTTGAACATGAAAGCTCCTTTGCTGTGGATGGTGTGAAGTACCACCCCGCCATCGCGGCGAGGCCAGCTCAGGATAGGTTCAGCGCGCCACGACGGCGCATACGGCAACACAAGTTGACACCGGCCGCACGAAAACGTGTCGGCCGGTCATCGGGATCGAGGAAATGCTGGATGCGGTCGTCAGCCGTTGCGCCCGATCAGCCAGCGGCAGTAGCGCGCCACGCCTTCCTCGACCGTCAGAAAGGCCTCACCGTAGCCGGCGCCGCGCAGCTTCGACACATCGGACTGCGTAAAGCACTGGTACTTGCCGCGCAGCGCGTCGGGGAACTTGACGTACTCGACCAGGCCTTCCTGTACCAGCTCTTCCAGCGACAGGCTCGGCTTGCCTTCCGCCTCGCGCAGCGTATTGACCACGGTGACGGCGATGTCGTTGAACGGCTGCGCCCGGCCGGTGCCCAGGTTGAAGATGCCGGACTTCTCGGGATGGTCAAGGAAGTACAGGTTGACCTTGACCACGTCCTCGACCGAGATGAAGTCGCGGCTCTGCATGCCGGGACCATACCCGCCGTAGTCGCCGAACAGCTTCACGGTACCGTCGGCGCGGAACTGGTTGAAATTGTGGAAAGCCACCGACGCCATGCGGCCCTTGTGGTTCTCGCGCGGGCCATACACGTTGAAATAGCGGAAGCCGACGATCTGCGACAGTGCAGACGGCAGCCTGCGCCGCACAATCTGGTCGAACAGGAACTTGGAGTAGCCGTACACGTTCAGCGGACGCTCGAACTCGCGGTCCTCGCGGAACACCTGCGAGGCGCCGTAGGTCGCGGCCGACGAAGCATAGAGGAACTGCGCGCCCTGCTCCAGGCAACTCTCCATCAGCGACAGCGTGTAGCGGTAGTTGTTCTCCATCATGTAGCGCCCGTCGCTCTCCATGGTGTCGGAGCAGGCGCCTTCGTGGAACACCGCGCGGACCTTGCCGAACTGTCCCTTTGCAAAGCGCTCGAGGAAGTCCTCCTTGTCCAGGTAGTCGGAGATCTCGCAGTCGACGAGGTTGTGGAACTTGTCGGCGCGGGTCAGGTTGTCGACGGCGATGACATTGGTCTCGCCCCGTTCGTTCAGGCCCTTGACGAGGTTGCTGCCGATAAAGCCGGCGGCGCCGGTCACGATGATGGTCATGGTTGCTTCAGTAATGGGCGCCGCGCGTCACGGGGCGGTGCCGAACAATTCAGGGTAGGTAACGACGGCGGTGCCGAGCTTGCCGACCACGATGCCGCCGGCGCGGTTGGCATGCTGCACGGCTTCCTTGAGCGTCACGCCCGCGCCCAGCATGGTCGCCAGCGTGGCGATCACGGTATCGCCGGCACCCGATACATCATAGACCTCGCGCGCCTGGGCCGAGACGTGCAGCACTTCGGCTTCCGTGTAGAGCGTCATGCCCTCCTCCGAGCGCGTCAGCAGCAGCGCCTCCAGTTGCAGTTCGCGGCGCAGGTTCTGCGCGCGGATGGTGAGGTCGGCCTCGGTCTTCCAGGCGCCGACCACGGCACGCATCTCGGAGCGGTTGGGGGTGATCAGCGTGGCGCCGCGGTAGCGCGAGTAGTCGTCGCCCTTGGGGTCGATCAGCACCTTGCGGCCGGCTGCGCGGCCGGCGTCGATCATGCGGGAAACGTGCGTCAGGCCGCCCTTGCCGTAGTCGGACAGCACCAGCACCTGGTAGTCGTTGATCAGGCCCTGGAACCGGTCCTGTACCGCGGCCAGCACTTCGTGCGCCGGGGCGTTTTCGAAGTCCACGCGCAGCAGTTGCTGCTGGTGGGCGACTACGCGCAGCTTGATAGTGGTATTTAGCTTGGAGTCGCGGTGCAGGTAGGGCTCGACGTGGCTCTCGGCGAGCAGCGCCTCGAGCGTGCGCGCCGGCTCGTCGTCGCCGACGACGCCCAGCATGCCCACGCGCGCGCCCAGCGCAGCGGCGTTGCGCGCCACGTTGGCGGCGCCGCCCAGGCGCTCGTCGCTGCGCTTGACCTGCACCACCGGCACCGGGGCTTCCGGCGAGATGCGTTCGACGTCGCCGAACCAGTAGCGGTCCAGCATCATGTCGCCGACCACCAGGATATGGGACTGCCGGATCTGTTCCTGCGGGATGGTCTTGTTCATGAAGATCCTTGGCGATTGCGAGGCAGCCAGCGCCGCCTCGTCAGCATGTCGTTGATCAGTCGTTGACCCGTGCACGCTCTATTTGTTCGCGGAATCGTGCGCCGCCTGTTGTCCGGGCCGGGCCGCGCGGCCGATGGCGTGGTACTCGACGCCGCTCTCGGCCATCGCCTGGGGCTCGTACAGGTTGCGCCCGTCGAAGATCACCGGCGTCTTCAGCCGCCGCTTGATCTGGCCGAAATCCGGGCTGCGGAATACCTTCCATTCGGTCACGATGGCCAGCGCGTCGGCACCGTCCAGCGCATCCATCTGGTTGTCGTGGAAGCTGACGCGCGCCATCGCGTCCGGCAGGTCGGACAGGTCGGACTCCAGTGCGCGGCGTGCTTCAACCATCGACACCGGGTCGTGCACGCGCAGCGCAGCGCCGCGCGACACCAGCTCCCGCGCCAGGACCCGCGACGGCGCCTCACGCATATCGTCGGTATTGGGCTTGAAGGCCAGCCCCCACATGGCAAAGGTGCGGCCGGCAAGGTCGTCGCCGAAGCGGCGCACGATCTTCTCGCCCAGCACGCGCTTCTGCGCACCGTTGACCGCTTCCACCGCCTCGAGCACGCGCATGGACTTGCCATGGTCGGCCGCGGTGCGCATCAGCGCCTGCACGTCCTTGGGAAAGCACGAACCGCCGTAGCCCGCGCCGGCATACAGGAAACTGTAGCCGATGCGGGGATCCGAGCCGATACCCATGCGCACAAGTTCGATATCGGCGCCGACCTCGTCGGCCAGGTTCGCCAGTTCGTTCATGAACGAGATCCGCGTGGCCAGCATCGAATTGGCGGCGTACTTGGTGAACTCGGCGGAACGCACATCCATGTAGAACGTGCGCTCATGGTGCCGGTTGAACGGCGCGTACAGCGTGCGCATGGTGGCCTGCGCATGGCGGCCGGCGGCGTCCGGGTTACAGCCCAGCACGATGCGGTCGGGGCGCATGAAGTCCTCGACGGCGGCGCCCTCCTTCAGGAACTCGGGGTTCGACACCACCGAGAACTGCAGGTCTTCCAGCCCGCGCGCGGCCAGTTCCTCGCGGATCGCGGCCGTGACGCGGTCGCCCGTGCCCACCGGCACGGTGGATTTGTCGACCACGACCTTGAAGCCGGTCATGTGCCGACCGATATTGTGCGCCGCGGCCAGCACGTACTTGAGGTCCGCCGAGCCGTCTTCGTCCGGCGGCGTGCCGACGGCGATGAACTGCACGTCGGCATGCTCGACGCTGGCGGCGACGTCGGTGGAAAAAACCAGGCGGCCGGCGGCGCGGTTGCGCTGGATCAGCTCCTGCAGGCCCGGCTCGTAGATCGGCACGCCGCCCGCATTGAGCAGCGCGATCTTCTTTTCGTCCAGGTCGAGGCAGAACACATCGTTGCCCAGCTCCGCCAGGCAAGCGCCGGTGACGAGGCCGACGTAGCCGCTGCCGATAATGGTGACTTTCATGGCTTCAGGTCAGATTCTGTGGTGCTGCGCGCCGGGCTCAGCCGAGCGTCTCGGAACGCCGCGGGGCGTAGGTTTCCCAGCGGTTGCAACCCGGGCATTGCCAGTAGAACAGGCGGGCGCGGAAACCGCATTCGCGGCAGGTGTAGCGCGCCAGGTTGCGCGTGCGCGCCTGCAG
This sequence comes from Cupriavidus sp. IK-TO18, assembly GCF_015549295.1. Classification (NCBI taxonomy): domain Bacteria; kingdom Pseudomonadati; phylum Pseudomonadota; class Betaproteobacteria; order Burkholderiales; family Burkholderiaceae; genus Cupriavidus; species Cupriavidus sp. IK-TO18. Next base: position 298,253 of record NZ_JADGMP010000015.1, read on the forward strand.
CAGGTCGCGGATCGCGCCGGTTTCCTGATCGCGCTCGCTGGCGCCGTCCTCGGCGGGGGCATCGGCACCTGCCGGCACTTCGGCCGAGGTGACGGCGGCCTGCGCCTCAAAGTACTTTGTCAGCGCCAGCAGCGTGGGCTGGCGCCGCAATTGCTCGCGCATCAGGCGCGCCGCGGCCTCGGGGCCGTTCGTTTCGAGCTCGGCCTTGTAGGCGGTGTCGAGCAGTTCCGGCGCGAGCTTGCCCTTGAGCAGGCCGTGCAGCCACTCCAGCGCCGTACCTTCCTGCTGCAGGCTGGCGTAGGCCTTGACCACGCGGTCGGCGACCAGCGGCAGATAAGAGGCGTCCTGTCGTTCGATGCCCAGCCAGTGGCCGAGCGCGGCACGGGCGTCGCCAGCGGCGGCCGCCACGTCGCCCAGCAGGATGGGCGCGCGCACATTGGCCGGATTTTCTTCGATGGCCTGGTTCAGCCACTTCACCGCATCTTCGGGACGCTTGCGCTGCAGCGCATCCTGCGCCAGTTCGCAGCAGAACTGGGCGATCTGCAGGCTGTAGCTCTTCTGCTCCAGCGTCTGCAGTTCGCGCGCGGCGTCGATGGCCTTCTGCCACTCTTTCTCGACCTCGTACAGCTCGAGCAGCACGCGCTTGGCCGAGGCTGCGTACGGGCCGGACATCAGCCGGCGCAGCGACTCTTCGGCGCGGTCCAGCAGGCCGGCGCGCAGGAAGTCCTGGCCCAGTTCGTAGAGCGCATGTTCGCGCTCCGGCTCGGGCAGGTCGGGACGGGTTGCCAGGTTCTGGTGCACGCGGATGGCGCGCTCGGTTTCGCCGCGGCGGCGGAACAGCGCGCCAAGGGCAAAGTGAAGTTCGGTGGTCTCGGGATCAAGGCGGGCCACCTCGATAAAGGCGTCGATGGCCTTGTCGGGTTGCTCGTTGAGCAGGAAGTTGAGGCCCTTGAAATACGAACGCGGCAGCGCGCCCTGCTCGCTGATAAGCTGCCGCACGTCGAAGCGCGCCGCCATCCAGCCGAGGCCAAAGACAAGTGGCAGCGCCAGCAACCACCAGGTTTCAAACATCATGGATCAGACTTTCGGGCCGACTACGTTGTAAGGGACCGGCTTGGCGTCGCGCGGCGTGGCCGTGCTTGCAGCGGCCGGCTGCGGCGATGCTGAAGCGGCGGCCGCCTGCACCTGCGTCAGTGCGCGGCGCAGCTTGGCGACCTCCATGCGCTGGCGCATCAGGCCGGGCGCCACCGAGGCCAGCGCCGCGACCGCGCCAAGCACAAAGGCGGCGAACAGGATCAGGATCAGCGGGGCGTGCCAGACGGCGTTGAAGAACAGCTGCAGCGAAGCGTCGGCGGTATTGCGCAGCGCCAGCACGAACAGCAGCACGAATACGACGATACGGACGATCCAGGCGAACAGTTTCATGCAGGTAGGCAGCTTGGCAGCGTGACGGGCAGCGTGACGTTTAAGCGGCGCCGGCGCTTGCGCGCGGGCCGGCAATGACCCCGGCATTGTAGCGGAATCACTTCCTCGATTCGGTAACGCGGCGGTTACGGGAGGCTAACGCGCGTGGCTCTGCGGGCGCTGACACGTATTGCGCGGCGATGCCTCATCGGGCGCGAGCAGCAGGCATAGCGCTGCAGAATAAAAAAAAGCGCCCTTTGGGGCGCTTTTTTTGACTTGCCAGACAACTGGGCAGGCAGCCGATGCTCAGGGCCGGACCAGGTTCAGTCCGCCCTCGTGCAGCGGCGCTGCAGCGGCGCCAGTGCTTGCCTTGCCCGGCACGGCCTGGGCCGTACCGACGGAATGGCCGTTGCCATTGACGCCCGCAGGCGCCGGCTGGCTGCGGTCAACCCGTTCGCGCAACTCCTTGCCCGCCTTGAAGTGCGGCACCCGTTTTTCAGGTACCAGCACCCGTTCGCCGGACTTGGGATTGCGCCCCACGCGAGGCGGACGCTTGTTCAGACCAAAACTGCCGAATCCGCGGATCTCGATGCGATGGCCATCGGCCAGCGCCTCGGACATCGCGTCGAGTATCGTTTTGACCGAGATGTCCGCATCCCGCAGCAGCAGCTGCGGGAAGCGGGCAGCCAGTTTTTCGACGAGCTCCGACTTGGTCATGGGCATACGCGCAAGCGCGGGGGCCTGCGATTACTGGTTGTCCTGGCCGAGCTTGGCCTTCAGCAGGGCGCCGAGGTTGGTCGTGCCAGCCGTGCCGGTGTCAGCCTGGAACTTCTGCATCGCTTCTTGCTGCTCTGCGCTGTCCTTGGCCTTGATCGACAGGTTGATATTGCGCGACTTGCGGTCGACGTTCACCACCAGGGCGGTGATCTGCTCGCCTTCCTTCAGCACGTTGCGGGCGTCTTCCACACGGTCAGCGGAGATTTCCGAAGCACGCAGGTAGCCTTCCACGTCGTCAGCCAGCTGGACCACGGCGCCCTTGGCGTCAACGGCCTTGATGGTGCCGGTAACGATCGAGCCCTTGTCGTTGGCCGAGATGAAGTTGTTGAACGGATCGCCCGACAGCTGCTTGATGCCCAGCGAGATGCGCTCCTTGTCGACGTCGATGCCCAGAACCACGGCTTCGACTTCGTCGCCCTTCTTGTACTTGCGCACGGCGTCTTCGCCGGACTCTTGCCAGGACAGGTCGGACAGGTGCACCAGGCCATCGATGCCACCAGGCAGGCCGATGAACACGCCGAAGTCGGTGATCGACTTGATCTGGCCGCTCAGCTTGTCGCCCTTCTTGTGGTTGCGCGAGAAATCGTCCCACGGGTTGGCCTTGCACTGCTTCATGCCCAGGCTGATACGACGCTTGTCTTCGTCGATATCCAGGACCATGACTTCCACTTCGTCGCCCAGCTGGACAACCTTCGACGGAGCCACGTTCTTGTTGGTCCAGTCCATTTCCGACACGTGCACCAGGCCTTCGATGCCGGCTTCGATCTCGACGAACGCGCCGTAGTCGGTCAGGTTGGTCACCTTGCCGAACAGGCGGGTGCCTTGCGGGTAGCGGCGCGAGATGCCGACCCACGGATCTTCGCCCAGCTGCTTCACGCCCAGCGAGACGCGGTTCTTTTCCTGGTCGAACTTGAGGATCTTGGCGGTGATTTCCTGGCCAACCGACAGCACTTCGCTCGGGTGGCGGACACGGCGCCAGGCCAGGTCGGTGATGTGCAGCAGGCCGTCGATGCCGCCCAGGTCAACGAACGCACCGTAGTCGGTGATGTTCTTGACGATACCGTTGACGATGGCGCCTTCCTTCAGGGTTTCCATCAGCTTCTGGCGCTCTTCGCCCAGGGTCGCTTCGACCACGGCGCGGCGCGACAGCACCACGTTGTTGCGCTTGCGGTCCAGCTTGATGACCTTGAATTCCAGGGTCTTGCCTTCGTACGGGGTGGTGTCCTTGATCGGACGCACGTCAACCAGCGAGCCCGGCAGGAACGCGCGGATGCCGTTGACCATGACCGTCAGGCCGCCCTTGACCTTGCCGGTCACGGTACCCGAGATGATCTCGCCGTCTTCCAGCGCCTTCTCGAGGTTCAGCCACGATGCCAGACGCTTGGCCTTGTCGCGGGACAGGATGGTGTCGCCATAGCCGTTCTCGAGTGCGTCGATGGCCACGGAGACGTAGTCGCCGGCCTGCACTTCGAGTTCGCCCTGGTCGTTCAGGAACTCCTCCACCGGCACAAATGCCTCGGACTTGAGGCCGGCATTGACGACCACGAAGTTGTGGTCGATGCGCACGACTTCAGCGGAGATCACTTCGCCAGCCTTCATATTGGAGCGGGCGATCGATTCCTCGAACAGTGCGGCAAAGGATTCGTTAGTTTGCAGGTCGGACATAAACGTAAGGTGAAATCCGCAGTACGCTGGCCGGCGCGACTATCGCGCTCAGTCTGCCAGTGCAGCGGGGTCAGGTTTTACACAAGCCAGCGTCGGGCCGATCAGGCATGTCCGGGCTGGCCCCATCTGGTGCGGGCGAGGTCCGTTCGCTTGTCATGCGTCCGATGCATTCATGCACCGGACCGCACAGCGGCAAACCACTCCAGCACCTGCGCCACTGCCTGATCCACCGTCATGTCGGAGGTATCCAGCAGCTTTGCATCCTCGGCGGGACGCAGCGGTGCGGCGGCGCGGTTGCGATCCCGCGCGTCGCGCGCCTCGAGGTCACGCAAAAGGTCTTCGATATTAGCAGAAATTCCCTTATCAATCAATTGTTTATAGCGCCTGCGAGCACGCGCTTCAACACTTGCCGTGAGGAACACTTTCAACTGGGCGTCCGGAAAGATCACGGTGCCCATGTCCCGGCCGTCGGCGACCAGGCCTGGCAGCTTGCGGAAGTCGCGCTGCAGCTGGGTCAGCGCGTCGCGCACCGGCTGGTGCACGGCGATGGCCGAGGCGCGGTTGCCGATGGCCTCCGCACGGATCGCCAGGCTGACTTCCTCTCCCTGCAGCCAGACCCGGTCCGGGCCGAACTTCACTTCAAGGCGCGAGGCGACCTTTGCCAGGGTGTCCACGTCGGCCAGGTCAACGCCGGCGCGATCGCTGGCCAACGCCACCAGCCGGTACAGGGCCCCGCTGTCGAGCAGATGGAATCCCACCGCGTCGGCGACCTTGTGTGCGACCGTTCCCTTGCCCGAGGCGGTCGGCCCGTCAATGGTGATGACGCTGACAATAGTCATTGGTTATGAAACTCAAAGAAACGATTTATTGTTAAACCAACTGAGAATCATTATCATTTGATTCATGGCGCTTCGCCGCAATCGCGGCCAGCACCCTCCAGTTTTCAGTTGCGAGGCAATCTACCATGGCAAAAACCCTGACGTTCGGCATCATGCACCTCGGCATCGCTTTCAGCGTGACGTATGCGCTGACCGGCAGCCTTGCCATCAGCGGTGCCATCACGTTCATCGAACCGGCCGTCAATACCGTGGCGCACTACTTCTTCGATCGCTACTGGGAACGGCGCGAGCGCCGCCAGGCTCCTGCCAGCGGCGAAGCAACCAGGACCCGCGCCACGACCGGCGACCTGGTCAGCGCGTAACGCCGGCAAATACGCTGAAGTAGTCCGGGAACGTCTTCGCCACGCAACCCGGGTCGTTGATCCGCACCGGCAGCGGCCCGAATGCGGCCAGCGAGAAACACATCGCCATGCGATGGTCATCATAGGTGCCAATGCCGTCCGCCGGGGTCTGCCAGGCGGGCGGCGGCGTCACACGCAGATAGTCCGCCCCTTCTTCCACGACTGCGCCCAGCTTGCGCAGTTCCGTTGCCATCGCGGCGATCCGGTCGGTTTCCTTGACGCGCCAACTGGCGATATTGGTCAGGGTCGTGGTGCCTTCGGCAAACAGCGCCGCCACCGCCAGCGTCATGGCCGCGTCGGGGATGTGGTTGCAGTCGAGCTCGATGCCGTGCAGCCGGCCATCGTCGCGTTCCGTACCGCGCACTTCGATCCAGTTGTCGCCCGCCATGATGTTGGCGCCCATGCGGTTGAGCGCATCGGCAAAACGCACGTCGCCCTGGATGCTGGTCATGCCCACGCCCTCGACCCGCACCGGCCCGCCGCCGATCGCCCCGGCCGCCAGGAAATACGATGCCGAGGACGCATCGCCCTCCACATAGATCTCGCCGGGTGACTGGTAGGCCGCGCCGGCCGGCAGCACGAAGCGTTCCCAGCCCTGCCGCTCGACCTGGATGCCGAAACGCGCCAGCAGGTTCAGCGTGATCTCGATATAGGGCTTGGAAATCAGCTCGCCCACCACCTCGATCTCGATCCGTCCGCTGTCGCTCTGCGCCATCGGCAGGCTCATCAGCAGCGCGGTCAGGAACTGGCTCGACACATCGCCGCGCACGCGGATCGGCGCGTCGATGCGGATGCCGGCGGGCTGGATATGCAGCGGCGGGAAACCTTCATTGCCAAGGTAGTCGATCACCGCGCCGACCTGGCGCAGGCCGTCGACCAGGTCGCCGATCGGCCGCTCGTGCATGCGCGGCACGCCCGATAGCTTGTAGCTGCCGCCCTGCAGCGCCAGCGCGGCCGTCAGCGGGCGGATCGCCGTGCCGGCGTTGCCCATGAACAGCTCGGCCGACTTGTTCGGGAAATTGCCGCCGGCGCCGGCCACGATGTAATCGGCGCCGTCCTGCCGCCACGCCACGCCCAGCGTGCGCAGCGCCTGCAGCATCACGCGGGTGTCGTCGGAATCGAGCAGGTCGCGCACGCGGGTTTCGCCGGTGGCCAGCGCGGCCAGCAGCAGCACGCGGTTGGAGATGCTCTTCGAGCCCGGCAGCCGCACGGTGCCGGTGGCGCGAGTCAGGGGGCCAAGCGTCAGGTGTTCCATGGTCTCGGTAGGCGCCGGGGCGCCTCGGGGTTCGTATTACGGTTCGATATGGTTGTTGCCCGCGGCGCGTTCGGCGCCCCAGGCCAGCCGGGTCTTGCTGGCGCGCGTGAAGATGCGTTCAAGCGCGTCGCCGTCGCCCTTCTCGATCTGCGTCTTCAGGTGCGCAAGCACCGACTGGTAGGTGCCCAGTTCACGCAGCAGCGCCTCGCGGTTGGCTACGCAGATGTCGCGCCACATTTCCGGCGACGAGGCCGCGATGCGCGTGAAATCGCGGAACCCGCCACCGGCAAAATCCAGCTTCAGCGCAGCGTCTTCGGCATTGGCCACTTGCGCCACCAGCGCGTACGACAGCACGTGCGGCAGGTGGCTGACCGACGCGAACACCGCGTCGTGCTGCACCGCCGACATCACGTGGCATTGCGCGCCGGCTTGCTCCCACATTGCGCGGACCGCCGCGACATCGGCGCGCGAATTCTCCTGCAACGGGCACAGCACGGTTTTCTTGCCGACATACAGGTCGGCGAGCGCGGCTTCCACGCCGTTGAGCTCGCGCCCGGCGATCGGATGCGCCGGCACGAACTGCGCGACCTTGTCGCCCAGCGCGGTCTTGGCCGCCATGATCACGTCGGACTTGGTGCTGCCCGCATCGGTGACGATGGTGCCGGGCTGCAGGTGCGGCTCCAGCGCATGCAGCAGCGCAAAGTTCTGCGCCACCGGCGCGCACAGCACGATTACGCTGGCGCCGCGCGCGGCATCGGCGAGCGTCGCCGCCTCGTCGATCACGCCAAGGTCCAGCGCCTTCTGCAGCGACGCGGGCGAGCGGCCCACGCCGACCACCGTGCCCGCCACGCCGGCACGCTTGAGCGCCAGCGCGAGCGAGCCGCCGATCAGGCCGACGCCGACAATGACAACACGGGAAAAATGCAAAGCACTCACGATTTCAGGCCCGACGGGCAGTGGCTCGGCCGGGCCGAGCGATAGCAAAAAGGCACGGCGCCGGGCACAGCGGCCCGGCGCGAATCGCCGCGATTGTAGCGGGGCTTACGCCAGCGCCCGCTCCAGTGCCGCAATGAAGGCCGCGTTTTCCTCGGGCAGGCCGATGGTCACGCGCAGCCAGCGCGGCAGGTTGTAGTTGCCCACCGGGCGCACGATCACGCCCTGCTTGAGCAAGGCCAGGTTGACACGTGCACCGGCACCGTCGTCGTCGCCGACGCGGACCAGCACGAAGTTGCCCGACGACGGCACGTATTCGAGCCCGAGACGATCGCAAGCCTCGATCAGCTGCGCCTTGCCCGCACGGTTCAGCTCCGCGCTACGGCGCAGGAACTCGGCATCGCCCAGCGCCGCGATCGCCGCGGCCTGCGCCACGCTGTTGACATTGAACGGCTGGCGGATGCGGTTAAGCAGATCGGTCAGCGCCGGCTGTGCCACTGCATAGCCGATGCGCAGCCCCGCCAGGCCATACGCCTTGGAGAAGGTGCGCGACACCATCAGGTTGGGATAGCGGCGCACCCACTCGATCGAATCGTATTGCTGGTCGGCATCCAGGAATTCGTTGTAGGCCTCGTCCAGCACCACCACCACGTTCGGCGGCACCGACCGCAGGAAGGCCTCGATCTGCGCAGCCGGCAGGAAGGTGCCGGTGGGATTGTTGGGGTTGGCGATAAAGACCAGCCGCGTATCCGGCGCGATCGCCGCGCCCATGGCATCGAGATCGTGGCCGTAATCGCGCGCCGGCACTTCGATGGCCCGGGCGCCGATCTCCTGTGTCGCCAGCGCATAGACCGCGAACGAGTACTCGGCATAGACGATCGACTGGCCGGGCTCGACCAGCGCATGTGCGGCCAGCTCAAGGATGTCGTTGCTGCCGTTGCCGAGCGTGAGCCAGTCCTCCGGCACGCCGAAACGCGCCGACAAAGCGGCCTTCAGCGCAAAGCAGTTTGAATCAGGGTACCGCCCCAGGTCGGCGACGGCGGCAGCCACGGCGCGCTGCGCCGACGCCGGCATGCCCAGCGGATTCTCATTGGAGGCGAGCTTGACGATGCCGGCCTCGTCCAGGCCGAACTCGCGCGCGACTTCGGAAATCGGCTTGCCGGCCACGTACGGCGAGATCGCCCGCACATAGTCCGGTCCGAACACCGTGCCGCCATGCTTACCCTGTTCTGCCATCTTGTCTCCTTGCTCCGGTTGCGCTGGCCTTGGTTATTCACCTTACTTGCTCGACGGATACGAGCCCAGCACCTTCAGATAGGCCGCGTTGCGGCGCAGTTCGTCGATGGCGCGTGCCACCGCCGGCTCATGCTGGTGCCCTTCGACGTCGACGTAGAAGTAATACTCCCACGCACCGCTGCGCGCCGGACGCGATTCGAAGCGGCACATCGACACGCCGTTCTCGGCCAGCGGCGCCAGCAGCTGGTACACCGCGCCGGCCTTGTTCGGCACCGACAGGATCATCGAGGTCTGGTCGCTGCCCGACGGCTCGGTCTCGTAGCGGCCGATCACGGCGAAACGCGTGCGGTTGTGCGGATCGTCCTGGATATGCGTGCGCACCAGGTGCAGGTGGTAGCGGTTCGCAGCCGATTCGCCGGCGATCGCCGCGACGGTGGGGTCCTCGCTGGCCATGCGCGCGGCTTCGGCATTGCTCGACACCGCCTGGCGCTCCAGGTGCGGATAGTTGGCCGTCAGCCAGTGCTGGCACTGCGCCAGCGCCTGCGCGTGCGCGCGCACCACGGTCACGCCCTTCATGTCGGGCGTCGACGCCATCAGGTTGTGATGCACCTTCAGCGCGATCTCGCCGCTGATCTTCAGCGACGTCTGCAGGAACAGGTCGAGCGTGCGCGACACCGCGCCCTCGGTCGAGTTTTCCACCGGCACCACGCCGTATTCGACAGTGCCTGCCTCCACCGCGCGGAACACTTCGTCGATGCTGGGGCAAGGCACGCCGCTCACCTCATGGCCGAAGTGCGCATACAGCGCCTGCTCCGAGAACGTGCCGGCCGGGCCCAGGAAAGCGACTTCCAGCGGCTTCTCCAGCCCGCGGCAGGCGGACATCACCTCGCGCCAGATCGCGGCCACGCTCTCGCCCAGCAGCGGACCCGGATTGGCACCCTGCACCTTGCGGATGACCTGCAGCTCGCGCTCCGGGCGGAACACGGGCGCGCCATACTTCTTCTTGACCTCGCCAACCGCGAGCGCGAGCTTGGCCCGCTGGTTCAGCATGGCCAGCAGTTCGCGGTCCACCGTGTCGATCTGCTCTCGCAGCGGCGCCAGCTCGACCGACAGGTTGCGTTCGGCCTCGCTCAGGTGGTTGCCGTTGGGCTGCGTCTCCTCGTGCGCAGGGGTGCTGTCTTGACTTGTCATTGTATGAATCCGGTGGGCCGCCGGGGCGCGGCGGCCGGGGAAAAACCTGTCCGCGCCAGCCCGCGCGCGCGATGGCGCGTGGGCTGTGTCGCGGACACGCGCCTCAGGCCGAGGTGCGTTCGAACTCGCGCATGAAATCGATCAGCGCCGTCACACCTTCCAGCGGCATCGCGTTGTAGATGCTGGCGCGCATGCCGCCCACGGTCTTGTGTCCCTTGAGTTGCACCAGGCCATTGGCGCGTGCCTGCGCCAGGAAGGCATCGTTGCGCGATTCGTCGCCGAGGAAAAACGGCACGTTCATGCGCGAACGGCAGCCCGGAGCGATCTCGTTGCGGTAGAAGTCGCTCTGGTCCAGGAAGTCGTACAGCGCCGTAGCCTTGGCGATATTGCGCTGTTCGATCGCCGGCACGCCGCCCTGGCGCTTGAGCCATTTGAAGACCAGTCCGGCGATGTAGATGGCGTACGTCGGCGGCGTGTTGTACATCGAATTGTTCTCGGCCACCTGGCGCCAGTTGAATGCCGACGGGCACAGCGGATGCGCGTGGCCCAGCAGGTCCTCGCGCACGATCACGATGGTGACGCCGGCCGGGCCGATATTCTTCTGCGCGCCGCCGTAGACCACCTGCACGCGCGACCAGTCGATCGGGCGCGACAGGATATGGCTGGAAGCATCGGCCACCACCACGCGCTTGCCCTTGACCTGGCCGATATCGGGAATGTCCTGGAACTCGACGCCAACAATGGTCTCGTTGGTGCACAGGTGCACGTAGGCGGCGTCATCCGACAGCTTCCAGTCGGCAACAGCGGGAATGCGGTGGAATTTTTCCGCCTCGTTGGACGCGGCGATATTGACCGTACCGTAGCGGCGCGCTTCCTGCTCGGTCTTGATCGACCAGGTGCCGGTGACGACGAAGTCGGCCTTGGGCTGCTCGGCATTGCGCAGGCGCATCAGGTTCAGCGGCACGATGCCGTTTTCGCCAATGGCCCCGCCCTGCAGGAACAGCACGCGGAAATTGTCGGGGATATGCAGCAGCTCACGCAGGTCGGCGATGGCCTCGTTGTGGATGCCCTCGAACTCGCGGCTGCGATGGCTCATCTCCATCACCGAAACCCCGGTCCCGCGCCATGACAGCATTTCCTCGGCAGCCTGTTGCAGCACTTCGGCCGGCAGCATGGCCGGGCCCGGGGAGAAGTTGTAGACGCGTTCGGCCAATGCACGCTGCATCATGCCGGCAAGAGCGGGATTCTGGGGATCGTTCATGAGACGGGGAAAGGAAAAATGGCTGCCGGAGTTACCCAAGCAGCCATTATCCCTCAAACCCGTGCCCGGTTGGGCGCCCGGGGTTGGACCCCGGTGCAGCGCCGGCCCGCGCGAGGCGGCCTTAGCGACACATTACGGCGCATTGCGGCGCAATGCCTCAGGCCCCTGCGGCGAAGATCACTTCGACGCGGCGGTGATTTCCTTCTCGGCCGCGTCGCGCATCGACTTGCCGACCTGCGGGCCGTACTTCTGCATCATCGAGCCCCAGATCTCCTGGGTCGCCTTGCCCTGGTTGGCCATGAACTTCTGGCCGGTCGGCGACTTCAGGAACGTGGTCAGATCCTTCAGTTCCTGCGTGGAGTAGTACTTGCCGAAGGCGTCGTAGTGGGCCTGGATGGCGTCCTTGCGGAAACCGTCGGTGTTGAATGCCGTGCCGGCGCCGTCAACCATGCGCTGGACCGCGCCGTTCTTCTTCAGCTTTTCAACCGCGGCCTGCTTCTGCTTGTCGCTCAGGGTCTTGTTCTCGACCAGAACCTGCTCCAGCACCAGCGGGGCTTCCTGCTTGGCGCCTTGTTGCCAGTTTTCTGCCTGGCCCTTGACGGCCTGGTCAGCCTGCATGACGGAAAGCAGTTCCTTGATGGCTGCCGTCTTTTCCGCGTCCTGTGCATGGGCATGCTGCGCCACCATGAAGGTCGGAACGAAAGCGGCCAGAACAGCGATACGTCGATAGGTTTTGAGCATTGTGACTCCCTGGTAAATACGTCCGTTTTAGTCCGGACAGCCGCAAGTCGAGTTCCGGCTGACGTCCTGTTGTTGCAACAATTTACGTTTTAACGCGCGATGGGGCCAATTGGTTACGAATTGGCGTCGGCATCGGCGTTACCGCCCGCCTCTTCCGTCTCTTCCGGGCCGGCGCCATTGTCGGCGTCGCTCTCGACGATGCGCTGCAGGCCGGACAGCTTGGTACCCTCGTCGACGTTGATCAGCGTGACGCCCTGCGTGGCCCGGCCCATTTCACGGATTTCACCGACGCGGGTACGGATCAGCACACCGCCGGTGGTGATCAGCATGATTTCGTCTTCCGGCGAAACCAGCGCCGCCGCCACGACGCGGCCGTTGCGCTCGCTGGTCTGGATCGCGATCATGCCCTTGGTGCCGCGGCCGTGTCGAGTGTACTCGGCGATCGGCGTGCGCTTGCCGTAACCGTTCTCGGTCGCGGTCAGAACGCTGCCACGTCCGCCCGCCTCCGCTTCCTCGGCGGATTCGGCGGGCGCAACCAGCATGGCGATCACGGCCTGGCCGTCCTCCAGGTTCATGCCGCGCACGCCTCGTGCCTGGCGGCCCATGGGGCGCACGTCGTTTTCGTCGAAACGCACCGCCTTGCCGGCATCCGAGAACAGCATCACGTCATGCTGGCCGTCGGTCACGGCAGCACCGATCAGGTAGTCGCCCTCGTCCAGGTCGACGGCAATGATGCCGGCCTTGCGCGGGTTGGAGAACTCGGTCAGCGCGGTCTTCTTGACCGTGCCGCGTGCGGTGGTCATGAAGATAAAGTGCTCGGCGTCGAACTGGCGCACCGGCAGGATCACGTTGATCTTTTCGCCGTCAGACAGCGGGAACATGTTGACGATCGGACGCCCGCGCGAGTTGCGGGAACCCTGCGGCACTTCATAGACCTTCAGCCAGTACAGCCGGCCGCGGTTCGAGAAGCACAGGATGTAGTCGTGGGTATTGGCCACGAACAGGGTGTCGATCCAGTCGTCTTCCTTGGTTGCCGTCGCCTGCTTGCCGCGCCCGCCGCGCTTCTGCGCGCGATACTCGGAGATCGGCTGGCTCTTCATATAGCCGCTGTGCGACAGGGTGACCACCATGTCCTGCGGCGTGATCAGGTCCTCGGTGTCCAGCTCGGTCGCGTTCAGTTCGATCTGCGAACGGCGGTCATCGCCGAACTCGGCGCGGATAGCGGTGAGTTCATCGGTGATGATTGCAGTAATGCGCTCGGGACGGGCCAGGATATCCAGCAGATCGGCGATTTCCGCCATGATGTCGCGGTATTCCTGGACGATCTTGTCCTGCTCCAGCCCGGTGAGGCGTTGCAGGCGCATTTGCAGGATTTCCTGCGCCTGGCCGTCTGACAGCTTGTAGAGGCCGTCGGCCTGCATGCCGAACACCGCCGGCAGGCCGTCCGGCCGGTACGATGCGCGCCCCCCGGGGGTCTCGCTCTCGGCACGTGCAAGCATCTCGCGCACCAGGCCGGAATCCCAGGCCTTGGACATCAGCTCCTGCTTGGCGATCGGCGGCGTGGGCGCGGCCTTGATGATGGCGATGAACTCGTCGATATTCGCCAGCGCCACGGCCAGGCCTTCCAGCACATGGCCGCGTTCGCGCGCCTTGCGCAGCTCGAACACGGTGCGGCGGGTCACGACCTCGCGGCGGTGCGCGAGGAAGTACTCCAGCATCTGCTTCAGGTTCAGCAGGCGCGGCTGGCGGTCGACCAGCGCCACCATGTTCATGCCGAAGGTGTCCTGCAGCTGGGTGTTCTTGTACAGGTTGTTAAGAACGACCTCGGGGACCTCGTTGCGCTTGAGCTCGATCACCACGCGCATGCCCGACTTGTCCGACTCGTCGCGGATATCCGAGATGCCCTCGATCTTCTTTTCCGTAACCAGCTCGGCGATGCGCTCAAGCAAGGTGCGCTTGTTCACCTGGTAGGGCAGCTCGTCGACGATGATCGCCTGGCGCTGGCCCCGGTCGATATCCTCGAAGTGCGTCTTGGCGCGCATGACCACGCGGCCGCGGCCGGTGCGATAACCTTCGCGCACACCCTGGATGCCATAAATAATGCCGGCGGTCGGAAAATCCGGAGCCGGAATCAATTCAATCAGTTCATCCACCGTCGCCTGCGGATTGCGCAGCAGATGCAGGCAGCCGTCGACGATTTCATTCAGGTTATGCGGGGGGATATTGGTGGCCATACCCACTGCAATACCCGAGGAACCATTGATTAGCAGATTGGGAATACGGGCCGGGAGAATAGAAGGCTCTTTTTCGGAGCCGTCATAGTTGCTGTCGAAATCGACGGTTTCCTTGTCGATGTCATGCAGCATCTCGTGGGCGATTTTCGACAGGCGGATTTCGGTATAACGCATGGCCGCGGCGTTATCGCCATCGACCGAACCGAAATTGCCCTGCCCGTCCACCAGCATGTAGCGCAGGGAGAAGTCCTGCGCCATGCGGACAATGGTGTCGTATACAGCAGTGTCACCGTGCGGGTGATACTTACCAATCACATCCCCGACAATACGGGCCGACTTCTTGTACGGACGGTTCCAGTCGTTGTTGAGCTCGTGCATCGCAAACAGCACGCGCCGGTGCACCGGTTTCAGGCCGTCCCGCACATCGGGAAGCGCGCGCCCGACGATCACGCTCATGGCGTAGTCGAGATAGGAGCGGCGCATTTCCTCTTCGAGGGAGACCGGAAGGGTTTCTTTTGCGAATGGATCCATTGCGGCGTGGTTTATGCGGCAGGTTTAAGCGAATGACAGGCCCTTTTGCACGTGGCGCCGGCAGGCGCCTGACGGCTGGGCAACGTGCCATTCTAACATGCCGGCATCCCCGACTTACCGCCCCCGGACAGCCTCGCCGGAGCCAGCCGGCGGCCTTGCCCGAATCCCGGAAACCCTGATGCCACAAGGCTTTGCGGGCGACACAAGACCTATGTTGCACAAACACCACAGGCCCAAAACCCATGGGGCGAATCGAATATATTTACTTCTTAGGAAACGACCCTTGTGGCACAATTCCCCAGCGAAGAGCCAGACATTGTTCGAAGTGGAGCATACACCACATCGAGAATGTTATACTCCGAAGAATGTATGACTTGTTTTCGTCCATTTGCTCGCAGTAACCCTGCGGTGATCTCATCCTGAGAGGAGAAATATGAAAAAATTTGCCAAGCTCGCGCTCGTTGCAGCTACCGCAGTAATGGCTGCATCCGCTCAAGCCCAGTCCGTCCCCTACGAAAAGAAGGCAGTGAACGATAACTGGGGCAACGGTACGAGCGAGTACGTGTGGAAGAATGGCACGAACGAGCTCTGCTGGCGCGACAGCTCCTGGACTCCGGCCACCGCCAATGCCCTGTGCGACGGCGCGCTGGCTCCCGCAGCACCGGCACCGGCACCGGCCCCGGTGGCTCCGCCGGTCGTGTCGAGCGAGAAGGTCACTTTCGCTGCTGACACCCTGTTCGACTTCGACAAGGCTGTCCTGAAGCCGGAAGGCAAGGCCAAGCTGGACGACCTGGTCTCGAAGCTGCAAGGCATCACCCTGGAAGTCATCATCGCCGTTGGCCACACCGACTCGTTCGGCTCGGACAAGTACAACGATCGCCTGTCGATCCGCCGTGCTGAATCGGTCAAGGCTTACCTGGTGAGCAAGGGCGTTGAAGCCAACCGCGTCTACACCGAAGGCAAGGGCAAGCGCCAGCTGAAGGTCGACCCGAAGTCGTGCAAGGGCAACCGCAAGGCCCAGATCGCCTGCCAGCAGCCGAACCGCCGCGTGGAAGTCGAAGTGGTCGGCACCCGCAGCGCACGTTAATCGGATCCTTTCCGATCAAGAAAGCCCAGCGCAAGCTGGGCTTTTTTTTTGATACAGTTGCCCACACACCTCCTCCGCCGGCGTGGGCAGTTGCCGCCGGCCCGCATACGATGACGTTGCCCTCCCAGACCCTGTCCACCCATCCCGATCCGCTGCGCCGGAACGCCGACCCCAAGGAAATCGACAAGTTCAGCGAGCTCGCCCACCGCTGGTGGGATCCCGAGAGCGAGTTCAAGCCGCTGCATGAACTCAATCCGCTGCGCCTGGGCTGGATCGACGGCATTGCCGGACTGGCGGGCAAGCGCGTGGTCGACGTGGGCTGCGGCGGCGGCATCCTGTCCGAGAGCATGGCGCGCCTCGGTGCGACCGTGCGCGGCATCGATCTCTCCGGCAAGGCGCTCAAGGTCGCGGACCTGCACAGCCTGGAGTCCGGCGTTGCCGTCACCTACGAGGAAATCGCGGCGGAAGCGCTGGCGGCGCGCGAGCCGGGCAGCGTGGAGGTCGTGACGTGCATGGAGATGCTCGAGCACGTACCGGATCCGGCCTCGATCGTGCAAGCCTGCGCGACGCTGGTAAAGCCGGGCGGCTACGTTTTCTTCTCGACCATCAACCGCAACCTGAAGGCCTACCTGCTGGCCATCGTGGGCGCCGAGTACGTGCTGAACATGCTGCCGCGCGGCACGCACGATTATGAAAAATTCATCACCCCGTCGGAACTGGCGCGCTTCGCCCGCAACGCAGGGCTTGACCTGATCGAGATGCGCGGCATGACCTACAACCCGCTGTCGCAGGTCTATGCGCTCGGCCGCGACACGGATGTGAATTACATGATGGCGTTCCGCCGGGTGTCGGCATGAGCGGGGGCATCGCAGGCGTCTTCTTCGACCTCGACGGCACGCTGGCGGACACGGCGCCCGACCTGGCCGCCGCCGCCAACCGGCTGGTCGTCGAGCGCGGCCGCCCGCCGGTGGCGTATGAGAAGCTTCGGCCCGTCGCCTCGCATGGCGCGCGCGGCCTGCTCGGCGCGGCGTTCGGGCTGGTGCCCGACGATGCCGACTTTCCGGCGTTGCGGGATATCTTTCTCGACTATTACGAAGCCGACATCGCCGTGCACACGCGCCTGTTCGACGGCATGCCGCAAGTGCTGTCGGCGCTCGAAGCAGCGGGCATCCCCTGGGGCATCGTCACCAACAAGATTGCGCGTTTCACGGTGCCGCTGGTCGCCGCCATCGGGCTGGCGCCGCGCGCCAGCGCAGTGGTCAGCGGCGACACCACGGCCCACGCCAAGCCCCACCCCGCCCCGCTGCTGCACGCCGCCGCGAGTGCCGGTGTCGACCCACGCCGCTGCGTGTACGTCGGCGACGACCTGCGCGACATCCAGGCGGGCAAGGCCGCCGGCATGATGACGGTCACGGCCGCCTATGGCTACTGCGGCGACGGCGAGCCGCCGGAGGCATGGGGCGCCGACCACCTGGTGCGCCATCCGGCCGAGCTGATCCCGCTGCTGGTCCCCGTCGCGGTCGGCTAGCGGCGTGGCGGCCAGCGCACAGCTGGTGGCCATGGAACTCCCCGAGACACTTTCCATCCAACCGGGTACAATCCAGCTTCTTCTCACTGGGGCCGACCTGGTTTCGACGTGGGTTACAAAGCAGTGGAGGGCATACCGAGGACCCGTCACCTCGTTAATCAATGGGAATGCAATAACTGCTAACGACGAACGTTACGCACTGGCAGCCTAAGGGCCGCCGTCCTCGCACTGGCTCGCTGACGGGCTAGGGTCGCAAGACCACGCGAGGTCATTTACGTCAGATAAGCTCCGGAAGTGTCACGGGTCCGGGGACGAAAATTTAGTGACTCGCCGTCGTAGAGCGTGTTCGTCCGCGATGCGCCGGTTAAATCAAATGACAGAACTAAGTATGTAGAACTCTCTGTGGAGGGCTTGCGGACGCGGGTTCGATTCCCGCCGGCTCCACCAGTCAACACTTCGGAGACCTCCATCTCCGAAGCCCGGGAAACCCGTGATGACCAGCGTCTTCACGGGTTTTTTGTTTCCGGCGCACGCGGCGCGGCATGATCGGTTTCCGAGGTGACAACCGGGCGATCAGCCATTCCCATGACTGCGCGATACTACGAGACCAGCCCGGTGGCATCGAGCGGACTCGCAAATATCGTCGCAACGTTCTCGATGAACTACCATTAGCGTTCGCCGAACCGGGAAAGGCGACCGCCGCGCATTGGCGGCGGCACAGCGTTTCCTCGGGCATCCGGACGATTACAATACCCCGCCGAAGTCCTCCACATCTCTCCCCATGTCCGACTATCCCCGCTATACCATCAACCGCGCCATGGTCGCGCTGGTTCCGGAACAGCCGTTCCTGGACTGGATCCAGGCGGTCGATCCACAGCCGGTTGCCGGTCTCACGCTAGAGCAGGTGCGCGAGGACCAGAGCGTGTTCCTGCTGCCCGAAGAACTCGCGGATACGCACGCCAACGCGGTCCACTGGGTCGAGAAGCGCTGGCAGGAGTTCTTCGAATTCATGCTGGGCGAATGGTTCGACGATTCGCTATGGCCCGAGACCCTGACGCTGGAGATGTTCCGGGAGTGGTTCAGCGTACGCTACCACTCCATGGTCTTCGACATGGCGCCAGATGCGCCGATGATGCACGATGATTGGGACGAGGACGACGACTCGTCGGAGATGTTGCATTAGTCCTGCCCGCGCAGGGCACGGGTATTGCATCAACGGGCCGCCGTGGCCCGTTTTTCGTGTCCGCAAGCTGCTGAGCAGCGGTGACATTGTCAGCCTGGGCGCCGCAACTGCCGAAATTTTCCTAACGCATTCGGAATTTTCCGGTCATGGGCACAGAGCGGTACGACTAAAGTTGGCTCGTCCTTCAACCGCAAGGCAGCGCCGACTGCAGCGAACCCGAACTTCGCGCGGTCACAGCCGGCCTCCGCTACTGCCGACACCTATGCACATAGCCCTACCCATCGCCGCTCGCCTGCTCCGTGCGCTCAAACGCGGGCTAATGCTCGCCGCCTGCCTGGCAGCCCCGAGCCTCGCTCATGCCGACTGCACTGCCACGCCTGCCATGCCCTACCTCCAGACCATGAACAACATGGCGGTAGCGGTTAACCTGCCGGTGGGGAGCACCATTCCCGGCACGACGCGCTACTACACATTCACCGGCGCCTGTACCGAGAAACCGCCTGCCGTGGTAGCCGGCGCGCCCATCATCTCCTGCTACTACGGATCAGGCAGTGAAGTCATGCCTGGCGTCTATTCGACCGGTGTGGCCGGCATCGGCATCCGCTTGCGCAACGCCGCAGGGCAGCCGATGACCAATGCGAAAGGCATCAACTGCGATACGCGGACGGCCAACCTTGGCAGCCTGAATAACGACTTGACCTATTCCGTATCGGTATCGGTTGAGTTCGTCAAGACGGGCCCAATCGCAGGCGGCGATCTTGACCCAACCCAGACACGCTTTGGCTTCGGCGTGTACCAAGGCTCGCTTTCAGGCGCGCTCGGTGGCGGCTACGTCAACTACATCGGCTTTTCGGGCAATGCCTCGCCACGTGAGATTGCCTGCACAGTCAACTACCCCGCCGTGGTGACGTTGCCCAATGTCAGCGCCCGCACGCTGGCCACACAAGGCGCCGCCGGTAATACACCCTTCTCGATCCAACTGACCTGCAGCGGGGCTGCCATCGTCGGCCTGACACTGGACGGCGGGGGGAGCACGCCGGTGCAGTCGGCACCCAATGGCATCCTCGGCATCGCTGGCGCCGGCACGGGCGGCGTGGCCAGCAACGTGGGCGTGCAGATCGTCGACGCCATCGGCAGCGCGCCCGTGCCGCTGCAAGTACGGAATGCCATGGGCAACGTTGCCGCCAACGTGCCTTCCACCTACCGCTTCGGTGCGCGCTATGTCTCGCTGGGGGGCGCGCCATCGCCTGGCAGCGTGTCGAGCGCCATGATATTTACGCTCGACTACCAGTAAACGAAACGCTGCGTCGCCAGCCTGCCGTCAAAGGAACCGGTCCAGCAGCTTGCGGCTGTGCTTGTCCAGCGCCATCAGGTCACGGATCAGGTAATGAATGCCGTGGCTGTCGGACACCATCAGCGTGTTGCCTGACAGGCGACGGATCGCTTCTTCCCCGCGCAGCACGAGAGAGGTACGCCCGCGATCAGTCTGCACGGTCCATACGCTCGGCGTGGCAAAGGTCGACACCTCAACGATGCGCTCGATCTCCGGCATGAACTCGCGCGATGCGAGTTCTTCTTCGATCATCCTGCGCTCGTTGGCGGGAAGGGCCTCAAGCCGCGGAATCCACACCACCTCGTGCCCATCGGCGCTCATCATGCCGATGCCGCCTTGCGGCGCGGAGATCGGAAAGGCCCGCACCGGCACCACCCCTTCATAGATCGTGCCGTCGCCATGGTTCAGCGTCAGGCGGCCAAACGGATTGCGCGACAGCGTGAAGGCCGCGCTGGCTGCGGCATTGGTGTCCGCCCAGGTCATATCAGTGGGCATTGGCCACCTCCGGCAGTTCGGTCACGGCTTCGCGCTCGTCGTCATCCTCGGTATCGACGTTACGCGCCTGCGCCTGGTACAGCTTGAAGTAAGCGCCCTCGCGCAACAGCAGTTCGTCGTGGCTGCCGACTTCGACGATCTTGCCGCGGTCCATCACCACCAGGCGGTCGGCCTTGCGCAGCGTCGACAGGCGGTGCGCGATGGCGATGGTGGTGCGGCCTTGCACCAGGTTGTCGAGCGCCTTCTGGATTTCCTTCTCGGTCTGCGTGTCCACCGATGACGTCGCCTCGTCCATGATCAGGATGCGCGGGTTGATCAGCAGCGCACGCGCGATCGAGATGCGCTGGCGTTCGCCACCCGACAGCGCCTGGCCGCGCTCCCCTACCAGCGAGTCGTAGCCGTGCGGCAGGCGCAGGATGAACTCGTGCGCATGCGCGGCGCGCGCGGCAGCGATGATCTCCTCGCGCGTGGCATCCGGCTTGCCGTAGGCAATGTTGTCGGCGATGGTGCCGAAGAACAGGAACGGCTCCTGCAACACCAGGCCGATATGGCGGCGGTACTCGGACACCGGCAGCGAGCGGATGTCGACGCCGTCGACACGGATCGCCCCCTCGGAAACATCGTAGAAGCGACAGATCAGGTTGACCAGCGTGCTCTTGCCCGAGCCGCTGTGCCCGACCAGCCCGATCATCTCGCCCGGTGCGATCGACAGGTCCAGCCCGCGGATCACCGCCCGGTTGCCGTAGCGGAAGCCCAGGTCGCGCATGTCGATGGCGCCTTCGACCTTGTCGAGCTTGGTCGGACGCACCGGCTCCGGCACGCTCGAGACGTGGTCGAGGATGTCGAAGATCCGCTTGGCCCCCGCCGCGGCCTTCTGCGTCACCGAAACGATGCGGCTCATCGAATCGAGGCGCGTATAGAAGCGGCTGATATAGGTCAGGAAGGCAACCAGCACGCCCACGGTGATGGCGCTGTGCGATACCTGCCAGATGCCGAACACCCATACGATCAGCAGCCCGATCTCGGTCAGCAGGGTCACGGTCGGCGTGAACAGCGACCATACCGCGTTGACGCGGTCGTTGATGGCCAGGTTGTGCTTGTTGGCCTCGCGGAAGCGCGTCACTTCGCGCTTTTCCTGCGCGAAGGCCTTGACCACCCGGATACCGGGGATGGTGTCGGCCAGCACGTTGGTGATCTCCGACCAGATACGGTCGATCTTCTCGAAGCCGTGCCGCAGGCGGTCACGCACCAGGTGGATCATCCAGGCGATGAACGGCAGCGGCACCAGCGTCACCAGTGCCAGCCACGGGTTGATCGAGACCAGGATCACGGCCGTCATCACGATCATCAGCACGTCGGTGGCGAAGTCCAGCAGGTGCAGGGACAGGAACACGCAGATGCGGTCGCTTTCCGAGCCGATGCGCGCCATCAGGTCGCCGGTGCGCTTGCCACCGAAATATTCCAGCGACAGCTTAAGCAGATGTTCGTAGGTCGTTGTGCGCAGATCCGCACCGATGCGCTCCGACACGCGTGCCAGCAGATAGGTACGCGCCCATCCCAGGCTCCATGCCACCAGCGCGGCGCCAAGCAGGCCCCCCAGGTACATGCGCACGCGGTCGTAATCGATCGGTACCCCGTTCTGGTACGGAATCAGCACCTTGTCCATCAGCGGCATGGTCAGGTACGGCGGTACCAGCGTGGCGCCGGTGGACAGCACCGTCAGCAGGAAACCGGCCAGCAGCTGCCAGCGGTAGGGCCGGGCAAAGCGCCACAGGCGCAGTAGCGCCCAGGTCGACGGTGGCGTTTCCAGCTCGCGGTTGCACTGCGGGCACTCCTCTTCATCCGGGGGCAGCGGCGCCTTGCAGGTCGGGCACGCGACTTCGCCAGGCTCGCCAATTTCGGTAGCGGAGGTGGCATCGCGGCGCATCTCGAACTGGTCGGCCAGCCGCAGCGCGGCAGGATTGTAACCAAGCGTATATCGCCAGCTGGCCAGCCGACCCTTTGGGCCGGCCAGTTCGAGGGTGCCGACCCCCGCATGATCGGTATGGGAAAGGCGCAGTTCGGGCGAGATGTTCCATTCCCGCACATTTTTTTCACCTGGCGGGCGGGCAACGATGCGCTGGTCCGTCACAACCAGCCACCCTTGGGTAAAATGCAGCCTCGCGTCGAGGTCCAGCACCAGTCCGGCCAGGACGTTTTCGCCGGGACGGAGCCACGTTCCGGATTCGGCACGCCACGGCTCGTCGGCGGGGAAGGTGTTGAGGGCAGGCAGGGAGGACTGGGTCATGGATGGCGCAGCATGCAGCGTCCAGGGGAAAAGGACATAACTTGAAACAAATTTAGGCCGGGCGCCCACTGGCTGCCCGTGAATTCGCCCGCAGTATACATAACGACGTAAATAACAGCGAACCCGCGGGTTGCCCTGATGCACTGCACAAACACTTTTAATCGAAGAAAGTCAACCTGTACTAAGCTGTAACGTTATTGAAAGGTTAGGCTTCCATTTCTCGGGCGTTCCGCCCACTGCCTCAAGCAAATTCAATGAAAAAGAAGGACATTGAGATTTTCGATGTCATGTCGCTGCGCGGCCCGAATATGTGGACATATCGGCCCGTGCTGGAGGCATGGGTCGATATCGGGGAACTGGAGGACTTTCCCTCCAACACGATTCCGGGGTTCTACGAGCGCCTGTCGGCATGGCTGCCCTCGCTGATCGAGCATCGCTGCAGCATCGGCGAGCGCGGCGGCTTCCTGCAGCGCCTGAAGGAAGGCACCTGGCCCGGCCATATCCTGGAACACGTGACGCTTGAGCTGCAGAACCTGGCGGGCATGCCCGGCGGCTTCGGCAAGGCGCGCGAGACTCCGGTGCGCGGCGTGTATAAGGTGATCGTCCGTGCCTGGCACGAAGAAGTCACCCGCGCCGCCCTGTTCAGCGCGCGCGACCTGGTCATGGCCGCGATCGAGGACCGTCCCTTCGACGTCCCCGCCGCCGTGGACAACCTGCGCCGCCTGGTCGACGAGCACTGCCTCGGCCCCAGCACCGCATGCATCGTCGATGCCGCCGACGACCGGGACATCCCCGCCATCCGCCTGTCGGACGGCAACCTGGTCCAGCTGGGCTATGGCGCGCGCCAGCGCCGCATCTGGACGGCCGAGACCGACCGCACCAGCGCCATCGGCGAAAGCATCTCGCGCGACAAGGACCTGACCAAGAGCCTGCTGGAGTCGTGCGGCGTGCCGGTGCCGGAAGGCCGCATGGTCGACTCGCCGCAGGACGCCTGGGACGCCGCCGAAGACATCGGCGTGCCGGTGGTGGTGAAGCCCTACGACGGCAACCACGGCCGCGGCGTCTTTACCAACCTGGTCACCCGCGAGGAAGTCGAGACTGCCTACGCCGTGGCGCTGGGCGAAGGCAGCGGCGTCATCGTCGAGCGCTTCATCCCCGGCAACGAACACCGCCTGCTGGTGGTGGGCGGCCGCATGGTTGCCGCCGCGATGGGCGAGACCGCCTGCGTGGTCGGCGACGGCAAGTCCACCATCGACGAGCTGATCGAGCTGCAGATCAATTCCGATCCGCGGCGCGGCAGCACCGAAGATCACCCGCTGAACCGCGTGCGCCTGGATGCCGCCGCGCGGCTGGAGCTCAAGCGCCAGGGCATGGATGGCAGCTCGGTGCCGGCGGAAGGCCGCACCGTGCTGATCCAGCGCAACGGCAACGTCGCCTTCGACGTGACCGACCGCGTCCACCCGAGCGTGGCCGCGCATGCATCGCTGGCCGCGCGTGTGGTCGGACTGGACATCGCCGGCGTGGACCTGGTGGCCGAGGACATCTCGCGCCCGCTGGCCGAACAGCGCGGCGCCATCGTCGAGGTCAACGCCGGTCCGGGCCTGCTGATGCACATCAAGCCGGCCGAAGGCACGCCGCGTCCGGTTGGCCGCGCCATCGTCAACCACCTGTTCCCCGAGTCCGAGCAGGACGACTGCGGGCGCATCCCGGTGGTCGGCGTGACCGGCACCAACGGCAAGACCGTGGTGGCGCGCCTGGTCGCGCGCCTGCTGCAGCTGTCGGGCAAGCAAACCGGCCTGGCCAGCAGCGACGGCCTGTTCCTGGACCGCCGCCTGGTGCAGGGCGGCGACCGCGCCAACTGGGACGCCGGCCACCGCATCCTGATGAACCGCGCGGTCGAGGCCGCCGTGTTCGAGAACGACAGCGGCAGCATCCTGTCCGAAGGCCTGGTCTATGACCGCTGCCAGGTCGGCGTGGTCACCAACTTCGACCAGCCCGACCACCTCGGCGACTACTACGTCGAGGACGAGGACCGCATGTACAACGTGCTGCGCACGCAGGTCGACGTGGTGCTCAAGGATGGCGCCGCGGTGCTGAATGCGCGCGACGAGCGGCTGGTCGAGATGGCCGAGCTGTGCGACGGCGACGTGATCTTCTTCGGCCTGACGCCCGAGCTGCCCGCGATCATGTCGCATCGCGCCGCAGGCAAGCGCGCGGTGTATGTGCGCGAAGGCAAGATCGTGCTGGCCGTCGGCAGCAAGGAAACGCCGCTGGTCGACGTGGCCGCGGTGCCGCTGACCTACGCCGGCCGCGTGGCGTTCCAGGTCGAGAACGTGCTGGCGGCCGTCGCCGCGGGCTGGGCGCTGGGCATCTCCAACGACCTGATCCGCGCCGGCGTGGTGACGTTCGACGTCGGCCAGGTCGACGTGCCTGGCCGTTTCACGCTGTTCGAGCGCAACGGCGCCACCGTGGTCGTCGACGACGCCCACAACGCGCCCGCGCTGGAAGCGCTGGCGGCCGCGCTGGACCGCTTCCCGTCCGAACGCCGCATGGTCGTCTACGGCGCCGGCGTGCAGCGCCGCGATGAAGACCTGGTGCGCCAGGGCAAGGTGCTGGGCCAGCATTTCGACCGCGTCTTCCTGTGCGAAGACCGCAGCGTCAAGCGCGACCTGCCCGATGCCGAGGCGCGCGCGCTGCTCAAGCAAGGGCTGTACGAAGGCCGCCGCGTGACCAAGATCATCGACGAAGGCGCACGTGCCAATGCCATCGAGACCGCGCTCGGCCAGCTGGTGCCGGGCGACCTGCTGGTGCTGCAGTGCGACGAGGCCGCCACCGCGGCCACCGTCGACCTGGTGCACCACTGGATGGGCCAGCCTGCGCGCCGCGCCTGACGCGGCGCCCGAACACAGCGCATAGAAGACACGGAACCGTTCCATGGAAGTCTCCCGTATCCGGGCCCTGCGGGGCCCGAACCTGTGGTGCCGCCACACCGCCATTGAAGCCATCGTGGCCTGCCAGGACACCGCCGACATGCTGTCGGACCTGCCCGGCTTCGAAGACCGGCTGCGCGCGCGCTTTCCCGAGATCGGGCCGCTGCGCCCAGACGAGGAATCGGGCGAGCTCTCGCTCGCGCACGTGCTGGAAGTCGCCGCGTTGCGCCTGCAGGCGGCCGCCGGCTGCCCGGTCACGTTCAGCCGCACCGCGCAGACGGTGGAGCCCGGCACCTACCAGGTGATCGTGCAGTACAGCGAGGAAGAAGTCGGCCGGCTCGCGTTCGGGCTGGCCGAGGCCCTGTGCCTGGCCGCGCGCGACGACTCCGCCTTCGACCTGGCCGACGCGCTGCATCGCCTGCGCGACCTGGACGAAGACGTGCGCCTGGGGCCCAGCACCGGCTCGATCGTCTACGCCGGCGTGGCGCGTGGCATCCCCTACCGGCGCCTGACGCAGGGCTCGATGGTGCAGTTCGGCTGGGGCAGCAAGCAGCGCCGCATCCAGGCCGCCGAGACCGACCGCACCAGCGCCGTGGCCGAATCGATCGCGCAGGACAAGGAACTGACCAAGAGCCTGCTGCACGCCGCCGGCGTGCCGGTGCCGCTGGGCCGCTCGGTGCGCAGCGCCGAGCAAGCCTGGGCCGCCGCGCAGGAAATCGACGCCCCGGTGGTGGTCAAGCCGCGTGACGGCAACCAGGGCAAGGGCGTGGCGGTGCGGATCCGCACCCGCGAGGAAGTGATGACGGCCTACGAGGTCGCCTCGGACATCAGTTCCGACGTGATCGTCGAGCGCTACATCCCCGGCCATGACTTCCGCCTGCTGGTGGTGGGCAAGCAGCTGGTGGCGGCCGCACGCCGCGACCCGCCGCAAGTGACCGGCGACGGCGTGCACACCGTGCGCCAGCTGGTCGAGGAAGTGAACCGCGATCCGCGCCGCGGCGAAGGCCATGCCACCTCGCTGACCAAGATCCGCTTCGACGATATCGCGCTGGCCGTGCTGGCCAAGCAGAACCTGACCGCCGACTCCGTGCCGGCCAAGGGCACGCGCGTGGTGCTGCGCAACAACGCCAACCTGTCCACCGGCGGCAGCGCCACCGACGTGACCGACGACGTCCACCCGGACATCGCCGCGCGCGCCGTGGCCGCGGCGCAGATGGTGGGCCTGGACATCGCCGGCGTCGACGCCGTGTGCGAGACCATGCTCAAGCCGTTCGAGGAACAGGCCGGCGGCATCGTCGAGGTCAACGCCGCGCCGGGCCTGCGCATGCACCTGCAGCCGTCGTACGGCAAGGGCCGCGCGGTGGGCGAGGCGATCATCTCGACCATGTTCTCCGATGGCGACGATGGCCGCATCCCGGTGGTGGCCGTCTCCGGCACCAACGGCAAGACCACGACGGTGCGCCTGATCACCCATATCATGGCCACCAGCGGCCTGCGCATGGGCATGACCGGCACCGACGGCGTCTATATCCAGGGCGAGCGCATCGACACCGGCGACTGCAGCGGCCCGCGCAGCGCGCGCAACGTGCTGCTGCACCCCGATGTCGACGCGGCCGTTTTTGAAACCGCGCGTGGCGGCCTGCTGCGCGAAGGCCTGGCCTTCGACCGTTGCGACGTGGCCGTGGTGACCAACGTCGGCGAAGGCGACCACCTGGGCCTGTCGTACATCAATTCGGTGGAAGACCTGGCGGTGCTCAAAAGCGTGATCGTGCAGAACGTCGCGCCGCACGGCATGGCCGTGCTCAACGCCGGCGACCCGATGGTGGTGCGCATGGCCGACGCCTGCCCCGGCAGCGTGACCTTCTTCGCGCACGATCCGAACCAGCCGGCGATGGCCACCCACCGCGCGCAAGGCAAGCGCGTGGTCTTTGTCGACGGCGCCGAGATCGTGGCGTCGGAGGGCGATACCCAGGTGCGCATCGCGCTGGCGGAGATCCCGCTGACGCGCAACGGCACCATCGGCTTCCAGGTCGAGAACGCGATGTCGTCGATCGCCTCGGCGTGGGCGCTGGGCATCGACTGGGCCATCATCCGCCGCGGCCTGGCCACCTTCGTCAATGACGCCGCGACGGCTCCCGGCCGCTTCAACGTGTTCGACTACAAGGGCGCCACTCTGATCGCCGACTACGGGCACAACCCGGACGCGATCCAGGCATTGTGCAACGCGGTCGAGACCATGCCGGCCGGCCGCCGCGTGGTCGTGATCAGCGGTGCCGGCGACCGCCGCGACGAGGACATCCGCCGTCAGACGCAGATCCTGGGCGGCGTGTTCGACGAAGTGGTGCTGTACCAGGACCAGTGCCAGCGCGGCCGTGCCGACGGCGAGGTGCTGGCGCTGCTGCGCGAAGGCCTGCAGGGCGCGCAGCGCACCAGCCAGGTCGAGGAAATCCGCGGCGAATTCCTGGCCATCGATACCGCGTTGTCGCACCTGAAGCCGGGCGACCTGTGCCTGGTCCTGGTGGACCAGGTGGAAGAGGCGCTGGGGCATATTGCCAGGCGCATCGCGCAGGGCTGAGCGCGCGGGCCGGCAACGGCCCGCATTGCCGAAAAGAAGAGCCAGCTCTCCGGAGCTGGCTCTTTTGCTTTGGCAGCGGCGCGGCTCAGTGCCTGCCCGGCAGCGACAGCTTGCGCTCCAGCATATGCTGCAGCCCGGACAGCCCGGTGCTCAACACCCAGTAGATCGCCGCCACCGCCAGGTACAGCGGCAACGGCTGGTATGTCGCCGCGATGACCTCCTGCGCGGTGCGCAGCAGTTCGGTCACCGTGATCACCGACACCAGCGACGTATCCTTGATCAGGCTGATCAGGCTGTTCGACAGGCTCGGCACCGCCAGCCGCAGCGCCTGCGGACCCACCACGTAGCGCAGCGCCTGCGCCGGCGTCAGCCCCAGGCTGTACGCCGCCAGCCATTGGCCCCGCGCCACGCCGAGGATGGCGCCGCGCATGCTTTCCGACAGGTACGCCCCCACGTTCAGGCTCAGCGTCAGCACGCCGGCCGGCGTGGGCTCCAGCGCGATGCCGACGCCCGGCAGCCCGTAGTACACGACGAAGATCTGCACCAGCAGCGGCGTGCCGCGCATGATGCTGACGTAGGCGCGCGCCACCGCCTTGAGCGCGCGGCTGTGGCTGATGCCCATCAGCGCGACCACGGTGCCAAGCACCAGTCCGAACACCATCGACCACAACGCGAACTTGATGGTCAGCAGCGTGCCCTGCAGCAGCACGGGCAGGGAATCGATGACGAGCTGGAGAGCGGACATGGGCGTGGCGGCGGACTGAAGGTAATAAAACAAAGCGGCGCGGCAGCCCTGCAGGCCGCCGCGCCGCGACATGATACCGCCCGCCTCGCGGGCCGGCTTAGTTGATCCGCTTACTTGATGCGCTTACTTGATGCGCTTAGTTGACCGGCTTACTTGACCGGCTTGCCGGCGGGCTTGGTCACGTCGGTGCCAAACCACTTCACCGACAGCTTGCCAAGCGTGCCGTCCTTGCTCAGGTCTTCCAGCGCGTGGTTGATGGCCTGCGCGAACTTGGGATTGTCCTTGCGGAACGGGATGGCCACCTGCGTGGTCGCGCCCGCCACGATCGCGCCCGCCCGCAGCGGCAGGTTGGCGGTCTTGACCAGGTAGGCGACCATGAGCCGGTCATTCAGCGCGGCGTCGACGCGCTGTGCCGCCAGGTCGCGCAGGTACTCGGGCGCGCCGGGATAGGTCTTGACGTCGATGCCGGCCACCGACTTGGCCAGCTCGTTGTAGTTGCTGCCCAGGCTGACGCCGAGCTTGTGGCCCTTCAGGTCTTCCAGCGACTTGAACTGGCGCTTGTCGTCCTTGCGCTGGATCAGCTGCGCATCCGAGTAGACGTAGGGCGTGGAAAAGTCCAGCACCTGCTGGCGCTGCGGCGTGACGTTGACCTGGTTGACGATCACGTCGAACTTGCCTGCCTGCAGTCCGGCAATGATGCCGCTCCATTCGGTGGTGACGAACTCGGGCTTGACCCCCAGCTTGCCTGCGACCGCGCGCGCGACATCGACGTCAAACCCTTCCAGCTCGTTCTTGGCGCCGCGGAAGCCGAACGGCGGGTACGTGCCCTCCAGCCCGATCTTGAGCACGCCGGCCTGCTTGACGGTGTCGAGCAGGTCGGCGGCATGGGCCGCGGTGGCCGCCAGGCCGGCCCCCGCCATCAGCGAGGCCGCCAGCAGCGACTTGAACCAGCCAGTACGAATCGATCGCATATGTTCTCCAGTGGATGCGGATAGGCAGTAAGTGGGCAGGCAACGCCGGCTGGCCTCTCGTGGAAGGCTGCCGGCCGGTTGTGCTGCTATGAGCCTATATCGGGCTCTACACTACCGCAAACGCTATCGATGGCGAAATAACGATTCATTATGGCTATATAACCGCCGGGGCGATGCATCCGCCACGGCGGCTATGCCCTTCGCCGTTACTGGTAGGCCTTGTCGTTGGGCGCCGCGAACAGTGCCTTCATGTCGGCCGACAGCGGGTAGTTCATGTTGATGTTGCGGGGCGGGATCGGCGACATGAACCACTTGTTGTAGAGCTTCTCCGCGCGGCCGCTGGTCTGCAGGTCGGCGATCACGCCGTCGGCCAGCTTCTTGAACGAAGGGTCGTCCTTGCGGAACATGCAGGCGTAGTTCTCGATCTGCAGCGGCGCGCCGACCACCATCCAGTCGCCGGCGCTCTTGGCCTTGGTGCGCTCGCCATACAGCAGCGGCTCGTCGATGACGAAGGCCGCAGCGCGGCCGCTTTCCAGGATCAGGAAGGACTGGCCATGGTCCTTGGTGCTGATCAGGTTCATGTTCATCGCCTTCTCGCCGTTCATCTTGACCAGCAGGCGCTCGCCGGTGGTGCCGGCGGTGGTGACCACGTTGCGGTCCTTCAGGTCGGTGAACTCCTTCACGCCCGAGTCTTTCTTGGTCAGCATCTTGATGCCGTAGACGAACAGGCTGTTGGAGAACGCCACCTGCTTCTGGCGCTCCAGGTTATTGGTGGTGCTGCCGCACTCGATATCGATGGTGCCGTTCTGCACCAGCGGGATGCGGTTCTGCGAAGTGATCGGCGTCAGCCGCACCTGCAGGTTCGGCATCTTCAGCTCGCTCTTCACCTTGTCGACGATCTGCAGCAGGATCTCGTGCGAGTAGCCCATCACCTCCTTGCCGTCGGTGTACGAAAACGGGATCGACGATTCGCGGTAGCCCAGCGAGATCACGCCGCTGTCCTTGATCTTCTTCAGCGTGTCGCCGTCGGCAGCCTGGGCCGCGCCGGCGGCCAGCAACAGCGTGGCAGCCGCGAGCATACGTCGGGTGGCAAGGCGGGTGTGCAATGGTTTCATGTCGCGCTCCTTGTAGTGGGGCTTGGTCATTGAGGCTCGTTTTCTCGAGGTAATGCGGTAATGCGAACTCATGGGTACTGCAGGAACCATTGCTTCATGCCGCTGCGCTACGCGCGCGCGGCATCGAAATCCGCGGCGTCGAGGGCCGGGCGCCGCCCCGCCAGCCGGTCGGCCAGCAGGCCGGCGCTGCCCATCGCCAGCGTGAAGCCCAGCGCGCCATGGCCCAGGTTCAGCCACAGGCCCGACACGCGCGACGGCCCGATCAGCGGCAGCCCGTCCGGCGTGGCCGGGCGCAGGCCCGCCCACGGCTGCAGCTGCGCCAGCGGCAGGTCCGGCACGATGCCGTCGAACAAGGCGCGCGTCTGCGCCACCAGCGTGCCGACCCGCTCCGGGTCGATGCGGGTGCCGCCGCGCACCAGGTCGGCCATGCCCGCCACCCGCAGTGTATTGCCGATCCGCGCGTAAACGATCTTGTTGGCGAAATCCGTCACGCTGATATGCGGGGCGCGCGCGCCACTGGCCAGCGGTACGGTGATGCTGTAGCCCTTGAGCGGCCACAGCATCGGCCGCACACCCAGCGGACGCAGCAGCGGCACGCTGCCGATGCCGCCCGCGACCACGACCACGTCGGCCGGCACCTCGCCGGCATCGGTGCGCACCCCGGTCACGCGTCCGCCCTGCTGCTGCAGTCCGTGCACCACGGTGCCGAAGCGCAGCGACACGCCAGTGCGGCCGCCGCCGTGTTGCAGCAACCGTGCCAGCGACACGCAGAAGCGGTGGCAGTCGCCCACCTCCTCGCTCGGCGTATAAATGGCGCCGGCGATCTCTTCGCGGATGCCGGCCAGCGCGGGCTCCAGCGCGACGCAGGCATCGCGGTCCAGCGCCTGCTGCTCGCAGCCCAGGCTGGCCTGGTAATCCAGCAGCCGGCAGGCCGAGGCGAACGCCGCTTCGTCGCGGTGCACTACCAGCTTGCCGCGCCGCGCAAAATCGAAGCCGAAGCCGCTGTCCTCGTGCTCGTGCTGCGCCACGAACGCCTGCAGCTGGTCGCGCGAATAGAAGCCCAGGCGCAGCAGCTTGCGCGTGGTGGCCTCGCTGGTGCCGGCATTGCAGGCGCCCATGAAGGCCGCCAGCCAGCGCCATTGCGCGGGATCGGCCACCGGGCGGAAGCGCATCGGCGAATCGCGCCGCAGCAGCCAGCCCGGCACCTTGCCCATCACGCCCGGCCCGGCCAACGGCGCCACGTAGCTGTAGCTGAGCTGCCCGCCGTTGGCAAAGCTGGTTTCCTCGCCGGGACCCTGGTGCCGTTCCAGCACCGTCACCTCATGCCCGTCCTGGGCCAGGCGCCACGCCGTTGTCATGCCGACCACCCCGGCGCCCACGATCACTACCCGCATTGACTTCCTTGTTGCATCAAAAGACCGATGCCAGAGGGTAGATCAGCGGGGCCGGCTTGCCCAATGCGAATACGTGCCAGAATATGTCTTCAGGCTATGGATGGCCTGTGCCTATCGTTCCAGACGTCCCTAATTCCAGACGCCCTAAGCCAATGCGCCTGCGCCAGATCGAGGTTTTCCGCGCCGTAATGCTGACCGGCACCGTCAGCGAAGCCGCGCGCCTGCTGCACGTGTCCCAGCCCGTGGTCACGCGCGTGCTGCAGCATGCCGAGGCCTCGCTCGGCTTCCGCCTGTTCGAGCGCGTGCGCGGGCGGCTGCAGCCGACTCCCGAGGCCAACGCCTTGTACGGCGATGTCGAAAGGCTATACGGCGAGATCGAGCGCGTGCGCCGCGTCTCGGAAAGCCTGCGCCACAAGGGCGCCGGGCGCCTGCGCGTGGCGGCCACGCCGAGCCTGGCCAACCCGCTGCTGGTGCCGGCGGTGCGGCGCTTCTGCGCGCGCCACCCCGACACCCAGGTGCAGGTGCTGACCCACCATACCGACGAGATCGTCGGCGCGCTGCTGGCCAACCAGATCGACCTGGGTTTCGCCTTCTCGCCGCCGCGCCACGAGGCCATTTCCAGCGAACCGGTGGCCAGCGGCCGCATGTTGCTGGCGGTGCCGCGCGGCCAGCCGCTGCCCGCCGCGGGACGCCGCCGCCAGGTGCCGATGCAGCGGCTGATGGATCGCCCCTTCATCGGCTATGACGACAACAGCTCGCTCGGCCTGCTGGTGCGCCAGACGCTGGCGCGGCACGCGCTCGAGCCGCGCTCGACGCTGGAGGTGCAGACCTATTCGCTGGCGCTGGCGCTGGTCGATGCCGGACTTGGCCTGACGCTGCTGGACCAGTACACCGCGCTCAGCGCCAATCCCGGCCATGTCGCGCTGCATGACGTGGCGCCGGAACTGCCGTTCGAGATCCAGATGCTGCGCGCCAGCCACCGCGCCGGTTCCAGCCTGGCCGACGACCTGCGCGTGCAGTTTGCGCAGGCCGCGCAGGAACTGGCAGCAACGCTGCCGCAACGGCTGGAAGCGCCGGTGGTCAGCCTGGACGGCGCACTGCCGGGCGGCGCCAGGGTGCGCACGGCCATACTGGAATGACGGCCGCGCCGGCGCCGATTTGACAGCTTCACAGGCGGTGCACCATCATCAAGCCGCCTGCACTCGCTGGCCGCATGCGCCACACCGCCTATGTTCGTCCTGACCCTGACCGCCCTTGTCCTGGTCAGCGCCTTCTTCTCCATCTCCGAGATCGCGCTGACCGCCGCACGCCGCACCAAGCTGCAGGTCTTGTCCGAGCGCGGCGATGGCCGCGCCACGCGCGTACTGCTGCTCAAGGAAGAGCCAGGGAATTTCTTCACCATCGTGCAGATCGGCGTCAACAGCGTGGCCATCCTCGCCGGTATCCTCGGCGAGAAGCACGTGTCCGACCTGCTGCTGGAAACGCTGTCGCCGTATATGCAGGTGGTCCACGCGCAGCGCGTGGCCAATATCGGCTCGTTCCTGATCGTGACGCTGCTGTTCATCCAGTTTGCCGACCTGATCCCCAAGCGCATCGCGATGACATTCCCGGAAGCGTGCGCGCTGGCCGTGATCGACCCGATGCTGACGCTGCTGCGCGTGCTCAAGCCACTGGTGTGGGTCTTCAACGCCGCCGCCGATGCCGCGCTGCGGCTGCTGCGCCTGCCGACCAAGCCGGTCGACCAGATCACCACCGAGGACATCGCCGCCATGGTCGATGCCGGCGCCGAGGCGGGTGTGCTGCACAAGCATGAGCTGCACCTGATCGAGAACGTGTTCGAACTCGGCTTCAAGGGCATCACCGCGATCATGACGCCGCGCGACGACGTGGTCTGGCTGAGCCTGGACGAGCCCGCTGACAGCGTACGGCGCAAGCTGGTCAACCAGCCGCATGCGCAATACCCGGTGTGCGGGCACGACCTGGACGATGTGCAGGGCTATATCGATTCCAAGGACATCCTGCAGCTGCTGCTGGCCGACGAGAGCGCCGCGGTGATCGGCAATATCGGCCGCCACCATGACAAGAACGTGCTGGTGATCCCCGACACGCTGACGCTGTCCGAGGGACTGACGCGCTTCCGCGAGATGCACCAGAACTTTGCCGTGGTGATGAACGAGTACGGGCTGGTGGTGGGCATCGTCACGCTCGACGATATCGTCGGCGCGCTGATGGGCGACATCCTCTATTCCAGCGAAGACGAGCAGATCGTGCGCCGCGACGACAGCTCGTGGCTGGTCGACGGCCTGACGCCGCTGGTGGACCTGAAGAAAGCGCTGGAACTCGATGCCCTGCCCGGCGAGGACTATGTCGACACCGCCGGCGGGCTCGTGATCTACGCGCTCAAGCGCATCCCGAAGAAATCCGAGTCGATTACCGTGGCGGGCTATCGCTTTGAAGTGCTGGACATCGACCATCACAAGATCGACCAGCTGCTGGTATCGCGCCTGCCCGCGCCAGAAGAGCCTGCTGCGCAGCAACCGTAGCTGTAACCGCGCCTGCCTGCCGATAACGCTCCAGCGTATCCGGCATGCGGAACCAGGCCACGTAGCCGAACGCCACCACCACCGCGGCTGCCGCCACCGCGCCGAGCCGCCACGGCGCCACCGCATCCCGTGGCGCCGGCACATGGAGCGTATGGTAGGCAGTGCCGAGCAACGCGATCCACGCCAGTCCCAGCGCGTAGCCCGCGGCCACGTCGGACAGCCAGTGCATGCCCAGGTACAGCCGCGACACCCCGATCGCCGCCACCGCCACCACGGTCAGCGCCAGCACCGGGATGCGCACGCGCCATGGCTGGCGCAGGCACAGCAGGAACGCCAGGAAACCGTACGTCACCATGCTGCTGGTGGCGTGGCCGCTGGGAAACGAATACGACTCCAGCCCGCTGTAGATGCTGGCCGGCCGCACCCGCGCCATGCCGAGCTTGAGCGCCATCACGCAGGCGCGCGCGCCCAGCAGCGCCGCGGACCAGTACAGCGCCGTGACCCACGCGCGCAGCCACCACAGCCACGCGAACACCGCCACGCCGACCGCGACCGAGATGCGCGCACCGCCCAGCTCGGTCACCGCGACCATGGCGATATCGAGCCAGTCGCGGCGCCATGCGCGCCCCTGCGCGAACACAAGCTGGTCGAGACGGACCACTTGGTCGCCCTGCGCGATTTCGGCGGCGAGCCAGAACAGCGCTGCCCCGCAAGCCAGCAGCGCGGCGCCGGCCACGAGCACCAGCAGCAATTCGGCGATATCGCGTTCCAGCACGCGCAGCGTCAGCGTGCTCACGCGGCGCGGGCGATCCTGTGCGGCCACGCGCGTCGACAAGGCACCGGCGCCCCAGACGCGCATGCCGTCGAGCCAGCGCACCAGCGGGCGCAACAGCGCCACCAGCAGCGGCACCACGCACAGCAGCAGCACCGTGGCGAGCGTGAACAGGCCGAGCAAACCCAGCGCCGTCCCGGGCGTCAGCCAGGCATCGGCAACCGTGCCCACGCGCGCCGGCAGTTCAGGCACGCGCAGCCTGCGCGCCGCCGATGCGCGCGATATTGGCGCGCGCGGGCGCCTCGCAGTCGGCAAAGGGCGGCGTCAGGAACAGCCGCGGCCGCTGCGCCAGCTCGCCCAGGAAGGCCGCGCGCCGGCGCCCGAACTCCGCCAGCAGCGCATCGCCCTGCAAGCCGGTGCGCGCGGCCAGCATGGCGCGGTTCTCCGCGAAGACATCGGCGCTGTGGGCATCGAATACGTCAGGAGGCGCGGCCAGCCGGAACAGGTCGAGATCGAGCACGCTGTCCGCGCCGTCGATGGTCGGCGTATGCGTGCGCGTGTCGCGCACGATCTGCGCGGCACGATCGAGCGCCGCGCGCTCCAGCGCCGGTGCAATCGTCTCGATCAACGCAGCTGATGCCGATTCGTTGTGCTCGCAGCCCGGCACATAGACCGCGTCGTGGCACAGCACCGCCAGCGCCTGCGCCGGATCCAGCGCGACGCCGCGCGCGTGGGCGACTTCGAACATTTCCAGGATATGGCGGGGGCCGTGGTAGTGCCGGTACGGCGTGTCATGCAGCCCCAGCACATCCAGCACCGTCTTGCGCGGCAGGAAGTCGAGGCAGGCCAGCGCCGCGGGCCAGTCCGGAGCGAAGCGCGGCACCTCTCCGTGCGGCGTCGCCACGGGCTCGCTGAACACGTCGGCGCGGCGCACCCAGAGCAATGCGGGATCGCGCAGCGCGCGATAGACGACTGCCGGCGCGAGGTCGGCCTCCAGGCGTCCGATGCCGACCACCGCATAGGCACCGCCCTTGTGGTGGCGGTACGGCATACCGGCAATCAGATTGGGGTCGTCGGGAAGTTCCGCGGGGTCGCCGTGGAATTCGGCAGGCGTGGGGGATGGCTGTGTCATCGGTGGCCTCGTTCATGGCGGTCCGCTGGATCGCCATGATAGTGCACCGCAAGGCGCTGGCAGCGATGAAACCGACCGCCGGAAAAAACAAAACCGACGCTCACTTCCGCGAGCATCGGTCCGAGTTTTACTACACTGTTGTTGCCTGCCGGCGGTCGAGACCGACAGCTTTTTGTCATGGCGGAGAGGGTGGGATTCGAACCCACGGTACCGTCGCCGGTACGCCTGATTTCGAGTCAGGTACATTCGACCACTCTGCCACCTCTCCGGTAACTGCTTTGCCGTGTGGCGAAACCGAGATTATAGCCACACCGCACCAGCCAGCGCAAGAGGCCGGAAACAGATTTTTTACAGCTCCGGTTCCAGGCGAGTGACGCCGCCCATGTAAGGCTGCAGCGCGGCCGGCACCGTGACCGAGCCGTCGGCGTTCTGGTAGTTCTCGAGGATGGCCACCAGCGTGCGGCCCACGGCCAGGCCCGAGCCGTTCAGCGTGTGCACCAGCTCCGGCTTGCCCTGCCCCGCGCGCATGCGTGCCTGCATGCGGCGCGCCTGGAAGTCGCCCATGTTCGAGCACGAGCTGATCTCGCGGTAGGTATTCTGCGCGGGGATCCACACTTCGAGGTCATAGGTCTTGGTGCTGCCGAAGCCCATGTCCCCCGTGCACAGCACGATGGTGCGGAACGGCAGTTCCAGCTTCTTCAGGATCGCCTCGGCGTGGCCGGTCAGTTCTTCCAGCGCGTCGAACGATTGCGCGGCCGGAACGATCTGCACCATCTCGACCTTGTCGAACTGGTGCTGGCGGATCATGCCGCGCGTGTCCTTGCCGTACGAACCTGCTTCCGAGCGGAAGCACGGCGTATGCGCGACGAAGCGCAGCGGCAGCTTCTCGCCGGCGACGATGGCGTCGCGCACGATATTGGTCAGCGGCACCTCGGCGGTCGGGATCAGGTAGAAGTTTTCGATGCGCTCGCCTTCCTCGCTGCCGACCTTGCGCGGCACCTTGAACAGGTCTTCCTCGAACTTGGGCAACTGGCCGGTGCCGCGCATCGACGCGGCGTTGACGATATACGGCACGTACATTTCGGTATAGCCGTGTTCCTGCGTATGGGTGTCGAGCATCAGCTGCACCAGCGCGCGGTTCATGCGCGCCACGCCGCCGCGCAGCATCGAGAAGCGCGAGCCGGTCACCTTGACCGCGGTATCGAAATCCAGGCCCAGCTTTTCGCCCACGTCGACGTGGTCGCGCACGGCAAAGTCGAACTGGCGCGGCTCGCCCACGCGGCGCACTTCGACGTTCTGGGTCTCGTCATTGCCCACCGGCACGCTTTCGTGCGGCAGGTTGGGGATCGACAACATCAGCTCCGCCAGATGCGCCTGGATCTCGTCGAGCCGCGCGGCCGAGGCCTTGAGTGTGTCGCCGATGCCACCGACTTCGGCCATCACGGCCGAGGCGTCCTCGCCCTTGCCCTTGAGCATGCCGATCTGCTTGGACAGGCTGTTGCGGCGCGCCTGCAGTTCCTCGGTCTGCGTCTGCAGTTGCTTGCGTTCGGCCTCGAGTGCCTGGAACGCCGCCACGTCGAGTTGGAAGCCGCGCGTGGCAAGGCGTTGCGCCACGGCGTCGATGTCTTTGCGGAACAGCTGGATGTCGAGCATGTTGCTTGAGGTGAAGTGCAGGGCCAGCGACATGCCGGCGGACCCGCCATTTTACTGCACCCGCATGGGCCGGGACGAGCGAACTGGCGGCGGAAGACGCCGCTGGCCTGCGGAAGCTACTGGTCCTTGCCGCCGCCCTTGTCACCGTCCTTGCCAGCTTTCTCCCGCGCTTTGACCGCGCGCTGCTCGCGATGCCAGGCGTCGTCCAGCTCGCGCAGGTGGCGCAGCTTCTCGGCGATCTTGCCTTCCAGCCCGCGCGGCACCGGCTGGTACCAGCCCTGCGCCTTCAGGTCGTCCGGAAAATAGTGCTCGCCGGCGGCGTAGCCTTCGGGCTCGTCGTGCGCGTAGCGGTAGGCATGGCCGTAGCCAAGCTCCTTCATCAGCCTTGTCGGCGCATTGCGCAGGTGCACCGGCACCGCTCGCGACTTGTCCTTGCCGACGAAGGCGCGTGCCGCGTTGTACGCGTTGTAGCCGGCATTGGACTTGGGCGCGATGGCCAGGTAGATCAGCGCCTGGCCCAATGCGAGTTCACCCTCAGGCGAGCCCAGCCGCTCATAGGTCTCGGCCGCGTCCAGCGTGATGCGCGCGGCGCGGGGATCGGCCAGCCCGATGTCTTCCCACGCCATGCGCACGATGCGCCGCGCCAGGTAGCGCGGATCGGCGCCGCCGTCGATCATGCGGCAGAACCAGTACAGGGCGGCGTCGGGGTCCGAGCCGCGCACCGACTTGTGCAGCGCGCTGATCTGGTCGTAGAAGGCATCGCCGCCCTTGTCGAAGCGGCGCAGGTTTTCCGACAGCGCGCTGCCCAGCAGCGCGGTATCGATCTGCGCGGCCCCGGCGGTGCGTGCGGCACGCGCCACGATCTCTATGTTGTTCAGCAGCTTGCGCCCGTCGCCATCGGCCGAGGCCACGATCAGCTGCAGCGCCTCGTCCTGCCACGCGATGCCGCCGAGCTCTTCGCTGGCGCGCAGGGCCAGCTGCGTCAGCTCGGCATCGTCCAGGCTCTTGAGCACGTAGACCGCCGCGCGCGACAGCAAGGCGCCGTTGACCTCGAAGGATGGATTCTCGGTGGTCGCGCCGATGAAGGTGAACAGCCCGCTCTCGACGTGCGGCAGGAAGGCATCCTGCTGGCTCTTGTTGAAGCGGTGCACCTCGTCGACGAACACCAGCGTGCGCCGCCCGTGCGCGCGGAACTGTTCGGCGCGCTCCACCGCCTCGCGGATGTCCTTGACGCCCGACAGCACCGCCGACAGCGCGATGAACTCGGCGTCGAAGGCATCGGCCATCAGCCGCGCCAGCGTGGTCTTGCCCACGCCGGGCGGGCCCCACAGGATCATCGAATGCGGCTCGCCCGACTCGAACGCCACGCGCAGCGGCTTGCCCGGGCCCAGCAGGTGCTGCTGCCCGATCACCTCGTCGATGGTGCGTGGGCGCAGGCGCTCGGCCAGCGGTTGCCGGGAACGGTCAGGGGTATCGGAGAACAGCGAGTCCGCCACGTCATCAAACCTTGCGATTGCAGAACGCCACAGTGTAGACCATCGGCGCGCCGCGCTTGGTGCCGCGCCTGGTGCCGCGCCTGGTGCCGCGCCTAGTGCCGGGCCAGCGTGCCGGGCTAGGCGGCAAAGGCGACCACGTCCTCGATCTCCGCGCGGATGCCGATGCGCTCGCCCACCGCGTGGTTGTGGTGCGAGGGCACCAGCGCCAGCACCCGGCCGCCGCTGGCCAGCCGCAGCGTGTACAGGATCTCGGCGCCCCGGAAGGCCTTGTGCATCACCTCCGCCTGCATCGGGCTGGCGTCGTCGTGGACGATGTCGTCAGGACGTACCAGCACGTCGACCGGGGCATCCGCGGGCAGCTGCAGGGGCACCGCCGGGTGCAGCATGCCCAGCTCCACTTCGATCCGCCCATCGCCGCGCAGGTGCCCCGGCATCAGCACCCCCTGCCCGATAAAGCCGGCGACGAAGCGCGACGCCGGGCGGTGGTACAACTCGTGCGCACTGCCCCACTGCTCGATCACGCCGTCATGCATCACGCCGATCTCGTCGGCCATGGCAAAGGCCTCGTACTGGTCATGCGTAACCAGGATGGCGGTGGTGCCTTGTGCCTTCAGGATCGCGCGCACTTCCAGGCTCAGGCGCTCGCGCAGATCGACATCGAGGTTGGAGAACGGCTCGTCGAGCAGCAGCAGTTCGGGCCGCGGCGCCAGTGCGCGCGCCAGCGCCACCCGCTGCTGCTGGCCGCCCGAGAGCTCGTGCGGATACTTGCGGCCCGAGCCGGCAAGCCCGACCAGCTGCAGCACCTCTTCCACCCGCTCCGCACGCTCTGCACGGCCGGCGCGGGTCAGACCGAAACCGACGTTGGCGGCCACGTCCAGGTGCGGGAACAGCGCGTAGTCCTGGAACACCATGCCGATGCGGCGCTGCTCCGGCGGCACCAGCGCGTCCGACGACGACACGGTCCTCCCGTCCAGCACAATGCGGCCGTCCTGCAACGGCTCGAAGCCGGCGATGGCGCGCAGCACGGTGGTCTTGCCGCAGCCGCTGGGGCCCAGCAGGCAGGCGATGTTGCCGCGCGCCAGCGCAAACGACAGGCCCTTGACCACCGCTTGCCGGCCGAACGCATGCCGGATACGGTCGACCTCGATGACGGCGGCGCTGGCGGCAGCCTCGTGGGTGCCGCTGCGAGCCATCGGCCGCGTGCGTGCCTGGGCTTCGGGTAATCGGGAATAGGAATCGGTTCGCATGTGCGCATTATAGGGACGTGGCGTCGCGCCGCGGGCCCTCTAGTGCCCGGCATTGCTAAAATGGGGCAGCCCGCTGCCGCGCCGGCGCCACATTGTCCGGGCGCGCTCCCATCGAATCCACCGCATGCTCCTACCCAGCCGCCGCCGCTTCCACCCCCTGACCCTGGCCACGCTCGCGATGGCGCTGCTGATCGCCGTGCCCGTGCTGGTGGTCGCCTCGGCCGTGCTGCTGCCCGCCGGCGAGACCTGGCGCCACCTGATCGACACGGTGCTGGCAGAGTATGTGATCAACACCATCTGGCTGCTGCTGGGCGTGGCCGCGGGCGTGCTGCTGCTTGGCGTGACCACCGCATGGCTGGTCTCGACCTACCGCTTCCCAGGCCATGCCGTGATGGAATGGGCGCTGGTACTGCCGATGGCGATGCCGGCCTATGTGATCGCCTACGCCTACACCGATGCGCTGCAGTTCGCCGGGCCGGTGCAAGGCTGGCTGCGCGAACTGACCGGCTGGAAGGCGCGCGACTACTGGTTCCCGGACATCCGCTCGCTGGGCGGCGCCATCGCGCTGTTTTCGCTGGTGCTGTATCCCTACGTCTACCTGACGGCGCGCGCCGCCTTCCTGCAGCAGACCCAGAACACGATCGAAGCCGCGCGCTTGCTCGGCCACGGCACCTGGAGCCGGCTCTGGCGCGTGGTGCTGCCGCTGGCCCGGCCCGGCATCGTCGCCGGCACCGCGCTGGCGATGATGGAAACGCTGGCCGACTTCGGCACCGTGGCGTACTTTGCCATCCCCACGTTTTCCACCGGCATCTACCGTGCATGGTTTTCGCTCGGCGACAAGAATGCGGCGGCACAGCTGTCGGCATGCATGCTGCTGTTCGTCGCCGCGATCCTGCTGATGGAGCGCGCCAGCCGCGGTCGGGCGCAGGTCTACGGCAACCAGCGCCGCGCCGCGGCATGGAAGCTCGGCGGCACGCGCGGCTGGCTCGCGCTGGCGGCCTGCGCCGTGCCGGTGCTGCTGGGCTTCCTGGTGCCGGCGCTGATGCTGTGCCGCATGGCCTTTACCGACGGCGACGCCCATTTCGGTCCGCGCTTTGTCGGGCTGGTGCGCAACAGCTTCCTGCTGGCCAGCGCGACGGCGCTGGCGGCCGTGCTGGTGGCGCTGGCGATCGGCTACGCCGGACGCGCCGCGAACGGCCGGCGCGGGTGGCTGATGCGCGGGCTGACGCGGCTTTGCGGCATGGGCTATGCGCTGCCCGGGTCGGTCATCGCCGTGGGTGTGCTGGTGCCGGTGGCGCGCTTCGACAATGCCTTGTCGGCATGGCTGCAGCAGCAGTTCGGGCTGTCGGTCGGTTTGCTGCTGACCGGCGGCATCGCGGCGCTGGTGTATGCGCTGCTGGTGCGTTTCCTGGGCGTAGCGCTGCAGACGGTCAATGCGGGCCTGGGCAAGATCACGCCCAGCATGGACGCCGCCGCGCGCAGCCTCGGCCACGGCCCCGGCGCCACGCTGCGGCGCGTGCATTTCCCGATGCTGCGCGGCAGCCTGCTGACGGCGGCGCTGATCGTCTTTGTCGATGTGATGAAGGAGCTGCCGGCTACCTTCGTGATGCGGCCGTTCAACTTCGATACGCTGGCCGTGCAGGCGTACAACCTCGCTGCCGACGAACGCCTGACCGAAGCCGCGACCGCGTCGCTGGTGATCGTCGCCGTCGGCCTGCTGCCGGTGATCGTGCTGTCGCGCACGATCCGGCGCGAGGCGCAGCGCTGAGCCGCCCCACTAGCCCACTCGCTCAGTAGCCCGCTAAAGTCCCGCCGTGCCGCGCCGATAGCCTTTCATGGCCCGGCGCTCGCCCGGGGACAAGAACAG
Organism: Cupriavidus sp. IK-TO18; assembly: GCF_015549295.1. NCBI lineage: Bacteria > Pseudomonadati > Pseudomonadota > Betaproteobacteria > Burkholderiales > Burkholderiaceae > Cupriavidus > Cupriavidus sp. IK-TO18. The sequence continues at coordinate 341,074 of NZ_JADGMP010000015.1, forward strand.
CGGCACGCCGGATCCTTTCGCGCCTGCCGCCGGAATGCCTGACGGGGGCGTATGCTGCGATACCACATCCTGTTGTTCAAGCTGAACCGGCTGGCCAGCCGCAACACGCTGAGCGGCGTGGAAGAAATCTCGCTGGCCGGCCAACTGGCCGAGATGATCGGATCCGCCGATACCGCGGCGCGCATCATCGACGACCTTGCCGACCACGCCAACCCGCAGGTGCGCCGTATCGCGCTCAACGCCATCCGCCGCGGGCGCCAGTTCACCTCGCCCAGCCTGCAGCCCGCGCTGGTACGCCGCATGGCGGATGCCGAAGCGGCAGTGCGCCATGATGCGGTGTGGATCGTGCAGGAATCGCGCATGGACGGCGCCGAACTGCGCGCGGCGCTGCGCCGGCTGGCGGGCAAGGTGCGGTTGCCATGGGACGCCGAGCGTGCCCGCGCCAATCCCGGCGACACGGCGCTCGCCGCGCAGGTGCGCGCCCGCATGGCGCTGGACAATCTGCTGGAAAAGAGTGCGGCGGAGCGCAACCAGGCGCTGGCCGCAATGGCGCTGGGAACGGTCGGGAACCAGCCCTATGCGGAAGGCACGGTCGGCCACAAGGGCCTGCTGCACCGCGCGCTGATCCGGCGCCAGGCCGGGCGGCGGCTCGACAGCAGCGTCAAGCTGACGTTCCGCAAGGTCGAGCCGGCCGGGGTGAAGGGCAACAAGCGGTTCCTGCTGTAACTCGGAACCGGCCGGCCGCCCTCGTGCAGGGACGGCCGGCCTGACCTGCGGCTTACTTGAAGCCCGCGCGGTCCAGCAGCTTCTGCGCCTGCGGCTGGTACTTGCCCAGCTCGGCCACGTTGATGCTGTCGGCCTTGAACTCGCCGAGCGAATCGAGCGCCGGATTGCTGACCTTCACGCCCTGCACCACCGGCCATTCATTGTTGCCGTCGGCAAAGTAGCGCTGCGCATCGTCGCTGGCCAGGTATTCCAGGAACTTGACCGCGGCCTCCTTGTTCGGCGCGTGCTTCAGCATGCCGCCGCCGGAGATGTTCATATGCACGCCCTGGCTTCTCTGGTTGGGCCACACCACCCCCAGCTTGTCGGCCACGGCCTTGTCTTCCGGCTTGGTCGACTTCAGCAGGCGTGCGATGTAGTAGGTGTTGGAGATCGCCACGTCGCACTCGCCCGCGGCCACGGCCTTGAGCTGGTCGGTATCGCCGCCCTTGGGCGCGCGCGCCAGGTTGGCTGCCACGCCGCGTGCCCATTGCTCGGTGCGCGCCTCGCCGTCGTGCGCGATCAGGCTGGACACCAGCGACAGGTTGTAGACGTGCCCGCTGGAACGCGTGCACACCTTGCCCTTCCACTTGGGATCGGCCAGGTCCTCGTAGGTGGCGATGTCGCCGGCCTTGACCGCGGTCTTGTTGTACGCGATCACGCGGCCGCGCGCCGAGAAGCCGAACCACTCGCCGTTCGGATCGCGGTAGTTGGCGGGAATGCGCGATTCCAGCACCTTGGACTTGACCGGCGCAAACACGCCGGCCTGCTGGGCCCGCCACAGGCGGCCGATATCGACGGTGATGAAGACGTCCGCCGGGCTGTTGGCGCCCTCATTGCGGATGCGCTCAAGCAGCGGATCTTCCTGGCCTTCGATGCGGTTGATCTTGATGCCGGTCTGCTTGGTGAAGTTGGCGTACAGCGCCTCGTCGGTCTGGTAGTGCCGTGCGGTATAGAGGTTCAGCACCTTTTCCTGCGCGGCGGCCGCCAGCGGCAGCGTCAGCAGGGCCAGCGCCGCGACACGCGGCAGCAAGGTTCGGATAGTGGTCTTCACGCGGATGGCTCCCCAGCATGGTTGGGCAGTCGCCAGCATCCGGGACACCCGGGACTGCCCGGTTATTGGATTCCGGACAGCCAGAAACAATATTGATTCTTGTTCAGCCGGTCAAATTACATTTTTGTCATGTTGGCGCATGTTGAGCAATCAATAATTGCGCGCCCGACGCACCATGTGGACGCGCTTGCACATCGCTTCAGCCGCGCCGCACCCACGCAACCTTGCCAGCCTTGATGCCGAGGGTGCGGCGCTGGGGGTTGTAGTCCATCGTGCCGGGAAACTGCTGCCCGTCGCGTTCGCCCAGCCGCCATGCACAGCCTTGCAGCAGGCCGACGGCCTCGGTCTCGCTCTTGCCCACCAGCGTGTCGTCGGCAACCTTGTCGGCGGCACAGCCGGCCGGGGTGCCCCGCGCACCTTGCGGGCCGGGCATTGGTGCCGGCTCGTTGGGCTGCGTCGCGCAACCGGCCAGCAAGGCCGCGCCCGCGGCCAGCCAGAGCAGTCGACGGGCATGTACTGTGGTTCGGATTGCAGGCATGTCGCTTCCTTTTTTGTTTCCGCTTGGATGTGGACGGTTCGACACATGTCCGCTGGCGGCGTTCCAATCGCAACGCATCAGCGCTGAAGCCGGCGCAATCAGCCTTTGGCGCGGTTGGCCAGCCTCTTCATCGCGTCGGCCGGCAACGGACCGTGGCACGTCCGTTCGCCGCCTGACTCGCTGACGACTAACCAGACCTGTTCGGGCTTGCCCTTGGGATGCAGCAGCCAGGCGGGGCCGCGCGCGTTGCTGCTGGGCGGCAGGTCTTCCAGCACGCCGGTGCTGGCGGACTGCAGCATGGCCGCGCATTCCGATGCGGGCACGCGCGTGGACTTCAGGAACTCCGCGTTGCCGAGCACTTCGGGCAACGCCGTGTCCGGCGCGCGCAGGAAGGAATCGACATCGAACTTGCTGGCGCCGCCGCCGACGCTGGCGCAAGCCGCCAGCGCCAGCGCGCCGGCACCCGCCAGGATCACTGCGCCGTAACGTCCGCGGGCAGCGACGATGCGAACGGCCATGGCTGAGTTGGCGATCATGGCGGGCCTCATTGCTTCATCACGTCGGCGCCCTTGGGCACCGTGAACCGGAATGCATCGGCCGCCAGCGGCGGGTTCTTCTGCATGTTCGTGAAGGTCAGCAAGGTGGTGTTGCCGAAGGCGTCGCGCAGTTCCATCGCTTCGAGGTTGCCGCCCTTGAAGCCAATGCCGATACGCTCAAACTGCGTGTCCTTGGCCTTGGGCGTCAGTTCCAGCCATTCCACGCCATCCCGGGTCGGGCCGTTCTTGATGGCGAAGTTCTTTTCCAGGTCGTTGCTGCCGAACAGGATCGCGGCCGGACTGGAACCCAGCGCGGCATCAAGCTTGCGCTCGGTGACCTGGTTCAGGTCCTTGTCGTAGATGTACAGGGTCTGGCCATCGGCCTGCAGCAGTTGCTCGTAGGGCTTGGTATAGCGCCAGGTGAACTTGCCCGGGCGCGCAAACACGAAGGTGCCGCTGGAGTTGCCGGTCACCTTGACGTTGGCGCCCTGCCCCTTGACCTGGCGCTGCGTGAACTCGCCGCGCGCGCTCTTCACACCGGTGACGAAGCTCTGCAGCTGGTCGGTAGCTGCGGCATGGGCCGGCGCCTGGATGGCAAACATCGCCAGCGCGGCGCAGGCCGACACGAGGATGCGGTTGCGCATGATTTGGATCCTGGTTGTTATCGAATGCGTTGACCCTGTGCGGCGTCTGACAGGCAGTCCACTGCACGGTCAACGTGTCTTGTTAGAGCCAGCTGCTGGTGCAGGATTCCGCGCCGCCCCTGCTTCGCGGGTAACCGGATATTACGGCAGATGGTGCGCGAACTGCGCCGGCTCAGGCACGAAAACTCTCAATTTGCGGTAAAGGACCCCGTAAAGCGAATCTCGTATCAGGACGAAACGCTTCTTTACTTGGCGTGGAAGACAATGCAGTGCATGTACGTAGAGCACTCGCCACGCCGCCTCTTGCTCGCTGCTTCGCCGGGAGGCGGCCAAATCCACTGGGCCAGCAATATGACCAACGCCAAACCTGCTGCCGGGCGTCAGCCATTCCGGCACGACGCCAGGCGTCTCGACCGCGACGAGATGAAGAGGATCGCGACACGCCAGGTCAGGATTGAACTCGACGCCTGGCAGGAAAAGACCGCTGCCAAGCCCTTTAATCCCGCCATGGTAGTCACGGGCATTCTGGCCGGTGTAGCGTTCGTCTTTTCCGTGATGTCGTGGCTGAATGAGAGCACCCAGGACAAGATCGAAAAGGCCACCGGTCCGCTCGCCTCTCGGATCACCGAAATGGACCGCCGCCTCACGGGTCGCCTGGACGCAGTTGATTCGCGCATCGAGCGCCTGGAGGTGCGGGTCGAAAAGGGCTTTGAAGAATTCAACGAGAAGTTAGAGAACGTCAACGCCAAGCTAGGGAACGTCAACGCGAAGGTCGACAACGTCAACGCGAAGGTCGACAACGTCAACGCGAAAGTCGACAACGTCAACGCCAAGGTCGACAACGTCAACGCCAAGGTCGACAACGTCAACGCGAAGCTCGACCTACTGCTTAAGCGCCGCTAGCACACTCAGGCTGCGCAATCCACGGCCAGCCTGAATGCCCGCCTCCGCTAGTCACTCATCATCCCGCGCAGCCGCGCCACCGCCCTGCGCCAGGATGTCGCGATTGCCATTGCCCGACATGGCCGAAACCAGCCCCGCCTTCTCCATATCCTCCAGCAGCCGCGCGGCGCGGTTGTAGCCGATGCGCAGGTGGCGCTGCACCAGCGAGATCGACGCGCGGCGATTCTTCAGCACCACTTCCACTGCCTGGTCATACAGCGGATCGGCCTCGCCGCCGCCACCGCCGATACCAGCGCCGCCGCCAAAGCCATCGCCGCCACCATCGTCCGTCAGGCCGCCTTCGAGGATGCCCTCGATGTAGTTGGCTTCCCCGCCTTCCTTCAGCTTCTCCACCACGCGGTGGACTTCATCGTCCGAGACAAAAGCGCCATGCACGCGCACCGGCAAGCCGGTGCCCGGCGCCAGGTACAGCATGTCGCCCATGCCCAGCAGCGTCTCGGCGCCCTGCTGGTCGAGGATGGTGCGCGAATCGATCTTGCTGCTGACCTGGAAAGCAATGCGGGTCGGCACGTTGGCCTTGATCAGGCCGGTGATCACATCCACCGACGGGCGCTGCGTGGCCAGCACCAGGTGCAGGCCGGCGGCGCGCGCCTTCTGCGCGATGCGGGCGATCAGCTCTTCCACCTTCTTGCCGACCACCATCATCAGGTCGGCCAGCTCGTCGATGACGATGACGATGGTGGGCAGCTTGTCCAGCGGCTCCGGCGCGTCCGGGGTCAGGCTGAATGGATTCGGGATCTTCTCTTCCCTGGCCGCGGCCTCGTCGATCTTCTTGTTGTAGCCCGCCAGGTTGCGCACGCCCAGCTTGCTCATCAGCTTGTAGCGCCGCTCCATCTCGCCGACGGCCCAGTTCAGCGCGTTGCCGGCCTGGCGCATATCCGTCACCACCGGGCACAGCAGGTGCGGAATGCCTTCGTAGACGCTCATTTCGAGCATCTTGGGGTCGATCAGGATCAGCCTCACGCTCTCAGGCTTGGCCTTGTACAGCAGCGACAGGATCATCGCGTTGATGCCCACCGACTTGCCCGAGCCCGTGGTGCCCGCGACCATGCAGTGCGGCATCTTGGCCAGGTCGGCCACCATCGGCTTGCCGGCGATGTCCTTGCCCAGCGCCATGGTCAGGCTGGAAGCGCTCTCGTTGTAGACCTGCGAGCCCAGGATCTCCGACAGGCGCACGGTCTGGCGCTTCGGATTCGGCAGCTCCAGGCCCATGTAGTTCTTGCCGGGGATGGTCTCGACCACGCGGATCGACACCAGCGACAGCGAACGCGCCAGGTCGCGCGCCAGGTTGACCACCTGGCTGCCCTTGACGCCGGTGGCCGGCTCGATCTCGTAGCGCGTGATGACTGGCCCCGGGTAGGCCGCCACCACCTTGACCTCCACGCCAAAGTCCTTGAGCTTCTTCTCGATCAGGCGCGAGGTGAATTCCAGCGTCTCGGCGCTGACCGTTTCCTGGTGCGGCGGGATCGGGTCGAGCAGCGACAGCGGCGGCAGGTCCGAGTCCTGGATATCGGCAAACAGCGGCTGCTGCTTCTCGCGTTCCACGCGCTCATGCTTGGGCACGGCCTGCGGACGCACGATCTGCACCGGCGGTGCCTCTTCGATGCGCACGCGCTGCACCTCGACGGTTTCCTTGCGCTCGACCTTGGCGGCCTCGCCGATGATGCGGTCCTGCTTGCTCTCGCGGCGTGCCTTGAAGCCCAGGAACATGGTCTCGACGAAACCGCCGATATGCTCGGCCACCGACAGCCACGAGAAGTGGAAGAACAGCGACAGCCCGATCGCGAACAGCAGCAGCAGCAGCAGCGTCGCCCCGGTGAAGCCCAGCGCCACCTGCATCCAGCCGCCCAGCGTGTCGCCCAGCACCCCGCCCGGCGCGCGCGGCAGCGCGGCGCGCAGCGGGTACATGCGGATCGCCTCCAGCCCCATGCTGGACAGCAGCGTCAGCACGAAGCCGACCCAGCTCACCGTCACGCCCTGGCGATGCTGGCGGTCGTCCGCGCGCTCGGGCAGCTCGGCCGTCAGCGTGCGCCAGCCGCGCCAGCAGCGCCGCACCAGCAGCACCGCCCACCAGTAAGCCGAGAAGCCGAAGATAAAGAACAGCACGTCGGCCACCCAGGCCCCGACACGGCCGCCCAGGTTATGGATATCGGCGACCTGGTTCGCATGCGACCAGCCGGGGTCGGTCTTGCTGTAGCTGGCCAGCACGCACAGGAAACCCAGCGTGACGGCCAGCAGCAGGAACCAGCGTACCTCGCCCAGCAGTTTGCCGATGCGGGATGGCAAGGCCGATGGATCGGTGCGGGTGGTCGTGGTAGCTCGGGCCATGCCTGGATAGGACTCTTTTAGGGTGATTCCGGATGCGTTTGGCGCCGCCGTCGGCCTGAGTCAGCGGACTGACGAGGTAACTGACGAGGTGACTGACGGGCATCGTGGCGGCCATTTTAACGTGGGCGGCGGCTATCGCACCCATTGGAATTTGCAACAGTGGGCAAATGCGGCTCCTCTTATAATGTCGGTTTCGAGCAATGCCGGTGGGCATCATGCCGCACCGGCCACAGGAACGCATCATGGCAAAACACGCAAAAGTGCTGATTCTCGGTTCTGGTCCCGCCGGCTATACCGCCGCGGTCTACGCGGCCCGCGCCAACCTCCAGCCGGTGCTGATCACCGGACTGGCCCAGGGCGGACAGCTGATGACCACCACGGACGTCGAGAACTGGCCGGGCGATGCCAAGGGCGTCCAGGGTCCCGAGCTGATGCAGCGCCTGCTGGCGCATGCCGAAGAGTTCAAGACCGAAATCATCTTCGATCACATCCACACCGCGAAGCTGGTGGATGAAAACGGCAAGCCGGCCCGCCCCTTCACGCTGATCGGCGACGCCGGCGAATACACCTGCGACGCCCTCGTCATCGCCACCGGCGCCTCGGCCCAATACCTGGGCCTGCCGTCGGAAGAGTCCTTCATGGGCCGCGGCGTGTCGGCCTGCGCCACCTGCGACGGCTTCTTCTACAAGAACCAGGAAGTCGCCGTGGTCGGCGGCGGCAACACCGCCGTGGAAGAAGCGCTGTACCTGTCGCACATCGCCAGCAAGGTCACCGTGATCCACCGCCGCGACAGCTTCCGCGCCGAGCCGATCCTGGTCGACCGCCTGCTCCAGCGCGAAAAGGAAGGCCGCATCGAGATCCGCTACGACAACGTGCTGGACGAAGTGCTGGGCGACGATTCGGGCGTGACCGGCATCCGCATCCGCAACGCCAAGACCGGCCAGACCGAAGACCTGAAGCTGGCGGGCGTGTTCATCGCCATTGGCCACAAGCCCAATACCGACCTGTTCGCCGGCCAGCTGGAAATGAAGAACGGCTACCTGGTGACCAAGTCGGGACTGCAGGGCGACGCCACCGCCACCAGCGTGCCGGGCGTGTTCGCCGCCGGCGACGTGCAGGACCACGTCTACCGCCAGGCAATCACCAGCGCCGGCACCGGCTGCATGGCCGCGCTGGATGCGCAGCGTTTTGTCGAAGCCCTGAAGTAATCCCGCCTCTCCGAACCGGCCACCGCGGCCGGTTCACCCCTTCCCCGCAGCCTCCGTGGCTGCCCTGCCCCAGTCGATATAATCCCGGCGAGTACCCGGAGATTTTTCATGACGCAAGGCGCCCGCAAACCCGACCGACCGACCCAGCGCTTCGGCCTGAACGACCTGTCCAGCCTGCGCGACAACCTCAAGGCCGATGCCGAGCGGCGCGAAGCCGAGCGCCTGGCCGCCGAGCAGGCGGCGCAGCGCGCCCGCGAGGAAGCCGACGTGTTTCGCGCCAGCGTGGGCCAGGTCAGCCAATTGCGCGACCGCAACCGCGCCCACCACCCCGTCAGCAAACCCGCGCCGGTACCGGTGCAATCGCAGCGCAACGACCAGGCGGTGCTGCAGGCCTCGCTGTCCGACGAGTTCGATGTCGAAAGCCTGCTGGAGACCGACGAGACGCTGTCGTTCCGCCGGCCTGGCATCGGCATGGACGTGATTCGCAAGCTGCGCCGCGGCGAATGGGTGCCGCAGGACAAGGTCGACCTGCACGGCCTGCGCAGCGACGAGGCGCGCGAAGCGCTGGCCGAATTCCTGCGCCGCTCGGTGCGCAACGGCGTGCGCTGCGTGCGCGTGATCCACGGCAAGGGCCTGGGCTCGCCCGACAAGCTGCCGGTGCTCAAGGGCAAGGTGCGCAGCTGGCTGGTGCAGAAGGAGGAAGTGCTCGCCTTCGTGCAGGCGCGCGAGGCCGAAGGTGGCGCCGGCGCGCTGATGGTGCTGCTGCGCCAGCCGAAGCCCTGATGCGCCGGGCCTGACCAGCGCCACGGATGCATCTCCCGCTCGAATTGCTGATGGGGCGGCTGCCCCTGATCCTCCATATCATGGAGGTCATCGGCGTACTCGCCTTCGCGGTATCGGGCGTGGTCGACGCGCGCAAGCAGCGGCTCGACGTGGTCGGCACCTTCGTGGTGGCGTTCGCCACGGCCTTTGGCGGCGGCACGCTGCGCGACGTGCTGCTGGACCGGCGCCCGTTCTACTGGGTCGAGCATGAAGGCTATGTGCTGCTGATCTTCGCGATGTCGTTTGGCGCGTCATTCGTGCTGCGCGTGGTCAGCCGCGTGGCGTCGGACCGGGCCTTGATCGTCGCCGACGCGATCGGGCTGGGGCTGTTCTCGGTCACCGGCACCTCGCTGGCGCTGGTGGGGCAGATGACGCCGACCGTGGCGGTAATGATGGGCATCATCTCGTCGGTGTTCGGCGGCGTGGTGCGCGACGTGCTGTGCAATGAAGTGCCGATGATCCTGCGCGACCGCTCGCCCTATGCGACCTGCTCCTTCGTCGGCTGCTGGATCTACATCGGCCTGACCTGGATGGAAGTGCAGCAGGAGGCGGCGCTGATGACCGGCGCGCTGGCGATCATCGCGATGCGGCTGGTGTCGGTGCGCTACGGCTGGAAGCTGCCGAGCTGAACAAGCCCCAAAAGAAAGAAAGCCGCCCGGTTGGGCTAATGCCGTTCAGTTAAGTCTGAACGGCATTTTTCTTTGCAGGGGTTGTAAACAA